>NZ_OX336385.1:1112500-1413947 GCF_946902905.1 Streptococcus sp. Marseille-Q6470
AATTCCGGTCCTTTGAGCATTCCTGCCAAGGTTGCGGCTTCATCAAGTGTCAGTTGAGAAGCTGAAACCCCAAAGTATTTTTTACTTGCATCTTCAACACCCCAAACTCCGTTTCCGAAGTAGGCATTGTTCAAGTACATGGTTAGAATTTCTTTTTTGCTGTATTTTTTTGTCAATTCTAAAGCTAGAAAGAATTCTTTTGCCTTTCTCTGAACAGTCTGGTCTTGAGAAAGATAGGCATTCTTCGCTAATTGTTGGGTAATTGTGGAGCCACCCCCTGAGCGCCCGCCCGTTACTATTGCTAGGAAGAAACGAGCATAATTAATACCATCGTTCTTATAGAAGCTTCTATCTTCTGTCGCAATAACAGCATTCTGCAAATCTTCACTAATATCAGCAAGCTCAACATAGGTTCCTTTTTGTCCTGACAGAGCACCTGCTTCTTTTTCCTCCCTATCAAAAATCAAGGTCCGAGTTTTCAGGGCGTTTTGCAGGTCGGTAACATTTGTTGATTTTGCTAAAGCAAATAGATAGACTCCGACAAACAAGCTGGCGCTGAGTCCTAGAATCAGAAAAATTTTTGTCAAGTGATAGCGACGCCAAAATTTTCTAACAGGGCCAACTGCACCGGTCTTCTTTCGCCCCCCTCTTGAACGTCTTAAATTACTTGACTCATTTTCTTCATAGTCAACTTCGTTAATCTCTGTTTCTTCAATTTCAGATTCTTCTTTCTTAAATAAGGAAAGAAATTTTTCAAATAATGTATCTAATTTCATGCGTATATTTTATCATCTTCCCCATAGGAAGACAAGAATTTTGCTGGTTACCCTGTCCAAATACACCATTTTTTGTTACAATATCAGTATGAAATTTACCTTTACGATCCCCAACTCTCTACCCGAAATGACTGTCAAACATTTTCTAGAAGAACAGCTGTTAATACCTAGAAAAATAAGGCACTTTTTGAGAATCAAGAAACACATCCTGATTAATCAAGAAGAGGTCCATTGGCATCAAACGGTCAAGGCCGGAGATGAGTGCCAATTGATTTTCGACGAGGAAGATTATCCTACAAAAGAAATTCTCTGGGGAAACCCCAAACTTGTCGAAGAAGTCTATCAAGATCAGTATTTAATTATCGTCAATAAACCCGAGGGTATGAAGACACATGGGAATCAGCCCGATGAGATAGCTCTTCTCAATCATGTCAGCGCCTATGTTGGTCAAACTTGCTATGTTGTTCATAGACTAGATATGGAAACAAGTGGTCTCGTACTGTTTGCGAAGGATCCATTCATTCTGCCTATCCTTAATCGCTTATTAGAAAAGAAAGAGATTTCTCGAGAATACTGGGCTCTGGTTGATGGAAGATTAGAGGCTAAGGACTTGATCTTCCGAGATAAAATCGGTCGCAATCGTCACGATCGTAGAAAAAGAATTGTGGATCAAAAAAACGGTCAATACGCCGAAACTCATGTAACTCGGTTAAAACAATTTCAAAACAAAACCAGTCTCGTTCAGTGTAGATTAAAAACAGGACGTACTCATCAGATTCGAGTCCACCTATCTCACCACAACCATCCAATCGCTGGAGACCCCCTCTATAATCCAAGTTCTAGAACTAGCAGACTAATGCTTCACGCATATAAACTATCCTTTATCCACCCTCTGACTTTAAAACAACTAAGCTTTACTGCTCTATCAGATTCATTTGAAAGAGAAATAAAACAAAATGAGAGTGGGACAGAAATCGGTAATTCGTTAGAATTCGATTTCGTCGTCCCACCTCCGCACAATTGAGTAAGGCTGTAAAAGCTGATGAAATCAGCGTAGTAGAGCCCACTCAACCACTGCGTCTTGCTCCACAATCCAAAGACAATTGAGAGGCTAGGACTTTTGTCCCAGCCTCATTTTTTCATATATACAAAAAAAGCAAGACCAGTTGGCCTTGCTTTTATCGACTCAGAAATTATTTAGCAATTTTTGCGAAGTATTCAAGAGTACGAACAAGTTGTGCAGTGTAAGACATTTCGTTGTCGTACCATGATACAACTTTAACTAATTGTTTACCGTCAACGTCAAGAACTTTAGTTTGAGTTGCGTCAAACAATGATCCGTAAGACATACCTACAACGTCTGAAGAAACGATTGGATCTTCAGTGTAACCGTATGATTCGTTAGCTACTGCTTTCATAGCTGCATTTACTTCATCAACAGTGACGTTCTTTTCAAGAACAACTACCAATTCAGTAACTGATCCAGTTGGAGTAGGAACGCGTTGTGCAGCTCCGTCCAATTTACCGTTCAATTCAGGGATAACCAAACCGATTGCTTTAGCAGCACCAGTTGAGTTAGGAACGATGTTAGCAGCACCAGCACGAGCACGACGAAGGTCACCTTTACGGTGTGGACCGTCAAGGATCATTTGGTCACCAGTGTAAGCGTGGATAGTAGTCATCAATCCTTCAACAACACCGAAGTTATCTTGAAGAGCTTTAGCCATTGGAGCCAAGCAGTTTGTAGTACATGAAGCACCTGAGATAACTGTTTCAGTACCATCAAGAATATCGTGGTTAGTGTTAAATACGACTGTTTTAACATCTGATCCACCAGGAGCAGTGATAACAACTTTCTTAGCACCACCAGCATGCAAGTGTTTTTCAGCAGCTGCTTTAGTAGCAAAGAAACCAGTTGCTTCAAGAACGATTTCTACACCGTCGTTAGCCCAGTCGATTTGTTCTGGATCGCGTTCAGCAGAAACTTTAACGAATTTACCGTTAACTTCGAATCCACCTTCTTTAACTTCCACAGTACCGTCGAAACGACCTTGAGTTGTGTCATATTTCAACAAGTGTGCAAGCATTACTGGATCTGTAAGGTCGTTGATGCGTGTAACTTCAACACCTTCTACGTTTTGGATACGACGGAAAGCAAGACGTCCGATACGACCGAAACCGTTAATACCAACTTTAACTACCATTAGTGATTTCCTCCTTATGAAAATCATGAAAATTTTATTGTGAAAAGAGTAACTTGAATCACTACAAATCACCTTTCAACAAACCTATTATATAACTATTTTAGTTTTATTGCAAGCGCTGACGTTGATTTTCACTTCAGTTTTCTACTTTCTAGATACACAATTTTATATAGATTCCCTTTGTCAAAAGTCTATCAACATACATCTTTATAGTTATTTACAAAATTTTTTTGTTAAACTTTTAACCTCTTCTATTTTAAAAAACTATAAAAAGAGACAGGATTACTCCTGCCTCTGACTGATAATCAATTATTTAAGACGTCCTGGTCTTTCTTTGTAACCATAGTAAGCATCTTCGATGATTTCTTGCATATGATCAACCATTGGAAGACGTGGGTTGGCAGGCGAACATTGATCTTCATAAGCAAGGAAGGCCAATTCACGTGAATGTTCTTTCCATTCTTTCTCGTCAACACCTTGTGCTTTGAAGTTCATTTCGATACCTACGCGCTCACCGAGTTCGTAAACAGCTTTAGCATAAGATGCAACTCCTTCTTCTGGAGTAGAAGCTGGAAGTCCAAGCATACGAGCGATATCTTGATATTTCTCATCTGCACGGTAGTAGTTGTACTTAGGCCATGTAGCTGTCTTAGCTGGGCGTGTACCATTGTAACGGATAACGTATGGAAGCAAGATTGCATTTGTACGTCCGTGAACTGTGTGGAATTGTGCACCAATCTTGTGAGCCATTGAGTGAGAAATACCTAGGAAGGCATTAGCAAAGGCCATACCAGCAATAGTTGAAGCGTTATGCATTTTCTCACGTGAATGGAAGTCTGCATTCTTAACTGAACTTTCAAGGTTTTCAAATACGAGTTTAATCGCTTGAAGAGCAAGACCGTCAGTGTAGTCGCTAGCCATTTGTGATACGTAAGCTTCAGTCGCGTGAGTCAATACGTCCATACCAGTATCAGCAGCAACAAATCCAGGAACTGTCAATACCAAAGCAGGGTCTACGATTGCCACAGTTGGTGTCAATGAGTAGTCAGCGATTGGGTATTTACGGTTGTTCGCTTTATCAGAGATAACGGCAAATGGAGTTACTTCAGATCCTGTACCAGATGTAGTTGGGATAGCGATGAATTTAGTCTTCTTACCAAGTAATGGGAATTTGAAGGCACGTTTACGGATATCCATGAATTTTTGTACAAGGTCACGGAAGTCCACTTCTGGTTGCTCGTAGAAGAGCCACATTACTTTAGCAGCATCCATTGGTGATCCACCACCAAGAGCGATGATTGTATCTGGTTTGAAGGCACGCATAATCTCAGTACCACGTTCAACTGTAGTGATATCTGGATCTGGTTCTACATCTGCAAAGATTTGGTAAACAACCTTATTGCGACGAAGGTCAAGTTGTTCGATGATACGATCAAGGAAGCCAAGCTCTACCATAGCATGGTCAGTAACGATCATGACACGCTCAACGTCACGACATTTTTGAAGGTATTGAATTGAATCACGTTCAAAGTATGTTTTTGAAGGAAGTTTCATCCATTGCATGTTATTTCTCCGTCTTCCGACTTTTTTGATATTCAAGAGGTTAATGGCGCTAACGTTATCCCCAACTGAGTTACGTCCGTAAGAACCACATCCGAGTGTCAATGATGGCAAGAAGGCATTGTAAACGTCCCCGATACCACCGAAAGTAGAAGGTGAGTTACAGATAACACGAATAGCTTTAACAGCTTTACCAAATTCTTTAGTCAATTCTTCATCAGCAGTATGGATGGCAGCTGAGTGTCCAAGACCGTTAAATTCAACCATTTGACGAGCTTTTGCAATACCGTCTTCGCGGCTTTCAGATTTCAAAACTGCGATAACTGGTGATAATTTTTCACGAGTCAACGGCTCTTTTTCGCCAACTTCTTTACATTCTGCAGCAAGAATGTTTGTTCCTTCTGGAACCGTAAATCCTGCTTGTTCTGCAATCCAAGTTGCTGGTTTACCAACGATGTCAGCGTTCAATTTTGCACCAGCACAGTTTTTGCTGTTTGCTTTCACACCGAAGCAGAATTCTTCAAGAAGAGCTTTTTCTTTTTTGTTTACAAAGTAAGTGTGATATGATTTGAACTCTGCTACGAATTCATCGTAAATCTCTTTATCGATGATAACCGCTTGTTCAGATGCACAGACCATACCGTTATCAAATGATTTAGACATTACGATATCGTGAGCAGCTTGGCGGATGTTAGCTGATTTTTCAACATAAGCTGGAACGTTTCCGGCACCTACCCCAAGAGCTGGTTTACCACATGAGTAAGCCGCTTTAACCATGGCATTACCACCTGTCGCAAGGATTGTCGCAACACCTTCGTGGTTCATCAATGCGCTAGTTGCTTCCATAGATGGTTCAGTAATCCACTGTATACAGTTCTCAGGAGCACCTGCTTTAATCGCTGCATCACGAACGATTTGAGCTGCGTGAGCTGATGATTCTTGAGCTGATGGGTGGAACGCAAAGACAATAGGATTACGAGTCTTCAATGAAATCAAAGCTTTAAAGATTGCTGTTGAAGTAGGGTTTGTTGTTGGAGTGATACCACAAACAACACCAACCGGTTCAGCAATAAGAGTCAATCCTGTCACATCGTCTTCTTCAATAACACCAACTGTTTTAGTGTGGCGCATGTTGTTTACTACGTGCTCACAGGCAAACAAGTTTTTAGTCGCTTTATCTTCAAATACTCCACGTCCTGTTTCTTCAAAGGCATGTAAAGCCAATTCCCCGTGGGCATCAAGAGCTGCAACTGAAGCTTTTGCTACGATATAATCGACTTGATCTTGGTCAAGTTTACGCATTTCTTCAAGGGCAACCAAAGCTTTTTGCACCAAACCATCAACATGCTTTTCAGCAGCGAGTTTCTTTTCCTCTGGTGTTACAGTTTTTTTATCAGCCATATTTTCCTCCATAGCTTTCAAGGATTGTAAGTCCTTTGTTAATTTTTTCACAATCTTATTATAACTCTTTTTTCAAGATTTGTAAACAGTTTCATAGAAATTTCACAAACTTTTTTTATTTCCTTGTGAAAATATTTTTGTACATGCCTACACATGCACTTTTACACTTCCACTTTGTGAATAATTCAATAAAACTTTTATTTTTCACAAATTCCATTGTAAAAAGGTATTGTAAAGCATCTCAATTTCCATGTAAGCGCTTTCCGTTTACGCAGTATAATACCCCCTCTAAGAGGAGGTTATTGCGCTTGTTGAAAGAGACCTTGTTTAAAATCACCTTCATAGACTACATCTTGCTCAGTAGTCAGTTTTCCTTTACCTTCAGCCTGGCCATTAACAAAGTCACCTTCATAAACCCAGCCTTCCTTAGCTTGGTAGGTTCCTTTGCCGTTAAATGCGCCATTTTTGAATTCCCCAGTGTAGGTATCACCATTTGCGAAAGTCAGGGTCCCTTTGCCATTCATCTTTCCACGAACGATACTTCCGTCATATACTAAGGAATCTCCATCCAATTTTAATACTCCTTGCTTAGGCATGTTCCCTACAAATACGAATATCGCGCAAAGAGCTATGACCACTACCGTCGCAATTTCTAAACGAGGACGAGTTATATAGACACTGTATTTATCATAGAGTTTTTTTAAATTATCCATTTTTTGCCTCATTTTCTAAACGTGCTAGCCAAGCTAGACAACCAGCTAAAACTCGATTATAAGTTTCATCAAAATCACCTGTATACCATGGATCTGGAACACTTTCAGAAGCGAATGCCTCTATCTTATGATGATGCTCCTGAGGACTCATCCGAGTCAAGTCAAGAAGATTGGACTCATCCATTCCGATGATATAGTCAAAATGTTCAAAATCATCCTTAGAGATTTGTTGCGATGTTTTTGATGAATCATAAGGAATGCCGTGAGTTTTAAAGATTTTCTGAGTCCCTTTGTGAATTGGATTGCCGTGTTCCCAAGAAGAAGTTGCTCGACTTTCAATCTCATAATCATCGGTTAAAGATTTCATCACAAATTCTGCCATCGGGCTTCGACAAATATTACCAAGGCAAACAAAAACAATCTTTTTCATCATCGTTCCTCATCTTCATAGAAAAAGGGGTATAAGATCAACCCCGTTTTATTCTTCAATCGCGCTTTCGCCGTCAACAACTGTACCTTCAGGTGTGACAGCTTCTTTGACTGGCAAAACTGTTCTAATTGCGCCTAATTCAAAAGTCAAGTATACTCCGTCTACATCAAGTACAATCGTTTTGTTTTCAGTGTCAACTTCATCAACTGTACCATAGAGACCACCGATAGTAATTACTTCATAGCCTTTTTGAAGTTTGTTGAGGCTCTCCATACGTTTTTCAGCTTGTTTCTTTTGAGAACGTTGCATGAAGAACATCAAGCCGAACATCAAAACAAGCATAATCAAGAATGTTAAATTCCCACCCATTATTTTTTACTCCTTTGTAATTCAGATAAAACTACTATAACAAATTTCACTTGTTTTTACAAGATTGTACCCTGGTTTTGGAACAATAAAAAAACCAGAGCAATGCTCTGGTTTTTCTTACTTCAAGTTGTTTACAATTTCAACTAAGTTTTCAACTGTAAATCCATATTCTGCTAAAACTTTTGAAGCTGGAGCAGACGCACCAAAGGTATCAATACCGAGAACCGCTCCATCAAGACCGACGTATTTATACCAGTTTTGAGTTGCTCCCATTTCGACAGCTACACGGCGACGAACTGCATTTGGTAAGATTTCTTCTTTGTATGCTGCGTCTTGTGCATCAAATACATCTGTAGATGGCATGCTGACTACGCGAATTTTTCCACCTTGGCTTGCCAATTCCTTAGCAGCTGCTACTGCTAAGTTCACTTCTGAACCTGTTGCAATCAAGATAGTGTCAAAGTCTGCTGCATTTTCATATACAACGTAAGCACCTTTCGCAACCTTCTCAAAGTCTGTTCCTTCCTCAACAGTCAAGTTTTGACGAGTCAAGACAAGGGCAGTTGGTGTTTTCTCACTCTTCACTGCAAGATACCAAGCGGCTTGAGTTTCACGCGCATCTGCCGGGCGGAAAACATTGAGGTTTGGAATTGCACGAAGTCCTGCCAAGTGTTCAATCGGCTCATGAGTTGGTCCATCTTCACCAACAGCGATTGAATCGTGGGTAAAGACATAGGTTACAGGAAGACCTTGCAAGGCTGACAAACGAACTGCCGCTTTAAGGTAGTCTGAGAATACGAAGAAGGTTCCACCATAAACTCGAAGTCCACCGTGAAGAGCCATTCCGTTCAAAACTGTACCCATTGCAAATTCACGAACACCAAATTGGATATTACGGTTCAAGCGATTTGCATCGTCCTGTAGTCCGTCAGTTTTGATGTAAGTCATATTTGAATGTGCAAGGTCAGCTGATCCACCAAGGAAGGTTGGCAATTTAGCAGCCACTACATTCAAGGCATCCTGACTTGAGTTACGAGTTGCTTGAGAGAAGCCATTTTCTAAAGCTGGGAAGTCTTCTGGAGTCAATTCAACTGGATCGCGTCCGTCAATAATTGCTTCCACTTCTGCTGCGAGTTCTGGGTGAGCTTCTTTATAATCTGCAACTAGTTTTGTCCATGCTTCATATGCTGATGCACCTCGGTCCGCAACATTTTCTTTGAAATCAGCATAAACTTCCGCTGGAATTTCAAACGGTTCGTAGTCCCAACCAAGGGCTTGACGAGTTGCAGCAGTTTCGTCTGCACCAAGAGGAGCACCGTGTACGGCATTAGTTCCTTGTTTATTTGGCGAACCATAACCAATAACAGTTTTTACT
Organism: Streptococcus sp. Marseille-Q6470; assembly: GCF_946902905.1. NCBI lineage: Bacteria > Bacillati > Bacillota > Bacilli > Lactobacillales > Streptococcaceae > Streptococcus > Streptococcus sp. Marseille-Q6470. The sequence continues at coordinate 1,121,329 of NZ_OX336385.1, forward strand.
TCAATCAAAGATGGTTTGCCAGAAGCCTTAGCTTCTTCAATGGCTGCTTGAATAGCTTCTAAGTCTGTCCCATCTTCAACCAAGGCTGTATGCCAACCATAGGCATTGTAACGATCGCGAACACTCTCTGTGAATGAATCCTTTGTCTCACCATCCAAGTTGATATCGTTTGAATCATAAAGAACAACCAACTTGTCAAGTTTTTGCAAGCCTGCATAAGAAGCAGCTTCGCTTGAGACACCTTCCATCAAGTCGCCATCTCCACAGATAACATATGTGTAGTGATCAAAGATATTATATCCTTCACGGTTATACTTAGCTGCAAGGAAACGTTCTGCTTGTGCAAAACCTGTCGCAGTTGCGATCCCTTGTCCTAGAGGTCCTGTTGTTGCATCAACCCCTGCAGTATGCCCAAATTCTGGGTGACCTGGTGTTTTAGAGCCCCATTGACGGAAGTTCTTTACCTCATCCATGCTCACATCTTCAAAACCAGAAAGGTGAAGAAGGGCATAAAGGAGCATTGAACCATGACCTGCTGAAAGAATAAAACGGTCGCGGTTGATCCAGTTTGGTTGAGCTGGATTGATACGAAGTTCTTTAGTGAATAGGCTGTATGCCATCGGAGCAGCACCCATCACCACCCCTGGGTGACCTGAGTTTGCTTTGTTGATAGCGTCAATACCTAGAAAACGAATCGCATTAACAGATAAATTTGACATAGAATTTCCTTTCTCTTTGAGGTGATAAGTATACCACGTATCCTATTTTACTATTATATGAAAAAATACCTAGAATAGCAATAAAACAATTTACTATAAAATGACTCAGCCGATTATACTAATTCCTAGTCGCTTGATAGTAAGGTAATAATTTTTCAAAACCTCTATCAAGTCCATCTAGAACTTTATCTAGGGTATCTTCATCGGTTATTGGAATATCAACTTTTACTAAAACCTTACGAATCTCCTGATTGGATAATTCTTGTCTTAAAAGTTGCCTGTTCTCTTCAGTAGCTTGTACTTTATAGCTTTCATCGTTTTTCTGAACCCAATAATAGATTCCATCAACCACTGGGATATCCAAGATTTTAGCCTGTTTTGACAAGGTAGCCTCATCTTTCTTTCTCTCTACAAAACTGACTTCTATAGAAATTCCCCAATCATTCGGGTTTCCATACAAACGAAGAGCCATCATGGGCTCTGTTACATGTCCCTCTCTCTGTAAATAAACCCAGAAATGGGGGCGTAGTCTCTGCGCTTGATTCATCCATTGACTGGTTGGGTGTAAATTCCAACCGGTGTGCCTAGCTTGAAAACATTCAGCTAGGTGAGTAAATGACTTTCGTGCCTCCTGCCCTTTTTGACGCAAGTCTAGCATTTTATCCTTTTCAGCTCCTGCTTTGTCAGGATTCCGGTACTGTTCTCCTTGATAAGCAAGATAGTCCTTGATTTCTTTCATTTGATTCCTTCTTTAGTTAGAAAAAAATCAGGTTTTCCCTGATTTTTCATTTTTATTCTGTGTCAACTACAACGTAACGATTTGGTTCGTCACCTTCAGAGTAACTGGTTACACCTTCCATTCGTGAGATGATGCGATGGATAATTTTACGCTCGCTGCTTGACATTGGATCTGTCATCTGACTACGGCCTTCTTCCAAAACACGTGTCGCTAATTTTTGAGCATAACTCTGTAACACTTCTGCACGATGTTCTACATAATCATTAACGTTGATAGTAATGTAGAAGGTTTTTGAATAACGATTGTAGAGGTAATTTTGTGCTAAAAGTTGAAGAGATTTCAAAACCTTACCATGGTAACCAATAATACGGCCTGGCTCATTCGTATCAATTTGCATGTTGATAGAGCGACGGTTAGAGGTGCTAGAAATAGTTCCCTCAACATCCATATCATCGATAATCGCTTGAACATAATTGGTTACTTCTTCAACAACCTTTTCAGTGTCGTATGTTGGCTCGACTTTCAAACCAAGATTTTCTAAATCGCTACTTTGCTCTTCGTCAGCATTTTCTTGAGTTGTCTCAGGTTGCAATTCTTTTAAAACTTCAATATGGCCTGTTTCTTCTAAAATCGTGCTGGCTTCTTTATCATTCTTAAGAATTTCAGCCTTGACTTCTTCAGAAATTTCTTGGCCTTCTTCTTCAATTTTCTTGATAGCAGCAACTACATGTCCCAAATCAACTGTTGCTTCGCTGACTGTTTTAACTGGATCATTTTGATCATTAATTTCTTTTGGAACGCCTTTGATTGCTTGCTGATTTGCTTTTACAACCGTTGTTTCACTGATTGCTTCGATATCAACTTGAGCTGGTTTTTTTCCAAAAAGTCCAAAAAATCCTTTTTTCTCTCTCGAAACAACTTTGATATGAGCTTTCATTCTCGGAATATTTAATTCATTCAATCCATTTTGGATTGCTTCTTCAACTGTTGAACCTGTAAATAACACCATTATCAGATTTCTCCTTACTTTTTCTTTTTCTGTGCTTTCTTTAGAGCTTTTCTTTTCTTAACTTCTAAATCCTTCTTAGCTTGTACATCTGCTTCACGCTCTGCAATAATTTTGAAGGGATTGTTCAAAAGGTAAGTTTGCAATACTTGATAAGCATTTGAAACCGCCCAGTAAAGAGCGACACCACTTGGAGCAGATATTGCAAAAAAGAAGATTATAACAGGCATCCCATACATCATACCTGTCATTGCACCATTTTTCTCAGGTAAGGCTTTATTTGAAAGCCAGCTACTGAGGAAGGTGAATAGGGCAGCTAAAACAGGTAGTACGAAAGTGGTATCAGCTCCACCTAGATTGAACCATAAAAAGTGGCCTGTCTTCAAAAAATCTACGTTTGATAAAGCTTGGAAAAGAGCCAATAGAATTGGCATTTGAATTAAAAGCGGCCAGAAGGATGCGGATTGCTTAATGCCTAATTCTTTAAATAATTTACGTGTTTCCTGATCTAGCTTAGTACGACTTTCCATGTCGCGACCTGGATAACGTTCGCGCAATTCTTTGATAAGAGGTTGCGCCTCTTGCATTTTTCTGGAAGCCACCATTTGTGTTTGAAAGACTGGTAACAGTATTGTTCTAATCAAAACCGTGAAAAGAATAATCCCTAAACCAATGCTGACATCAAATGACAAAAATCGAATGGTTTCAGCAAAAAAATAAACAAGTTTACTCCAAAAGTCTGCCGAATCAGCAGACACTTCACTAGTTGCACAAGCAGTCATTACCAACAAGGACAAACCTAACAAACTAGTCAATTGTAATTTCTTCTTCACTCTTATTTCCTTCCTGGTAAATCTTTGCTAATCTCAAAACATGAAGTAAGTTTTTTTCAATTTCTGCATATTCTAATAGTTCAACGCCTTTTCGAGCAATCACAACAAAATCGACATTATCAACAATTTGATTACTATTTCGAATGAGAACATGCCGGATTCTTCTCTTGATTTGGTTTCTTGTCACAGCATTTCCTAATTTTTTACTGACTGATAAACCTACTCGAAAATGTGTTTCATTGTTTTCTAATCGATAAATAACAAATTTTCGATTAGCTACACTTGCTCCCTTTTTAAATATGGCGTCGAAATCTTTCTCTTTTTTTACACGAAAGCTTTTTCTCAAAAATTCTACTCCATCTAATAAAACTACTACTATTATACCATAATTTTTCAAAAAGCCAATCATGGCAAGGTTTTAGGCTGGTTTGACTTCGAAAAAACTAGCCATTCTTAAAAAATTTGACCAGAATCAATGAAATTTTACTAGTTTTTTAAAGAATACAAAACAAAAGCCACTCTTACGAGCGACTTTTGTAGGAGATTATTATGAAAAAGTTTAGGATTTCTATTAAATAAAGTTAGGAGGTCTTTATTTAATGATTAGAGTATACACACCTATCCTTAAATAGAACTTAAATCATTTTATTTTTTATTAATTTTTAAAACTATGAATTGGAGCTGGAATCTGTCCTCCACGAGCAATGAAATCAGCCGAAGAAGCTCCATTGACTTTCATAACTGGGGCAGTTCCTAGCAAGCCACCAAACTCAATCATATCGCCTTCTTTACCCTTTGGAATGATACGGACAGCTGTGGTTTTCATATTAATAACACCAATTGCTGCCTCATCCGCAATCATAGCTGCAATGGTTTCGGCAGGTGTATCTTCAGGGATAGCAATCATATCCAACCCAACTGAACAGATAGCCGTCATGGCTTCTAGCTTTTCAAGATTTAGGGAACCATTTTGCACTGCTGCTATCATACCCTCATCTTCTGAAACTGGGATGAAAGCACCTGACAGACCACCGACTTGGTTGCAAGCCATTACTCCTCCTTTTTTTACTTGGTCATTTAAAAGAGCTAAAGCGGCAGTCGTCCCATGAGTCCCAACTGTTTCCAATCCCATTTCTTCCAGAACCCGAGCTACAGAATCCCCCACTGCAGGAGTAGGTGCTAAACTCAAATCAACAATCCCAAAATCAACACCTAGTCTTTCACTAGCCATCTGGCCAACTAATTGACCAATCCGAGTAATCTTGAAGGCTGTCTTTTTAACAGTTTCAGCAACTACATCAAAGCTTTGGCCTCGAACTTTTTCTAAAGCACGTTTGACAACCCCAGGCCCTGAAACGCCTACATTGATAATAACATCAGCTTCACCAACACCATGAAAGGCTCCGGCCATAAAAGGATTGTCCTCAACTGCATTGGCAAAAACGACAAGTTTTGCAGCCCCCATATCTGAAAGCTCAGCTGTCTCCTTGATAATTCGACCCATATCAGCTACAGCAGTCATGTTGATTCCTGACTTTGTTGAACCAATATTTACTGAAGAGCAAACTTTATCAGTTTCAGCTAAAGCACGTGGAATCGAGTTGATGAGTATTTCATCTCCTTTTTGGTAGCCTTTTTGAACTAAAGCAGAAAAGCCACCAATAAAATCAACACCAATTTCTTTTGCTGCTCTATCTAAAGCTTTGGCTAACGGTACATAATCCCTTGCATCTGTAGCAGCACCAATTAGAGAAATCGGTGTTACTGATACACGTTTATTGACAATAGGTATACCTAACTCAGCGGCGATTTCATCACCGACAGCCACTAAATTCGCCGCCTTAGTCGTAACTTTTTCATATATTTTATCTGCAGCTCTATCAATATCCGGATCAATACAATCAAGAAGAGAAATTCCCATGGTAATGGTACGAATATCAAAATTCTGCTCTTCAATCATTGCAATAGTTTCGGTAACTTGTCTAATATCCATAAGCACCTCCTAGATATTATACATAGCATCGAAAATAGCCGCGCTCTGAATATTGATTTTGACATTCAAGGTCTGGCCAAAGGCTTCAAACTCATTTCTTAGTTGAGTAAAATCATGTTTTTCATCACTGGATACTACAGCCATCATGGTGAAGAATTCATCCAATACAGTTTGTGAAATATCATCAATATTTAATCCTAGTTCAGCAATCTTAGTCGCAACACCTGCAACAATACCACCCTTATCTTTTCCAACAACAGTTATAATAGCTTTCATATTGGTCCTCCATCTTTGAAATCATAGAAAATAACCATATCTATATTTTTCTTTTTTCTCAGTATAGCACATTTACTTCAAAAAAACTAAAAAACGCCTGCTTACGAAATTGTTCTTAAAAGAAAAACAATTTCGTAAACAAGCGTCTACCCTACCATCTTATGATGAGTGTTCCCGCTAGGACAAAAGTCCTAGCGGTAGACCAGAGCTAGACTAAGAGCACAGGGCTCCATCATCATAACACTCAACAAAATTGATGATTTTATACTAATTCGATGATCGCCATTGGCGCTGCATCACCACGACGTGGTTCAGTTTTAAGGATACGAGTGTATCCACCGTTACGGTCTGCGTAACGAGGTGCGATTTCTGAGAACAATTTTTGAAGTGCTGTAGTAGAAGTGTACTTGTCAGTTGCTTCATCATAGTTTTCAGATGCGATTTCATTACGTACGAAAGCAGCAGCTTGACGACGTGCATGCAAATCACCACGTTTACCTAGAGTAATCATTTTTTCAACAGTTTTACGGATTTCTTTAGCACGAGCTTCAGTTGTCACGATTGATTCGTTGATCAAAAGGTCAGTTGTCAAATCGCGAAGCATTGCTTTACGTTGTGAGCTAGTGCGTCCTAGTTTACGGTAAGCCATGTATTCCTCCTTTATTTATCTTTTAATCCAAGACCCAAATCAATGAGTTTGAGTTTCACTTCTTCCAAACTCTTGCGTCCAAGATTTCTTACTTTCATCATCTCTGCTTCAGATTTTTCTGTCAAATCATGCACAGTATTGATACCAGCACGTTTCAAACAGTTATATGAGCGTACAGACAAGTCAAGTTCCTCAATCGTACGTTCCAAAATACGGTCGTCCGATTCAGTATCAGCTTCTTTCATCACTTCTGCAGATTTAGCAACCTCTGTAAGATTTGTAAACAAATCAAGATGTTCTGTCAAAATACGTGCTGAAAGCCCTAAAGCATCTTCTGGAATAATAGTTCCATTTGTCAAGATTTCAAGGGTTAATTTGTCGAAACCATCATTGCTTCCTACACGAGCAGGTTCAACTTGATAGTTAACTTTTGTAACTGGTGTATAAATAGAATCTACAGCAAGTGTTCCAACTGGGGCATTATCTTTTTTATTTTCATCTGCAGGTACATAACCACGACCAGTGTTTACAGTCATAGTTGCTTTAAATGAAGCACCTTCTCCGATTGTGAAAAGATAATGATCTGGATTTACGATTTCAATATCACTATCAGTTAAAATATCTCCGGCTGTCACTTCAGCAGGACCTTCAACATCAAGTTCTATAGTCTTTTCGTCTTTTACATATGATTTAACTGCAATACCTTTAATGTTCAGAATGATTTGCATCACGTCTTCGCGAACACCAGGAATTGTATCAAATTCATGTAATACTCCATCGATATCGATAGATGTAACAGCTGCTCCTGGAAGAGAAGCAAGAAGTACACGACGAAGAGAGTTACCAAGTGTTGTACCGTATCCACGTTCTAGTGGTTCGATTACAAACTTGCCATAATCTTTATTTTCATCAATTTTTGTTATATTTGGTTTTTCAAACTCGATCATTTAGTTACTCCCTCTTAAACGAAAAGCAGTGTAAAGGTAATGATTATACACGGCGACGTTTTGGAGGACGAGCACCATTGTGTGGCACTGGAGTCACATCACGAATTGCTGTTACTTCAAGACCAGCGGCAGCAAGAGCACGAATAGCTGACTCACGACCAGAACCTGGACCTTTTACAGTAACTTCAACTGATTTAAGACCGTGTTCTTGTGCAGATTTAGCAGCAGCTTCTGAAGCCATTTGAGCAGCAAATGGTGTAGATTTACGAGAACCTTTAAAACCAAGAGCACCAGCTGATGACCAAGCGATTGCATTACCATGCACATCAGTAATCATAACAATAGTGTTATTAAATGTAGCGTGAATATGAGCAATACCAGATTCGATATTCTTTTTCACACGACGTTTACGTGTTGGTTTAGCCAAGACTTTTACCTCCTATATTATTTTTTCTTACCAGCAATCGCAACAGCTTTACCTTTACGAGTGCGAGCGTTGTTTTTAGTGTTTTGTCCACGGACAGGAAGTCCACGACGGTGACGGATACCACGGTATGAACCGATTTCCATCAAACGTTTGATGTTCAAGTTCACTTCACGACGAAGGTCACCTTCAACTTTAATTGCATCCACTTCACGACGGATAGCATCTTCTTGATCTGATGTAAGGTCACGAACACGAATATCTTCTGAAACTCCAGCAGCTGCCAAAATCTTTTGAGATGTTGCAAGTCCGATACCATAGACATAAGTCAATGAGATAACTACGCGTTTGTCATTTGGAATATCAACTCCAGCAATACGAGCCATGTTTTCTCCTTTCTATCTTATCCTTGACGTTGTTTGTGTTTTGGATTTGCTGGGCAAATTACCATAACACGACCATTACGACGAATTACTTTACAGTATTCGCAAATTGGTTTGACCGATGGTCTTACTTTCATTTCTTATCCCTCCAAGTTTTTCGATTATTTAAAGCGGTAAGTGATACGTCCACGTGTCAAGTCATATGGACTCATTTCAACAGTAACACGATCTCCCGCTAAAATACGAATATAGTTTTTACGAATTTTACCAGAAACTGTTGCTAAAATCTGATGTCCATTTTCAAGTTCAACCGTAAACATTGCATTCGGCATCGTATCGACTACTTTGCCTTCAACTTCAATCACATCGTCTTTTGACACGCAAAAGTACCTCCCTAAATTTCGATTTGATGCCTCTAGACACAGAGACAACAATTATAAGTCAGACTAACTCAGTATAACATTTGTCAAGACATTTTGCAAGTCTGAAAAACGCTTTTATTTCAAATTTGTCAATACCTTTTCGATATCTTTAAAGACATCATTGATATCTTGGTTACCTTCGATATCATGTACTAGACCTTTAGCACGATAGTGAGCAATAATTGGTTCACCTTGAGCAATATTGACATCCAAACGACGTTTAACTGTCTCTGGTTTATCATCTTCACGTTGGTAGTAATCTTCCTCTTTGTAATCAACTGGTGGGTTGAATACCTTATGGAAAGTTTCTCCAGTTTCACGGTGAATGATACGACCACTCAAACGTTCAAGTAGGCAAGATGGATCTACTTCGATGTTGATAACACCTTCAAGTTTAATTCCAAGTTCAGCCAATGTTTTATCTAAGGCATGAGCTTGTTCAATCGTGCGTGGGTAACCATCCAACAAGAAGCCAGTTTCCTTAATATCATCTTGTGAAAGACGCTCTTTAACAATTCCATTTGTAACTTCATCTGGAACTAATTCACCTTTGTCGATATAAGACTTAGCCAACACACCCATTTCAGTTTGGTTAGCCATTGCTGCACGGAACATGTCACCTGTTGAGATGTGTGCAACATGAAATTGTTCAACAATTTTTGCTGCTTGTGTTCCTTTACCTGCACCAGGTAAACCCATAATCAAAAGATTCATGATTCAAACTCCTTTTTTATTTTTAAATAGAAGCAAAAATTCATTTCAACTCCTATTTAAAAACAAAATAGAAGAGAGGAGATAAAAATCTGACAATGTCTTTGATTTTTACACTCCACTCTCTGAGCAATAGTGAATTTTATTTTCTATTACAATTATTCTGTTGTATCTAAGAAACCAACATACTTACGTTTCAATAGATAACCTTCCAATTGTTTAATCCCTTCAATACCTGTAGAGATAATGATTAGCAAACTTGTTCCCCCAAAAGCAACAACTTCTGAAAGACCAAATAAATCTTTAGCTACAATAGGTAGGATGGAAATGACACCTAGGAAGAGAGATCCGACTGTTGCGAGACGACGAAGAAGTTTTGACATGTATTCCTCTGTCCCTTTACCAGGACGGACACCATGGATATAAGCTCCACTCTTTTGTAAATTTTCTGCTGCTTTCTCTGGATTAATCTGTACAAATGTATAGAAGAATGTAAAGAGAATGATCAACAGAGCATACAAAGCAACACCTGTCGGAGTTGAAGTAGAAACCAACTCTTGAGCTGTTTTAACCCACTCCCAATTAAGACCAGACGCACTCACAAATTGTAAGATTGCAGCTGGTGCTGCTGTAATGGAACTAGCAAAGATAACAGGAATAACCCCAGCAGGGTTAATTTTCAAAGGAAGATAGGAACTTGATGGCGCTCCTTGAGCTACCTTTGTATACTGAATTGGAATCTTATATTTAGCTTGTTCAACGTAAGTTGTAAAGTAAACAATCAACAAAACAGCGATGATTAAAATAGCGACAAAAATGAGAGACGATGTCAATCGACTACTTGGTACATTGACAAAGTAATCTACATAAATGCCCTTAATCATGTCAGGAATTGAAGCAACAATCCCTGCAAAGATAATCATTGAAACACCATTACCATATCCCTTATCTGTGATTTGCTCTCCCAACCAGGTTACAATCATGCTTCCTGCTGTTAAGATTCCTCCAATCACAAGAAAGACCTGTGGTGTAAGTGGAACAGTCAAAAGTTTAGCTCCAGACAGAGCATTAAAACCAGCAGTAATCCCAACTGATTGAACAAATGCAAGCACTAGTGCAATGTATCGAGTCGCTTGGTTTAACTTTCTACGACCAACTTCCCCTTGTTTGCCCCACTCCACAAACTTCGGTAACAAATCCATTTGCAAGAGTTGGACGACGATTGAGGCTGTAATGTAGGGGCTGACTCCAAGAGCAAAAACTGAAAAGTTTTTCATGGCATTCCCTGACACCAAGCTCAACATATTCAAGAAGGATAGACCACTCAAAGCGTTCAAGCTATTTGCATTTACCCACGGTACAGTGATACTAGTACCAATACGAAAAACAAACACGATAAAAATTGTGAATAAAATCTTTGATCGAACCTGTTTAACTTTGAGTGCTTCTCTCAATAATTTAAAAAACATAGGTCACCTCACTTAGATGACTTCAACTGAACCACCTTTAGCAGTGATAGCTTCTTCAGCTGATTTAGAGAATTTAGCAGCTTTAACAGTCAACTTCTTAGTCAACTCACCGTTACCAAGAATCTTGATACCTGATTTTTCAGCTTTAACAATTCCTGATTCTACAAGTACCACTGGAGTTACTTCAGCACCATCATCAAAGGCGTTCAATTGGTCAAGGTTAACAATCGCATACTCTTTAGCGTTGATGTTAGTAAATCCACGTTTTGGAAGACGACGGAACAATGGAGTTTGTCCACCTTCAAAACCAAGGCGTACTCCACCACCGCTACGAGCTTTTTGACCTTTTTGACCACGACCAGATGTTTTACCGTTACCTGATGAAGTACCACGACCAACACGGTTACGAGTTTTACGAGAACCTTCTGCAGGTTTCAATTCATGAAGTTTCATTATATATTTTCTCCTCTTTTGTAAAATGCTAGCGCCGATAAGAGAGAAAAGGTTGTCTCTCCTATCAACTCGCCTATACTGAGTCATCTAAGATGACTATATCTAGTTTTAGGGGATGAGAACTTCTCATACCCCTGAAAACTTTGTTTCTATTTTGAATAGATTATTTTACTTCTTCAACTGTTACCAAGTGAGATACTGCAGTGATCATACCACGGATAGCAGCGTTATCTTCTTTAATAACAGAGCTGTTCAATTTGCCAAGTCCAAGTGCTACAACAGTTTTACGTTGTGATGGAATGCGTCCGATTGGAGACTTAGTCAAAGTAATTTTAATTTGAGCCATTTTATCCCCTTTCTTATGCCAAATCAGAAACTGAAATACCACGAAGGGCAGCAACTTCTTCAGCGCGTTTCAATTGTTTCAAACCTTCAACAGTTGCACGAACAATGTTGATTGGAGTGTTAGAGCCAAGTGATTTAGATGTAATATCTGCCACACCTGCCAATTCCACAACGGCACGAACTGCACCACCTGCGGCAACTCCAGAACCTTCTACAGCTGGTTTCAACAATACTTTAGCTCCACCGAATTCTGAAAGAACTTCATGTGGGATTGTTGTTCCAACCATAGGAACTTCGATCAAGTTTTTCTTAGCATCTTCTACTGCTTTGCGGATTGCTTCTGGAACTTCTTGAGCTTTACCAGTACCAAATCCTACACGACCATTGCGGTCACCAACAACTACAAGAGCTGCGAAACGAAGACGACGTCCACCTTTTACAACTTTTGTAACACGGTTAACAGCAACTACGCGTTCTTCAAGTTCTACTGCATTGTCTTTAAATGCCATTTTCTAGTGTCCTCCTATTAGAATTTCAATCCGTTTTCACGAGCTGCATCAGCCAAAGCTTTCACACGTCCGTGATATAGATATCCACCGCGGTCGAACACCACTTCTGAAATACCTTTAGCACTTGCACGTTCTGCAACGAGTTTACCGACAGCAACGGCTTGTTCAGTTTTAGTTCCTTTTGAAACTTCTTTGTCAAGAGTTGAAGCACTTGCGAGCGTTACACCCGCTACGTCATCAATCACTTGAGCGTAGATGCCTGTATTAGAACGGAATACGTTCAAACGTGGGCGATCAGCAGTTCCAGAGAGTTTTCCGCGGACGCGACGGTGGCGTTTTTGGCGGAGTTTGTTTTTATCTGGTTTAGAAATCACAGTTTTCACCTCTTTAATTTTAAATCGTGTGCTATGCACAAAGTTGGAAATGAAGTTGGTGGTTGACATTCAACCACTTAACATTATTTACCAGTTTTACCTTCTTTAAGACGAACATATTCGCCAACGTAACGGATACCTTTACCTTTGTATGGTTCTGGTGAACGAAGGCTACGTACGTAAGCAGCTGTTTGACCAACTTTTTCTTTTGAAATTCCGCTGATAACGATAGTCGTTGGGTTTGGAAGTTCAAAAGTAATTCCTGCTGGAGCTTCAACTTCATCTGGATGTGATTTACCAACAGCCAAAACGAGTTTGTTTCCTTGAAGTTGAGCACGGTAACCAACCCCACGCATTTCAAGTTCTTTCTTGAATCCTTCTGAAACACCAATAACCATGTTGTTCAAAAGTGCACGAGTAGTTCCGTGGATAGTTTTCATTTCTTTTGAATCGTTTGGACGGTGAAGAGTTACTTCAGTACCTTCCACACGGATTTCAATATCTTTTGAGAACTCACGAGTAAGTTCTCCTTTAGGTCCTTTTACAGTTACAACGTTGTCATTGTTAGTGAGTTCAACACCAGCAGGCAACATGATAACTTTATTACCAATACGTGACATGTTTTATTCTCCTGTTAAATTGTCAGGCCATAAAGGCCAGTTTTCACGGGGTTAAGATACTTATTTAGTTCAAGAGCTGAACTGAACACGCTCTAAGAACTGTGCAAAATAGATAAGTTGGCTTGTTTGTCAACAAACTGCTCCAACTTCCTAATTTTGCTTTGTTCTTTACGAGCTTTGTATCTTGATTTTACCAAACGTAAGCGATAACTTCCCCACCAACATTCTTTTGGCGAGCTTCTTTATCAGTAAGCAAACCTTCAGAAGTTGAAAGGATAGCAATTCCAAGTCCGTTAAGAACTTTTGGAAGATCTTCACGTTTTTTGTAGACACGAAGTCCTGGTTTAGAAACGCGTTTCAAGTTAGTGATAACTCGTTCACCGTTTGCTCCGTATTTTAGGAATAGACGGATGATGCCTTGTTTGTCATCTTCGATGATTTCTACGTTCTTAACAAAACCTTCGCGTTTAAGGATTTCAGCAATCCCTTTTTTGATGTTTGATGCAGGTACTTCAAGTACTTCGTGTTTTGCTTGGTTAGCGTTACGAATACGAGTTAGGAAGTCTGCGATTGGGTCAGTCATAACCATTTTATTTTTCTCCTCTTACTAGTAGTTTGCAAGTTGCACTTGCTAGTTAATGATTGAGCTGAGCTCAGAATATGTTTCTAGGTTTCAATTCCTAAGTGAGTCTAGGCATCTGCTTGTAGGCATAACTTGAGTTAGGCAAAAGCAGATAACGACGAATCACGACGGGATTGAAAGCTAGAATTACCAAGATGCTTTTGTTACACCAGGAATTTGACCTTTATATGCCAATTCACGGAAGCAAACACGGCAAAGTTTAAACTTGCGGTAAACTGAGTGTGGACGTCCACAACGTTCACAGCGAGTGTATGCTTGAGTAGAGAACTTCGCTGGGCGTTTGTTCTTAGCAATCATAGATTTTTTAGCCATTAGTTATACCTCCTATATTATTTTGCAAAAGGCATTCCAAGGCCTGTAAGCAATGCACGTGACTCTTCGTCAGTGTTAGCAGTAGTTACGATAACGATGTCAAGACCACGAGTTTTGTCAACGTCATCAAAGTTGATTTCTGGGAAGATCAATTGCTCTTTCACACCAAGTGTGTAGTTTCCGCGTCCATCAAATGATTTTGTTGGAACACCGTGGAAGTCACGTACACGTGGAAGTGATACTGAAACCAATTTATCCAAGAATTCATACATACGTTCACCACGAAGGGTAACTTTTGCACCGATCGCAACACCTTCACGAAGACGGAAGCCGGCGATAGATTTTTTAGCTTTAGTGATAAGTGGTTTTTGACCTGAGATAAGTGCCAATTCTTCAGCAGCTTTTTCAAGACTTTTAGCGTTTGATACTGCTTCACCGACACCCATGTTCAAAACGATCTTATCCACTTTAGGAACAGCCATCACTGATGAGTAGTTGAATTGTTCTGTCAAAGCAGGAACTACTTCATTAAGATATTTTTCTTTTAAACGATTTGCCATTATACTTCTCCTTTCCTTCGTGATTAATCAAGCACTTCGCCTGATTTTTTGTTGTAGCGAACTTTTTTACCGTCTACAAATTTGTAACCAACACGACCAGCTACACCATTTTTGTCCAAAACTTGAACGTTTGATACGTGGATAGCTGCTTCTTTCTCGATTATACCACCTTGAGGAAGCTCGTTAGTTGGACGTTGGTGTTTCTTAACGATGTTAACACCTTCAACGATAACTTTGTTTACTTTTGGAAGGGCAGTAAGGACAACAGCTTCTGTTCCCTTATCTTTACCAGCGATTACGCGAACTTTGTCGCCTTTTTTTACAAACATTTTTTTCTCCTTTTATTCTTACGCCCAATGGGCACCCTGGCTAGGCCAGGGGACTGTGTTTGTTTTTATTGATTAAAGTACTTCTGGAGCAAGTGACACGATCTTCATGAAGCCACCTTCACGCAATTCACGTGCAACTGGGCCAAAGATACGTGTTCCGCGAGGAGTTTTGTCGTCACGGATGATAACTGCTGCGTTTTCGTCAAATTTGATGTATGAACCATCAGCACGACGAGCACCTGATTTAGTACGAACGATAACTGCTTTAACAACGTCACCTTTTTTAACCGCACCACCAGGAGTAGCTTGTTTTACAGATGCCACAATAACATCACCGATGTTCGCAAATTTACGTTTAGAACCACCAAGAACTTTGATAGTCAAGATTTCGCGTGCACCGCTGTTGTCTGCGACTTTCAAACGAGTTTCTGTTTGAATCATTTCAGTTTTCTCCTTTCAGGCTTGATTAGATGATAACCGCTTCTTCAACGACTTCTACAAGACGGAAACGTTTTGTAGCTGAAAGCGGGCGAGTTTCCATGATACGTACGATATCGCCTTCTTTGGCAACATTGTTTTCATCATGTGCTTTGTATTTTTTAGAGTAGTTAATACGTTTACCATAGACTGGGTGGTTACGTTTTGTTTCAACTACAACTGTGATTGTCTTGTCCATTTTGTCAGATACAACACGTCCAACAAGAACTTTACGATTATTGCGTTCCATTGAAATTTCTCCTTCCCTAGTCTATTATTTCGCTTCAGATTGAACTGTTTTGATACGAGCGATTTGTTTTTTAACTTCTTTCAAGCGAGCTGTTTGTTCTAATTGACCAGTAGCAGCTTGGAAACGAAGTTCGAACAATTCTTTTTTCAATTCGTTTTCGCGCTTCGCGAGTTCTTCTTGAGAAAGACCACGAAGTTCTTTAACAAATTCTTTTACTTCATTAAGTTTCATGCCTTCTCCTTATTCTGCTTCACGTTTTACGAATTTACATTTAACTGGCAATTTGTGGCTTGCAAGACGAAGCGCTTCGCGAGCAACTTCTTCAGATACACCAGCAACTTCAAACATTACTTTACCACGTTTAACTGGTGCTACCCAACCTTCAGGTGCCCCTTTACCAGATCCCATACGAACCCCGATAGCTTTAGCTGTGTATGATTTGTGTGGGAAGATTTTAATCCAAACTTTACCACCACGTTTCATGTAACGAGTCATGGCGATACGAGCAGCTTCGATTTGGCGGTTAGTAATCCAGTGGCTAGTTGTAGCTTGAAGACCGTATTCACCGAATGCTACTTCTTTTCCACCTTTAGCTTCACCGCGCATTTTACCACGGAATTCACGACGGTGTTTAACACGTTTAGGTACTAACATTGGTTATTTACCTCCTTTAGTGTTTTTACGAGCTGGAAGAACTTCACCACGGTAGATCCATACTTTAACACCAAGTTTACCGTATGTAGTATCTGCTTCTTCCCAAGCGTAATCGATATCTGCGCGAAGTGTGTGAAGTGGAACTGTACCTTCAGAGTATCCTTCTGCACGGGCGATATCTGCACCGTTCAAACGACCTGATACTTGAGTTTTAATTCCTTTAGCTCCAGCACGCATAGCACGTTGGATTGCTTGTTTTTGTGCACGACGGAAAGCAACACGTTGCTCCAATTGACGAGCAATTCCTTCACCAACAAGGTGAGCATCCAAATCAGGTTGTTTGATTTCGATGATGTTGATGTGTACTTGTTTTCCAGTCAATTTGTTAAGTTTTGCACGGAGTGCATCAACGTTAGCACCACCTTTACCGATAACCATACCTGGTTTAGCAGTGTGAAGTGAAACGTTAACTTTGTTTACTGCGCGTTCGATTTCAATAGTTGAAACTGCTGCGTCAGCAAGTTCTTTTTGAACGAATTTACGGATTGCAAGATCTTCATGAAGGTAATCCGCGTATTCTTTTTCAGCATACCATTTGGCATCCCAATCACGGATGATGCCGACACGCATACCAATTGGATGTACTTTTTGACCCACGATTTTACCTCCTTATTTTTCTGCAACAGCTACAGTGATGTGAGCTGTACGTTTGTTGATTGGTGAAGCTGAACCTTTCGCACGTGGACGGAAACGTTTCATAGTTGGTCCTTCGTTTGCGAATGCTTCAGATACTACCAAGTTAGCTTTATCCAAACCAAAGTTGTTTTCAGCGTTAGCTACAGCTGAGTTCAAAACTTTCAAGATGATTTCAGCAGCTTTGTTTGGAGTGAATGTCAAAATTGCGATTGCATCGGCTACGCTTTTACCACGGATGTTGTCAAGAACAAGACGTGATTTACGAGGTGAAACACGTACTGTGCGAGCCATTGCTTTAGCTGAAGTAATTTCTGCCATTTATGTTCTCCTTATTTTCTACGTGTCTTCTTGTCGTCTGCGGCGTGACCTTTGTAAGTACGAGTTGGTGCAAATTCACCAAGCTTGTGACCTACCATGTCTTCTTGGATGTAAACAGGTACGTGTTTACGTCCATCATAAACTGCAATTGTGTAACCAATGAAACTTGGGAAGATCGTTGAACGACGTGACCAAGTTTTGATAACTTTTTTCTTTTCGTCGTTAGCTTGAGCTTCAACTTTTTTCATCAAATGCTCATCGACGAAAGGTCCTTTTTTAAGACTGCGTCCCATTTTTATATTTTCTCCTTTAAATATAGTACCACAGCGGCTTGCGCTCTCAACGAGCGCTACCGAGCTGGCGGATTATCTAGCGCTTAAGCGACTAGTATTAAATTATTTCTCGTTGCGACGACGAACGATAAGTTTGTCAGATTTCGCTTTCTTGTTACGAGTTTTAAGACCAAGAGCTGGTTTGCCCCATGGAGTTGATGGTGCTTTACGACCAACTGGTGCTTTACCTTCACCACCACCGTGTGGGTGATCGTTAGGGTTCATTACAGAACCACGAACTGTTGGGCGGATACCTTTCCAACGGCTACGTCCTGCTTTACCAAGGTTTACAAGTCCATGTTGTTCGTTTCCGACAACACCAACTGTTGCACGACAAGTTCCAAGAATCATACGAACTTCACCTGATTGAAGACGAACAAGAACGTATTTACCTTCTTGACCCAAAACTTGAGCAGAAGCTCCAGCAGCACGTACTAATTCTCCACCACGACCTGGTTTCAATTCGATGTTGTGGATCAAAGTACCAACTGGGATGTTAGCAAGCGGAAGTGCGTTTCCGACTTTGATATCTGCTTCAGGACCTGAAACGATACGTTGACCAACTTCAAGACCTTTTGGAGCGATGATGTAAGCTTTCACACCGTCAGTGTAGTGTACAAGAGCGATGTTTGCAGAACGGTTTGGATCGTACTCGATAGTTTTAACAACTGCTTCAACGTTGTCTTTGTTACGTTTGAAGTCAACCAAACGGTAGAAACGTTTGTGTCCACCACCTTGGTGACGAACAGTGATACGACCGTTGTTGTTACGACCAGCCTTGTTCTTCAAAGCAACAAGCAAAGTTTTTTCTGGTGTGCTTGTTGTGATTTCAGCGAAATCCAAAGAAGTCATATTACGGCGACCGTTTGTTGTTGGTTTATAAACACGAATTCCCACGATATTTCCTCCTTAGATTATTCAGCTTCAGCAGCAAACAACTCGATTGCTTTTGAATCAGCTGTAAGAGTGATGATAGCTTTTTTAGTTTTGTTAGTAAAACCAGTGTAACGTCCAACACGTTTAGCTTTAGGTTTTACGTTGATTGTGTTAACATTTGCAACTTTAACACCTTCAAAAGCAGCTTCAACAGCTTGCTTGATCAAAAGTTTGTGTGCACGAGTGTCAACTTCAAATACATATTTTCCTGCTTCAAGTTGAGCCATTGAGCTTTCAGTGATAACAGGTTTTTTGATAACATCATACAAATTCATTATGCAAGAACCTCCTCGATTTTAGAGATAGCTGCTTGAGTAACAAGAAGTTTGTCACTATTTGCGATGTCAAGAACACTTGCAGTTGTAGCAGTCGCAACTTTCACGTTTGGAAGGTTACGAGCTGAAAGAGCTGCGAATTCGTTTCCTTCTTCAAGAATAACAAGGACTTTAGAATCGATGCTCAAAGCTGCAAGAACTTTTGCAAATTCAGCAGTTTTTGGAGCTGTAAATTCAAGAGAATCAACGGCTACAAATTTGTTTTCAGCAACTTTTTCTGAGTAAACAGATTTAAGTGCAAGGCGACGAACTTTTTGAGGAAGTTTGTACGCATAGCTACGTGGAGTTGGTCCGAAGACGATTCCACCACCACGCCATTGTGGAGAGCGGATAGAACCTTGACGAGCACGTCCAGTTCCTTTTTGACGCCATGGTTTGCGTCCGCCACCTGAAACAGCTGAGCGGTTTTTAACTGCGTGAGTTCCTTGACGAAGGCTAGCGCGTTGGCTGATGATCACATCAAACACAACAGATTGGTTTGGTTCGATACCAAAGATTGCATCGTTAAGAACAACTTCGCCCGCTTGTTTACCAGTTTGGTCGAATAATGTTACATTTGCCATTTTGACTGTGTTCCCCTTTCCTTATTATTTACCAGCTTTAACTGCTGACTTGATAGTGATAAGAGATTTCTTAGCACCTGGTACGTTACCTTTGATAAGGATAACGTTCTTTTCTGGAACAACTTGTACAACTTCAAGGTTTTGAATTGTTACTCGGTCGCCACCCATACGTCCTGCAAGGTTTTTACCTTTGAATACGCGGTTAGGTGCAACAGGTCCCATAGAACCTGGACGACGGTGGTAACGAGAACCGTGAGCCATAGGTCCACGTGATTGCCCGTGGCGTTTGATAACACCTTGGAAACCTTTACCTTTAGATGTACCAGTTACATCAACAATGTCTCCAGCTGCGAAAGTTTCAACTGTGATTTCAGCACCAACTTCCAAGCCTTCAACGTTTTTGAATTCACGAATGAAGCGCTTAGGAGCCGTGTTAGCTTTTGCTACATGTCCTTTAGCAGGTTTGTTGCTCAATACTTCGCGTTTGTCATCGAAACCAACTTGGATAGCGTTGTAACCATCTGTTTCAACAGTTTTAACTTGAAGAACAACGTTTGGAGTTGCTTCGATAACTGTTACAGGGATCAATTCGCCAGCTTCAGTGAAGATTTGAGTCATTCCCACTTTTTTCCCTAAGATTCCTTTTGTCATGAGAAAATAGTTCCTTTTCTATATTTTTTATTCAAAAAGTTTTTAACGAGCGTTTTTTATGCTCAAGGTATCAAGCTTTAAATTAAAGTTTGATTTCTACGTTTACACCACTTGGAAGATCCAATTTCATCAAAGCGTCAACTGTTTTTTGAGTTGGGTTGATGATATCGATCAAACGTTTGTGTGTACGCATTTCGAATTGTTCGCGAGAATCTTTATATTTGTGAGTCGCACGAATGATTGTGTAGAGGCTACGCTCAGTTGGAAGTGGGATTGGACCCGCAACTTGTGCACCTGTACGAGTAGCTGATTCTACGATTTTTGCAGCCGCTGTGTCAAGCGTACGGTGTTCGTAAGCTTTCAAACGGATACGGATTTTTTTGTTTGCCATCTTTTTCTCCTTTTCGTCTATTTAAGATAATAGGCTAGCTCCACAAGAAAACCGACGCGCGTTGCGTGGCAATGCAACCGAGCGTGTCGCAACCTCTTGCATCAAAGCTAAGGCTGTAATTTACAGCACCATAATAGAATAACACAAAGCCCCTGCGATTGCAAGGGATTTGACAGGATTTTTTAAATTTTTTAGATGAAACTGTTTTCTTATTGCCCCTTATCTCAAAAAAGCATAAATGAAGAGCAAATTTTTATTTTTTCTTCTATATAGTATTCATAATATTCGTTTCGATCTGAAATATATCATTCGATTGATTTATCAAGATATCTGTTTTTGACTCGGTTTCTTTATAATATTGCAGATACTGTTCTCGTCTCATTTGCTGACTAGCCAATATAAAGGATGCATCGCCATTTCTCACAGCCGTATCTCGAGCTAGACGCCTCTTTAATTCTGTCTCTTCATCCGTGTAGAAACAAATGGTTTTGTCAAAGAGTTCCTTTGGAAGAAAACCCACAGACATCCCTTCGACTATCAGAATTGGTTTTGCTCCCGATAAGACCTCACTAGCCTTCCAAGGTTCTTCGATTGTTAAGACATCCATACCCGCTTGCAAGGCTAGAATATCTCTCTGCAAACTTGCCAGTTCATGCGCCACTGGCAGACAAGCTGTCACCTTTTGATCAGGTGCTTGCTTTGGTACTACCAGGTGACGTTCTGAGGTTATGTAGGGATCTGTTTCTAGCAAATTTACTGTAGTAGAATCTATGGCTTGATATAATTCCTGAGCGAAGGTTGATTTACCTGAAGCCCCATGACCGTAGATCCCTAGCGTCCTAATTCTTCCTGAGTCTATTTCTGAGACCAGTTGCTCTATTAAGTCTTTTTTCTTCATTCTCTCTTCACCTGTTCATAGCTTTCTTTTCCATCGTTAAGCTTGTCCCAGATCACCACTTGCCCACTTTTGAGGGATTTTTGTACATCGATAATTCGTTGATTGGAAGAGCCACGGAATTGAAGCATGAGATTACGCTTGCTTTTATCATACCGTCCATCAACCAAGATATCAATCATTGACAAGAGCTCCCGTTTATCAGGTGTCTCCAACATCATCTCTTCCCAAGTGTAACCCGTCCAAGACCAGATATCTTTTTCTGGTAACTCTTTCCGAATGCGTTTAATGAGAGGCAAAAGAATTCCAGTATTCAGGAATGGCTCTCCACCGAGTAGGGTCAAACCTTGAACATAAGGCTGGGCAAGATCTGCCATAATCTGTTCTTCCAACTCTAGTGTATAAGGAATCCCGGCATTAAATGACCAGGTCGCTACATTGTAGCAACCTTCACAGTGAAACATACATCCTGCTACATAAAGCGAATTGCGCACCCCCTCGCCATCCACAAAGTTAAAAGCCTTATAATCGATGATTCGACCTTGGCTCAGCTCCTCACTCTTCCACTCGCCTGGTTTTGGTGTATTCCATGTCATACTTTCTACTCCAAGTCTATCCAATAGCGCTCCGTTCCATTTCGAACATCCTCCAATTGGCCTCCATTGGCTAAGATAACAGCTCTGCTGGCCTGATTTTCCGTGCTACATGTCACAAGCGCTCGTTTGATATTCTTTTCCTTGGCAATTTGTAGACCTTGTCGGAGGGATTCTTTGGCGTAGCCTTTGCCCCTTTCAGAGGGACGGATGGAGTAGCCAATATGGCCAGCATGATTCAGCAATCCCTCATTTAGTCTCAGCCGTAAATTTAAAAAACCTAAAGCATGATCTGATTTATCAAACAATACGAACTGAATTGATGGAACACGATTTTTAGGCAATTTTATTCCCATTTCTTTATTAAGGTTAGTTTCTAGCCAATTCTCATAATCAAAGTTCTCAGCATCCCAAAATCCGCCATCGTGGGCTGATTGGCTCTTTTCAAACTCTGCCATCATGTTTAATACAGCTTCTTTATCTGCCAATGTCGGTCTGCGTAATTCCATATTCCCCTCCCTGCTATAAGAAAAGCGAGAGGCAACTCTCACTTTTTCTTGTTTTTGTTTAAAAACTGTTCTCTAAGGCTAGCCACTCGGTCTTTTTTGCTGCTTCCACCTTTCGAATGTTTCTCGTGGAATCGTTGGACCAAGGCCTTGCCTTTATCATCTAATTGATATTTTCCCATGCTATCTCTCTCTCTAATTTCTTACTTCATGTCCTGCTGTTTTGATAGTAGAACCGTTCATGTGTTTGACACGCGCAGCAATTTCCTTGTGGCGTCCATTAACCATCGGACGCGCTTGTGGGTTCCCAAGATAGCCACAGGTTCGTTTAACCACGTCTACTGTTTTAGGATCATTATTTCCACAGTTAGGACAAGCAAATCCTCTCTCAGTAGGTTCAAAATCTCCTTCAAAATCACACTTGTAACAGCGGTCAATCGGAGTATTAGTTCCGAGATAACCTACACGATCATAAGCATAGTCCCAAACAGCTTCCAAAGCCTTTGGATTTTGTTGGAGAACTGGGTACTCGCAGTAGTGGATAAAGCCACCTGATGCACCTGCTTCTGGGTAGACTTTCTCAAAGTCCAATTTTTCAAAAGGTGTTGGATTTTTGCGGACATCATAATGAAAGGAATTTGTGTAGTATTCTTTATCAGTAATGTCTGGAATAGAGCCGAATTTCTCTGTATCCAAACGACAGAATCGGTCCGTTAAACTTTCAGATGGTGTTGAATAGATAGAGAAGTGATAACCGTATTGGTCAGACCACTCTTCTACTCGGCGCTTCATATCACGAATAATATCCAGTGTAAATTCCTTGGCTTCTGGATTAGTTTCCCAATCATTACCAAAGAAGACGGTCGCTACCTCGTACAAGCCAATATAGCCCAGAGAAATAGTTGCACGACGATTCTTAAAGAGTTGATCAACACTTTCTTCTTTTCCAAGACGACGTCCGAAGGCTCCATATTGATAAAGAATTGGTGCATTAGCTGGAGTGGCTTCCTTGGTTCTTTCCACACGATAAACCAAGGCATCTTCCGCGATGTTCATGCGCTCGTTGAAGATTTCCCAGAACTTGTTCAGGTCGCCTTCTGATTCGAGGGCAATACGAGGAAGATTGACCGTCACCACCCCTAGATTCATACGGCCCGAATTGACTTCTACTCCATTTTCATCCTTCCATCCTTGAAGGAATGAACGGCATCCCATCGGAACTTTGAAAGAACCAGTCAACTCGACAATCTTATCATAAGACAAGACATCCGGGTACATGCGCTTAGTTGCACACTCAAGAGCCAACTGCTTGATATCGTAGTTAGGCGATCCCTCTTCTAAGTTAAGTCCTCTTTTTAGGGTGAAGATGAGTTTTGGGAAGATAGCTGTACGGTGTTCTGAACCAAGCCCCTTGATTCGAATGTTTAAAATCGCCTTTTGAATTTCACGTTCAAAACGATTGGTTCCTAGACCGAAACCAAGAGAGGTAAAAGGGGTTTGACCATTTGAGGTAAAGAGGGTGTTAATCTCGTACTCTAGAGATTGCATGGCATCGTAGATGTCCTTTTGCGTTTTCTTCCAGGCGTACTCCTCACGCTTATCAGGCAGAACCCATTCCTCTGCATCTTTGAGGTGCTTTTGGTAATTTTTCTCTGCATATGGAGCCAAGACTTCATCAATCCGGTCTGCTGAACAGCCTCCATACTGACTTGATGCAACGTTGGCGATGATTTGGGAAATCTGTGCTGTCGCAGTTTGGATAGACTTGGGACTCTCTACCTCAGCATTCCCAATCTTAAAACCATTTTCCAACATGCCCTTGAAATCAATCAAACAGCAGTTAGTCATAGGGGTGTAGGGGCTATAGTCCAAATCGTGATAGTGGATATCCCCTTTTTGATGGGCATTTGCCACATGTTTAGGAAGCATTTGAAGTCCGATTGATTTTCCAACAATTCCTGCCGTCAAATCACGCTGGGTATTAAAAACATCACTATCCTTATTGGCATTTTCATTGACAACCGCCTGATCTTTATTGAGCAGTTTATGGATGCTGAAGTTAATATCTGTTGCTTTTGAGCGCTCAAAATCACGCTGGGTCCGATAAGTAATATACTCCTCGGCCAAAGCGTATTCTTTAGCTTCCAACAACTCGTGTTCTACGATATTTTGGATTTCGTAGATTTTTACACCTTGCGGGAAACGGCTATGAATCTCTTCAACGATACGTTCAACTAGGGTACTAAGTCGCTTTTCAACCAAAGGGGTTACATCCATCACCTTTTCAGCAGCCTTATGAAGCGCTTTGTCAATCTTGTCTACATCAAAAATTACACGTCTGCCGTCACGCTTTTCAACGAATAAAGTCGGATCAGGGACAGCCTTCTCTTCCAATACAATCATATCCATACCCTTTTCTTAAATATAATATTGATTCTAAAAAGTATTATATCACTAAAAAAATAAAAATCAATATCTTGTGTTAAAAAATAAAAATTTTTTAAAATTACACAAGATATTGATAGTTTTTATTTTAATTTGTAGAGTTTAAAGTCTTTGAATTCACTTTGAACCGCTTGATAATTTTCAGCTAAAAGTTGCTCAACTTCTGTCCATAGGGTTGTTTTTGTATTCACTACAATCATCTTTGGTTGATTATCTCGTAGATCATTTACAAGCTTGGTACGATTTGCATCAAGTCCTGTATGCAATCTCGGTGATAATAACTGACTAGCAGCCAAGCGTTCGCTAGCCTTATAACTACTTGTCTGATCATCCCAAACATAGATACGATCTGTAGCTTGCGTTTCCCCTTTGACCTTAGCTTCAATACTAGTTCGTTCTTGAAATTGTTCCGCATGAAGCAAATATCGTGATAGTACAGGTGCTAAAAATAGATAAGTAAGAGCTAAAATTGGCAGATAGGCATTCCCTTTTAGAAAAGCTCCCCATACCGAAGTTTCTTCTCTAGATCGTCTACGACGATTGGCTCCTTCTGGTTTCTCTGTACGAATCCCAGCCAGTAAAAGAAGAGACAAGAAAGGAAGTAACTCCACCATACGACTGCCGTGGATTTGGTCTGTAGAAAAAATTTCTAAAACCAATACCAAAATGACAGCAATTGCAGCAAAGATTGATAAGACAGACTGTTTCAATGGTTTAGATTGGAAGAGGCCTGTAAATGCCATCGTCAACGCTCCAAGAGCAATGGCTAACAATCCATAGAAAAGGATGTTGTCTAGCAATCCCGGGTTAGACGTAAAGTTCAAACTATCTACTGGGTAGAGTATTTGACTAATCGCATTTCCAAAACTACCTTTATAAACCGTGTAGTAGCCAATTGGATAAAAGAAAATTGAAAAACCAAGGCCCGCAGCAAAAAATTGATAGACCCCATGAGTCAATTTATTGCGACCGACATTAAAAGCTGTTACTGCAAGAAACAAGACGAATGCATACAAGGTTGTAACCAAAGGTGCAAAGAAAAATGCTAGAGCCAAGCTAGCTCCAATACGTAAGAAACCCCTATCTTGGTTTGGTTCTGCCAAATAAGCCGTCACTAAACTTAGAGCATAAAACAAGAATGGGAGAGCAAGAATAGTTGCATAGCCACCACCAAAGCTAAGAGCACTAGCTAGGATATAAAAGACTGTCAATACTTGTTGTGATTGTTTATTTTGTTCCGTCAGATTGTAAGCTGAAGGAAAAAGAAAGAATCCGGCACCTACTAAAGCTAACCAATTAAAGACGGCAAACAAAATACTTCCCTGGGTTACATACTGTAAAAAGTAATAGAGGATACCACTCGTTCCAAAATAATCTGTGTAGACGTCGCCGCTCTGATGCATAGCCCATCCAATATAAAAATCCTGGGACTGCTCAGGACTTATTAACCCTAAGAAGAAGGGTAAAATTACGGACACAAGCACCACTATAGTACTCAAAAAGAGGATATTCAAAAATGGTAAGCAGGCAGGCTGACGAGTTTCAACCTCGAGTTGCTCCTCATTTTCTACTGGAGCATCCTGACTTCCCATCCAAGTTGGAGTTGGTTCGTCTTCTAATCTGCCATATACGTTCATTCGCTCTCTCCTATATTTTAATTTGTTCTAGTATATCAAAAAGTCTAGTTCTTGTCAGCCTTTGGCGGACGTTCGCTCAACTTTTCAGACAAGGTAACAAAGCGTTCAATCTCATAAAAACGATGATATGAAACTCTTTTATAGCGGTCTAAAAAATTTTTTTCTTCTACTGTAAGCATAGTCATTTCTCCTTTTCTCTTAATTCGAAAAATGAAGAAAAATTTAAAAAACTGAATTCTCAAAAGAGAATTCAGCTTTTTATTTTTAGTCAGCTTTCTTTTCTAAGTTTTTAGAAATGCTTCGATTTTTACCTTCTAAATACACCATAAGAATTGAAATATCTGCTGGGTTTACACCTGAAATACGGCTAGCTTGGCCGATGGTTTCTGGATTGATGAGCTTGAACTTCTGGCGAGCTTCAGTCGCGATAGAGTCAATATCATCCCAGTCAATATTCGCTGGAATCCGTTTTTCTTCCATGCGTTTCATCTTGGCAACCTGATCCATGGCTTTTGAGATATAGCCTTCGTACTTGATTTCTGTTTCAATCAATTCGATAATCTTGTCATCTAACTCTTCAGCAGCAGGTCCGATGAAAGCCACCACATCTTGGTAAGAGACTTCTGGGCGACGAAGGAATTCCTTGGCTGTCACCGCATCTGTCAATGGCTTGAACCCCATCTCCTCAACCTTAGCATTTGTTTCCTTGACTGGCTTGAGTTTGATGCTGTCTAAACGCTTCATTTCATTTTCAAATTGATTTTTCTTGATTTCAAAACGAGCCCAACGTTCATCATCAACAAGCCCAATCTCGCGCCCCATCTCAGTCAAACGCATATCGGCATTGTCATGACGGAGGATGAGGCGGTATTCAGCACGACTTGTCAAGAGACGGTAAGGTTCAATGGTCCCCTTAGTTACCAAGTCATCAATCATCACTCCGATATAACCGTCACTTCGTTTCAAAATCAACTCAGGCTTGCCTTGGATTTTCAGAGCCGCATTGATACCCGCGATAATCCCTTGACCAGCAGCTTCTTCATATCCAGACGTTCCATTTGTCTGACCAGCAGTGAAAAGTCCTGAGATTTTCTTGGTTTCAAGCGTTGCACGCAATTGATGAGGCAAGACCATGTCGTACTCGATAGCATAACCAGTTCGCATCATCTCTGCATTTTCCAAACCTTTGATGGAATGAACCAAGTCACGTTGGACATCCTCAGGAAGACTGGTTGAAAGTCCTTGGACATAAACTTCTTCTGTGTTTCGTCCTTCTGGCTCAAGGAAAAGCTGGTGGCGTTCCTTGTCCGCAAAACGCACAATCTTGTCCTCAATCGATGGGCAGTAGCGAGGTCCCACTCCCTTGACCACACCTGTAAACATAGGCGCGCGGTGGAGGTTATTCTGGATAATTTCATGACTGGTACCATTGGTATAGGTCAACCAGCACGGTACTTGGTCTTTGACATAATCTTCATCACGTGAGGTGTATGAGAAGTGATTTGGCGTTTCATCTCCTGGCTGAATCTCTGTCACATCATAGTTGATAGAAGAAGCCTTGACACGGGGAGGCGTTCCTGTCTTGAAACGACCGATTTCAAGTCCAAGTTCCTTTAGATTATCAGCTAGGTTAATAGAAGCCAGACTGTGGTTTGGACCTGATGAATACTTGAGATCTCCGATGATGATTTCCCCACGGAGGGCTGTCCCTGTGGTCACGATAACAGCCTTGGCAGCATACTCTTGATGGGTAGCTGTACGAACACCGACAACCTTGCCATCTTCCACCAAAATCTCATCAATCATGGTTTGACGAAGGGTGAGGTTTTCTTGATTTTCAACTGTCTTGCGCATTTCCTTAGAGTAAAGTTCCTTATCAGCCTGCGCACGAAGGGCACGGACAGCTGGTCCCTTCCCAGTGTTGAGCATCTTCATCTGGATATAACTCTTGTCAATGGTCTTAGCCATTTCGCCACCAAGGGCATCTACCTCACGCACGACAATCCCCTTGGCAGAACCACCGATAGAAGGGTTACAAGGCATAAAAGCCAGCATTTCAATGTTGATAGTCGCAAGCAAGACCTTGCAACCCATACGGCTCGCTGCTAGGGAAGCTTCGACCCCCGCATGTCCCGCACCGATTACAATAATATCGTATTCTTCCGTAAAATTATAAGTCATTTTCTCTCCTATTCTTCAAGATGAATGTGTCTTAGTTGCTCGTCCCAATCTGGTAGAGCTGTTTTTAAGAAGGCTGGAACTAGCTGGATATTCTGGAGTTTATCCAAATCAATCCACTCACAAGGCTGCGTTTTTTCATCTTCCTGCATGGTCAACGGTGCATCCTCAAGTAAATCAATCAGATAATGAAACTCGATGTTGTGATAGGAAACACCGTCCTGTTCAAAACGATTTTCAACCACAAAAGCTAGCTGCCCAGCTTGAGCTTTGACACCCAGTTCTTCCTTCACTTCACGGACTACCGCGTCTTCCGTGCTTTCATTGACTTGAATCGCACCGCCGATAGTGTAATACTTGCCCTTATCTTTGGTAACTAGGAGCTTGCCATTTTGGAGAATCAAGGCTGTCGCCCGAACGCCAAAAACTGTATTCTCCACTTTTGTCCGAAAGTCTTGTTGAGTCATTCTTGTCCTTTCCCTTAAACGACACAAAAACAGTCAAAACTCGAAAGAAGTGCAGGACAAAAAGCCTGCAACATCCATGAGCTTTGACCATCATTTCTATTGCTGTTATTATTGTAGCAAATTGAGAACATTTGTCAATCTATATGTACTGACAAACCTTACCATCGCGGTAGGCATTGTCAATCAAACCACCACCGAGACACTCTTCACCGTCGTAGAAGACAACTGCCTGTCCTGGTGTAATGGCGCGTTGCGGTTCAGCGAAAATGACCTCTGCCTTGTCTCCTTTGACATGAACAGTCACTTTAGAGTCAGGCTGACGGTAGCGGAATTTAGCCGTGCATTCGAGCGTAAATTCCTCTGGCATATCACGAGTAAAGTGAACCTGACTAGCTTCTAAGCTAGTTGACATAAGCGAGTCATGGTAGAATCCTTGGCCTACATAGAGAATATTCTGGCTCAAATCTTTTCCGACAACAAACCAAGGGGCATTGTCACCGCCGTGTTGCCCACCGATACCGAGTCCGCCACGCTGACCGATCGTATAGTACATCAGACCAGCATGCTCACCCATATCGCGACCATCCACAGTCATCATTCGACCAGGCTGAGCTGGTAAGTAGTTGCTGAGAAATTCTTTAAAGTTCTTTTCTCCGATAAAGCAAATACCTGTTGAATCTTTCTTCTTAGCAGTCGCAAGTCCCGCTTCTTCTGCTAGTTTGCGAACTTCAGGCTTTTCCAAATGTCCCAGTGGGAACATAGTCTTTTGGAGTTGTTCTTGCGAAAGTTGACTGAGGAAATAGGTCTGATCCTTGCCATTGTCCACGCCACGAAGCATGTGAACGATGCCATCCTCATCACGCGCCACTCGGGCATAGTGCCCAGTTGCCACATAGTCTGCTCCCAAGGTCATGGCATAGTCCAAAAAGGCCTTAAACTTGATTTCCTTGTTGCACATAACGTCTGGATTGGGCGTGCGTCCTGCACGGTATTCCGCTAGGAAATACTCAAAAACGCGGTCCCAGTACTCTTTTTCAAAATTGACAGAGTAGTAAGGAATGCCAAGTTGGTCTGCCACTGCAGCCACATCCTTGTAATCTTCGGTCGCCGTACAGACGCCGTTTTCATCTGTGTCGTCCCAGTTCTTCATGAAGATACCGATCACATCGTAGCCCTGTTCTTTGAGTAAGAGAGCCGTCACCGACGAATCAACACCACCACTCATCCCCACGACAACACGTGTTTTAGAGTTATCACTCATGGTAGTTCTCCCATCTATTCGTTTATTCACGATTGAAGGTCGTGTTTGCTATCACGATTGAAGGTCGTTTGAGCAGTTTTCATTATAACATGCTTGGTTAGAGAAGACAAGGAAGATGCTGACAAACCTAGCCACCTCTTTTATAAATACATGAAGATAGGATACAAAAAAATCAATCCATTCCTAAATCTCTATTCTCTTTAAAAACTTATTTTTAAAATCAACTAAAAATGATATACTTTAATAAGGAGGAATGCGCACATGATTCCATATATACACCATCATCCATGTGCGTAGAACTAATGTGAACAACTACAAAGATATTCTAAAATCAAAAAATACTATTTTTATTATTACACTTATTGCAGGTATTGGACTTTTGACAGGCTTAGTCCTCCATCAAGAAAAAATCCAAGCAGAGAGAGGGAACGTTGCTCTCATCAAACAACAAAAAAATCAACAAGATGTCGAACAAGTAAAAAACGCCATTAAAGACTTCAATATTGATTCTGAAACTATTATAGAAGATTGGAAAAAAATTCAAGAATTAAAACCAACTACTGATGAAGGCAAAAAGACATTAGCAGACTTTCTCGCTTCTACTGCCGATAAAGTCACAAATCATTATAGTGAAAAAGCTTTGAAATTAGATATAAAGGATTCTGATAGCCAGTTTCAAGATAAACAAACACTTGAGACAGCCATCACTTCCTTGCAAAAAATAATAGACATCATTAAAAACATTAATTCTGCCAGCGACCAAGTTGCTCTTGAAGAAAAGATAAAACCAATTCAAGAACTAATCTCTAAATTCCAAAAACAAGTTGAAGTCTTGACCAAAAAAGAAGAAGAAAAAACTACCCAAACAGAAACGACTACTAGAGATGCCGGAATAGAAGCCAACCGTTCAGAAGATAGTAGCTATATTCAAAGCTATCCAGAAACAAATGGAAGCATATCTAATTCCCAAGCACCTGCAGCTGAGCAGTCTTCATCTGGTAGTACTAGTAGTGGAGGAGATAATAGCGCTAATACAGGAGGTCAAACTGCTGATTCTTCAGGTTCTCAATCAGAGTCTAATAGCGATACAACCAGTTCGTCTAACTAATAATCTAGATGTCGAAATCCCATAAACTTGTAAGCCCTCAACACCAATGTTTATAATGATCTCTCATCAAATGTAAACACACAAAAAGAGCCTTAAACGGCTCTTTTTTAGGGCTCTATGATATTTGTAGTAGGTAAATTCCCTATAGATATTATGGAGCCAATTATTGATAAAAACTTTAGTCATCTTCGTCTCTATAAAAATATTTTCTATACACCCTTGATAATATCAAAATTAATGCCCATATCGTACTAAGAGCTATAATAATAGAATTTATTGGATTTATTTCAGTATGTCCAATCACTAGTCCAATTATTGGACTAGTAGACATGCTTAGATATAATGAAAATGACAAAATATGATGTTGCTGCTGAATCTCTCAACTCTTTATCTTTACAATGGTGATAAGTTAGTTTACAAACAGCTTTGCTACACTCTCTTGGAGGAAGCAAAAATAAGCAAACGGTATGACACACTTGCGTTTTCCTATATTCGTATAGTCATTTGTACTAATGATGCTCAGTTGATACAAAATGGACTCTCCTTAGCTAAGCTAGTAGAAAATGAACACTTACTAACAGAACTAGAGCGAGAAGTTGATATCTTTGTAAACAAAAAAGAAAGTCATTGAGACTTCCTTTTCTATATCTTCTTAATACCAACCGTTGTTAAGCCAGAAGTTCTTAGCAGCTGTCCATGAACCGTAACGTCCAGCAACATAAGCGTCTGCTACACGTTCTTGGTTTTCAGCTGAGTAGTCGCCATTCAAGTAAGAATCTGTCAATTGGTAACGTCCGATGTAACGTCCGTTTGTCGCTGTGTAGCTACCTCCTGATTCTTTTTGAGCGATCCATTCTTTCGCTTCTGCTTCAGATCCGCTTACAGTTGCAGCTGGAGCTGAGTAGCTTTCTGTTGCTGCAGGTGCTTGAGCTGGAGCTTCGTAAGTTTCTTCGTATGTAGTTTCTTCTACAACAGTTTCAGCAACTGCTGGAGTTTCTTCAACTTCTGCTACAGGAGCTTCTGTTGTTGTAGTTTCAGCAACTGGAGCTGCCCCATCGATAACCAATACTTGGTCAACAAAGATAAGGTCAACATTTTTAATGTTGTTCAATTTAGCTAATTTTTCAACTGTTGTGTTGTAAGTCTCAGCAATTTCTGAAAGAGTATCTCCAGGTTTAACTGTATAAGTTTTTGTTTCTTGTGCAAAAGTAAGTGATGGTGCAAGGAAAGCAAGTACAACTGCAAATCCTGCAAGTTTAGTCTTAATGTTTAATTTCATTTAAAAAAGTTCTCCTTTTTTCTTGTACTACCATGATACCTTTCTAATGTTACTATTTGTTAACGAATTTGTGTAGAAATGTTACAAAACTGTGATTTATTTACTTAAAAAAGCCACTTTTTGTTACAAAACCCTTGTTATAAAAGCTTTTTAATCTTTTTATATATTTCAGAAAGTAATTAAGCACTTACATCTAATCTTTGTTATAATAGAAGTAAGAATCTTTGTAAGGGGAAACAGATGCAATCACTTCGTTTTCAATCTGTCTTTGATATTATCGGGCCTGTGATGATTGGGCCATCTAGTAGTCACACGGCAGGAGCTGTCCGTATCGGTAAAATTGTTTCATCTATCTTTGATGATACTCCAACCGAGGTCGAATTTCAGCTTTTTAACTCTTTTGCAAAAACCTATCGTGGACACGGAACAGACCTTGCTCTTGTCGCTGGTATTTTGGGAATGGATACGGATGATCCTGAAATTCCAAATAGTTTAGAAATTGCCCACAAGCGTGGCATTAAAATCGTGTGGACCATCCAAAAGGACAGTAATGCTCCCCACCCAAATACTACGAAAATCACTGTTAAGAACGATCGTAAGACTATCAGCGTAACAGGAATTTCAATCGGCGGTGGAAATATCCAGGTGACAGAATTAAATGGTTTTGCCGTATCTCTCAACATGAACACCCCTACCATCATCATCGTTCATCAAGATGTTCCTGGTATGATTGCTCATGTGACTGAAGCTCTTTCTCGCTTTGGTATCAACATCGCTCAAATGAATGTAACTCGAGAAAAAGCTGGAGAAAAAGCCATCATGATTATTGAAGTTGATAGTCGCAACTGTGAAGAATCTATCGAAGAAATTCGGAAAATTCCTCATTTGCACAATGTCAATTTCTTTCAATAGGAGAAAATATGTTTTACTCTATCAAAGAATTAGTTGAACAGGCTGAACTTGATTTCCAAGGAAATGTTGCCGAACTCATGATTAGGACTGAGTTTGAACTAACTGGTCGTGAGCGTGAAGAAGTTCTTCTCCTCATGGAGCGCAATCTTGAAGTCATGAAAGCTTCTGTTGAACTCGGACTCAATGAGAATAAATCTCGTAGCGGTCTGACAGGTGGTGATGCTGCCAAGCTAGACCACTACATCAAAAAAGGAAAGACCTTATCAGACTTCACTGTCTTGTCTGCTGCCCGTAACGCTATTGCCGTTAATGAGCACAATGCCAAGATGGGCCTTGTTTGTGCAACACCGACCGCAGGTAGTGCAGGTTGTCTTCCCGCAGTTCTCACATCTGCTATTCAAAAACTAAATCTAACTCATGAACAACAACTAGATTTCCTCTTCGCTGCTGGTGCTTTTGGGCTCGTCATTGCTAACAACGCCTCTATCTCGGGGGCCGAAGGAGGTTGTCAAGCAGAGGTGGGTTCAGCTTCAGCCATGAGTGCTGCCGCCCTAACCCTGGCTGCAGGTGGAAGTCCTTACCAAGCTAGCCAGGCTATCGCCTTCGTTATCAAAAATATGCTCGGTCTTATCTGCGATCCAGTTGCAGGTTTGGTTGAAGTTCCATGTGTTAAGCGTAATGCCATGGGAGCAAGCTTCGCCTTCATCGCAGCTGATATGGCTTTAGCTGGTATCGAATCAAAAATCCCAGTTGACGAAGTTATTGATGCCATGTACCAAGTAGGCTCTAGTCTCCCAACTGCCTTTCGTGAAACTGCCGAAGGTGGTCTCGCAGCCACACCGACAGGTCGTCGTCTTCAAAAAGAAATCTTCGGCGACTAATTTCAAGATTACTAGGAGAATCAATGTCATCCTTATCAGCCATCTTTTTCGACTTAGATGGAACCCTTGTGGACAGCTCTATCGGTATTCACAAGGGCTTCACCTATACTTTTGAACAACTTGGAGTCCCTAGTCCAGACGCAAAAACCATCCGTGGTTTTATGGGCCCTCCACTGGAGACTAGTTTTGCTAGTTGTCTCTCGCCTGATCAGGTTGAGCTAGCTATCCAGCTTTATCGCTCCTATTATAAGGAAAAAGGAGTTTACGAAGCCCAGCTATTTCCACAAATCAAGGAACTACTCGCTGAACTAGCTCAACAATATCCTCTCTATATCACGACAACAAAAAATACCCCTACAGCAGTACATATGATAGCTAATTTTGAAATCGAGCATTTCTTTGCCGGCATCTATGGTTCAAGTCCTCAAGCAGTGCACAAGGCAGACGTCATTCGCCAAGCTTTGGCAACTCATAACTTGGACCCAGAAAAAGTGGTCCTTATCGGAGATACTAAATTTGATATGATTGGCGCCCAAGAAACTGGCATTAAAAAACTAGCTGTTACTTGGGGATTTGGTGACGAGAAGGACCTCATGACCTATCAACCTGACTGGGTTGCACATCAACCAGCAGACATTTTACGTCAACTATAATTGAAATCCTAAACAAAAAACACTCCAATTAAATTGGAGTGTTTTTAAATTTGTGCTTGCTTTAATCTGTCATTTATTAGTTAGTTACTTCCTTGGTTGGCATTGCCAGCAGGACTAAAAGAATAAATCCTCCCATTGGAGCGAAAGCGAGAAAAATGAAGGCCCAGTGAAAGCCTGCATCACGTAAACGACGAACTCTTAGAGCGATACTCGGTATGAATATCACTAAATAAAAAATGATATAAAAACTCAGAATTCCCACACTTGCGATAGGGTCTGCTACTTCTTCTTTAGTGAAGACAGCCTGAAAATAGGTAATATAAAGAGGAATGGATAAAACACTGTTCATTATCCAAACCCACCAAAAGTCTGGACGTGTTGAACGTCCTGAAAAGTCTGCAAACCCTCTAAAGAAATTTTTATAGGCTTCAATCATAGGATACTCCTAATTATATGTTAAACAGGCGTGAGAACTACCAGACAAGATTCAACTGTAAAACAAGAATCTCTTAGCTCTTATCTGATTCTTCGAACGGTGTGTCTTCGATGACTTCTTCGACTTTGACTGTTTGAGGTTCACTATAGTTTACCACTTCAGTCTCTTTTGTTGGCATAGCGAAAAGGACCAAAAGAGCAATTCCTCCCATTGGAACGAAGCGAAGGAAGATAAAGGCCCAGTGGAATCCGGCGTCACGCAAACGACGAACTGACAAAGCTAAAGTCGGCACTAAAATTGCTAGGTAGAAAACTGCATAAATAATGGCAACTAAACCAAAAACCATGAAAGTAGCTTCGCTAGCTGAATCGCTCACTGAATACATCACGGTACTAAGAAATACAGTGTAGAAATAGATAATCCAGAAAGGAATAGAAAGGATGAGGTTTCCTAACCAAACCCACCAGAAATCTGGACGCGTCGAACGACCGGTGAACTCTGCATAATTCTTGAAAAAATTCTTATAAGCTTGAATCATAAGCTACTCCCCTATTATTATTTTTATCGTTTAGAATACTTAATAAGATTTGTAGAGCGACTGTGAATAGACATAAAACACTCCCAAATCTTAAATTTAGACCTAGGAGTATTTTTAGGATCTAGCTTTACAATCTTAAAAGATCTTATCAACTAGAGATGCTTTAACAATTTTACTTTAGTTCTTGTCTATTTCTTCAAATGGTGAGACTTCTTGAGCTTCAACTGCCTCTACAACTTCTTCAGCTTGAACTTCTTTTACTTGGTTCATAACTGGAGTTGCTTCTTCCTTTGTTGGCATAGCAAAAAGTACTAGAAGAACAATACTACCCAGTGGAACGAATAAAATAAAGATAAGTGCCCAGTGGAAACCAGCGTCACGAAGGCGACGGACCATCAAAGCAAGCGACGGTAAGAAAAGTGCTAAGCCAAAAATAAAATAGATAATAGCGATAAAGCCCAAAGCAATAAGAGCGCTCTTGTTTCGTGAATTAGCTAGAGCATTTCCGTATGTTAAGAAGAAAGGAATATAAAGAATCATATTTCCAAGCCAAACCCACCAGAAATCAGAACGTGTTGAACGGCCTGCAAAATCTACATAGCCTTTAAAGAAACTTTTATAAGCGTTAATCATAAGATACTCCCTATTATTGTTATTTATTATATTTTACCATATCTGTTCACTTAGAGCAAATATGTTTAAAATTAGCTGAAAATTCCTCTAAATATAGAAAAAAGATATTACCTGTCACCTCCACTTAAAGAAGATTTGACGGATAATACCTTATTTTTTATATTTAATCCACATGAGTTGTTTCATTAGCAAAAGCTATGATTGCTCTCTTCAATTCAGAACCCTGCAAGGTACGGAACTCTTCAATCTTCTGGTTGATCATCTCAAGAGGCATCACATTTACTTTACCAACAAAGATCTTGTCCATTACTTGATTGTCAACGAGTTCAGTTGATACCAGTAATTCTTCGTATAGTTTTTCACCTGGGCGAATACCTACTTCTACGATTGGAATTTCATTTTCAGTATGACCGCTGAGTAGAACCATTTTCTTAGCCAAATCGTAGATGCGAACAGGTTTACCCATATCAAGGATAAAGACTTCTCCATCCTTGGCATAAGCACCCGCATGAATCACCAAACGACTAGCTTCTGGAATGGTCATAAAGTAACGAGTCATTCGGAAATCCGTCACTGTTACAGGACCGCCTTCAGCAATCTGACGTTCAAAGACAGGAATTACACTACCACGGCTACCCAGTACGTTACCGAAACGCACCGCACAATAGGTAGATTGGCTACGTTGATTAAATCCTGTAACAATTAACTCAGCCACACGTTTGGTAGCTCCCATGACGTTTGGTGGATTAACGGCCTTATCTGTCGAAATCATAACCATTTTAGGAACTCGAGCAGCGTCAACCGCTCTAGCAACATTATAAGTTCCAAGGATGTTGTTCTTAAAGGCTTCTTTTGGATTTCTCTCCATCATTGGAACATGCTTATGGGCTGCAGCATGGTAAACAATGGCTGGTTCATACTGTTCAAAAACTTGAAGCAAACGATCGTAATCTTGAATATCAGCAATAACAGGAACAAAATCAATTTCCTGGAACTTGCGAATCAATTCATGGTAAATCAGATAAATAGAGTTTTCTCCATGACCGAGCAAAATGACACGTTCAGGATTGAATCGACTAACTTGACGGCAGATTTCTGAACCGATTGATCCTCCGGCACCGGTCACCAAGATGGTTTTACCAGTGATTTCTGAACCCAGACGTGATTCATCAAGCTGAATCTCCTTACGTCCTAACAGGTCCGTGATATCAATTTTTTGGAAACCACCTGCTTGAGGTTGGATGCCTTGCACAACTGACTCAATCATCGGCATCTTATAGCATTTTACACCGATATGGTTACACATTTGCAGAATTCGCTCATATTCAGATGGATCTAGAGACGGAATTGCAACGATAACTTTTTCTACTCTGTAGCGTTTAGCCAATTCTGGTAGATTATCATAAGAACCCAAAACTGGGATTTTCCCAAGCTTTTGACCTTTTTTCTTTTCATCATTATCCAAAATTCCAACTAGCTCAAGGTCACTAGTAGGATGTTGGTAGCTGTCCATAAAGAGCGCGCCACCATCTCCAGCACCAATCAAGAAGGTACGGCGGTGTTCTCCATCTCCATTGCCCTTTTTACGTCTTGAGTAAATCAACTGCCAAGTGATACGAGGAAGTAAAATCAAAAAGGTGGTTAATAGGATAAAGAGTACGATAAAGCGGACAGAAAAGAGTGGCAAAAAGGCGTAGCAAATCACATAGGATAAGACACTACTGATGGTCACTCCGAAGAAAATCTTCATGAAATCTGTGATTTTACTATAGCGACTAATGCTAGCGTTAAGACCCCAGAAGCCAATCATCAGTTGATAGAACAGGAAGGTTAGACTGGTGTAAATGACATAGTCTACCGGGGCTGGATTGATTAACCCATAAAATAGAATATAGGACACAATAATTGATAAGACCATACTGGCAATATCAAAAAATCCCCAAAATATTTGTTTCTGTTGTTTATTTAATACTTCAACCAGATCAATGACGTAATCTGTTATTTTTTTATTCATGTGAATGGTATCCTCCTACACAGAATCACATTTTCTAGAAATGATAAGATATTAGATTAAAATCCTATCAGCTAAGCATTACTTGCTTTTTCTTAGAAGTTTCAAAAATATAAACTGTCGCACAAAGCCTGGGCACAGAGCAACGACAACCTGAATTAAAACACTTTTCAGGTATTCACCATAAGAAATCTGCCCACGCGCGTGCATTCTTTGACGTGCCTGACGATAGAGCTTGAGATAGCGAAGACCTCCACGGCGTTCAAACATCCCCGCTCCCACGCGCACCTTACAAAGAATTTGATCTACATTTCCAGTCCGAGCTCCAGCACTAATCATATTTAGCCAGAGAAGATCATCTTCCATATAAAGACCATCCTCATAGTTACCAGCCTTGAGCACCATTTCTTTTTTGAACATCACAGTCATATGATTAAAGGCGCTTCTCATACGTTGGTAGGCAATGATATCCTCATGCTTAATCGGCACACGACGATAGGACACAATCTCGTCAGGTTGGTCGATAAACTCTGCGATATGACCACCTAGTAGGTCCAAATTTTCTTTTTCCATCAATTCGAACTGTTGTTCGAAACGGTCTTCAACAGCAATATCATCTGTATCCATACGAGCAATGACATCATATTGGCACTGTAAGACACCGTACTGAAGCGCTAAGCCTAAGCCGCGATTTTGCTCAAGTGGACAACGTTTGATCGGAATACTTGACTGTGCTTCCAATTTCTCCAAAACTTGATAGAGCTCAGGTGTCAGTGGCCCATCTTCGACGATGACCACTTCGCTAGGTTTGAGCGTTTGATGTATGATGCTCTCTACTGCCTCTTCTAGAAAGACTGGATTTTCTTTAACATAGACTGACATCAGGACGCTAAATTTACGATTTTCAGACACAGTACTTCTCCAATGTATAGATTTTCTTTCACTATTTTATCACAAATTTCCAGACTTTCCTATTTTTATTTGAATCCCAGAAAAAAACTAGTAAATATATTCTTCTTTTTCCCATGATTTCGCTGAGCTAAGTAACGGATTCTCTCTATCTTGACATCTATGGGAAAAAGCCTTAAAATAAGCTGTTATCAAAATCAGCATATTGAGGTTCACATGAAAAAACGATCACTCTTTTTTATTCTAGGATTTATCTTAATCGGAGCGGTCTTAAGGGCTCCTTTCACAGCTTTGCCAACTATTTTAGGTGACATTGCTCAAGGTTTTGGAGTAGAAGTCAGTTCACTTGGTGTTTTGACCAGCCTTCCTCTCTTGATGTTTGCCCTCTTCTCCTCTTTTGCGACACGTTTGGCTCAAAAAATTGGGCTCGAGCACCTTTTCACCTATAGTCTTATCGTATTGACCATAGGTTCCGTGATTCGTATCTTTAATCTTCCTCTACTCTATCTGGGAACTTTACTCATCGGAGCAAGTATTGCAATCTTTAACGTGCTCCTTCCTAGCGCTATTCAGGCCAACTACCCACAAAAGATTAGCTTCTTGACAACAGTATATGTGACTTCCATGGGAATCGCAACAGCTCTTGCTTCCTATCTCTCTGTTCCCATTACTCAAGCGGCCTCTTGGAAAGGCTTGATCCTCTGCCTATCCTTCGTCTGCCTACTAACTTTAGTGGTCTGGTTCCCCAATCATCGTCGCAATCATTTTCTAGAAGGACATGAGAAAAAACAAAAGAAAGAGAATATCTTAAAAAACAAGGAAGTTTGGGCTATTATTGTATTTGGTGGACTTCAGTCCTTGCTCTTCTATACTAGCATGACCTGGTTACCAACCATGGCCATCAGTGCAGGACTATCTCATACAGACGCTGGCCTTCTGGCTTCTATCTTTTCACTGATTAGTATCCCCTTCTCGATGACCATTCCAAGTTTAACAACTCGTTTGTCCAATCGTCACCGTCAAATCATGCTGACAGTCATCTCTATCGCTGGATTGCTTGGAATTGCCATGCTCTTATACCCGAGCAAGAGTTTCCTCTACTGGTTAGTAGCGCATCTCTTAATTGGTACTGCTTGTAGCGCTCTTTTCCCTTATCTCATGGTTTGCTTCTCTATCAAAACTAGCTCTCCTAAAAAGACGGCCCAATTATCTGGGCTTGCCCAGACAGGTGGTTACATCCTGGCAGCCTTTGGACCAACTCTCTTTGGTTATAGTTTTAACTTTTTCCATTCGTGGATCCCAGCTGTACTGGCTCTTTTAATGATTGATATCATCATGACAATCGCTCTCTTTATGGTGGATAAATCGGATAAAATCCTCTAAAAAGGTTTTTAGAATTTGCCACAAATAAACACACTTTGAAAGCCAGACTGAGTCTGGTTTTTTTTGATCTTCACAACATTTTACAAAGTATAGATTTACCAAGCATACTACTCTTACTATGCGCAAAAATGATATAATAAAGCTAGGAAAACTCCGGTTACACTTTATTAGGAGTAGCACTGTTTGGGTACATAAAAGATTATTACTTTCGGAATTGATAGTTGAAGCGATGCTAAAGTTGAAATTATAAACGTCTACATTTATGATTGTTTTAACGCCATTAAGAAATTTTAATTGGATAAAAAATATCGATTATCCAAAGACCATTGAATCATATAAGGAGAAATTTGTATGCTAGCAAAAGCAGGGGACGTCTATTGTGTTTACAATTTCCATCTAAAAAAATACATAGCTTGTCAGATAACCAAGATAGAAGAGGGGGAGAAAAAGCCGCAGGCTGTCCTACTGTCTTTAGACTGGTCAGGAAAACAACCTCTTAGAGAAGAAGAATTATCTTCTTTGAAGCCACTCTATATAGATTTTATGTACTGGGAAAGAAACTTACATCTCAGTAATGTTGATATTCATGTACCGTCACATTATATTTTTATTGGTAATACAACACCATTAACAACCGAAAGCACAAACACATATGCTATGTTTTGGGGAAATGGTTACGATATTTATAGGCAACTGAAATGGCAAGAAATACCAAAAGAAAAAAGAGATTTATTTAAGAAAGCAGATAAAAGCAAGGAAAAAGTTTCATTTACAGGAAATGAGTGCCGTATTTCTAAACACAATATCAATGACGAGTGGACGCCTTTTGAAGACGCATTAGAATTAAAAGTCTTCCCTTGTTTATCTAAGTTGACATTAACGAGATGGCACAAAAATATATATGAGTATTTGCAGTCAACTCCTTTTATTACAGAACTAGTTCTTAAAAATCATGGACAAACAAAACTGGATTTTTCTAAGACATCCATACATCGGCTTTCCATTGATTTGACAGGCGTAGAGGAACTTAGACTAAACGATGATTTGGAGGAGCTAGTCTTATTAGGAGACATGAGCGACAATTGTCAAATACTTGTAAAGGACCATGGAGCCAGCTTACGATTACAACTTGATAGTTCTCTACCTAAGGCACTGGGATTAAAAGATTTAGGAGCCATCCATTGTTCTAACATCCTTGAAATAGACTTTGCACAAATCTTGAATAACTATCCAAGACTTAGGGAATTAAGATTGTGGGGGAAACCTGGTCATATTCTCAATTTCCATAAATTATCAGAGTTCAAAGAGTTAGTCATGTTTTCCACTGTTGATTTGTTTGGCTTTACTGCAGAGGATATTCCCAAACCAGAAGATTTACCTCGATTAAGTATGTTTTGGATGAGCAGCTTACCAGAAGAGGCCGCTAAAGTAGCCAAAAAATATTATAAAAAACAGCAGGACAAGGGACTGAATCTTTGGATAACAAAACCGAGAAAAGCTGAATGGCTAGCCCAAAACCTAGACAATCCATTTCGCTCATGGGATGGACAAGAAAA
This sequence comes from Streptococcus sp. Marseille-Q6470, assembly GCF_946902905.1. Lineage (NCBI taxonomy): Bacteria > Bacillati > Bacillota > Bacilli > Lactobacillales > Streptococcaceae > Streptococcus > Streptococcus sp. Marseille-Q6470. Next base: position 1,163,929 of record NZ_OX336385.1, read on the forward strand.
TATTTCAACCGCAAACGCAAAAAAAGCAGCCTCTCTATATAGAAAGACTAGAGCAAGTGTTAGAAAGCTTCTAGAAAACCCCAACGAGGACACTACGGAACACATAGAAGCCCTCATAAGAGAATATACTCAAGGTTTCAATAAAATGGACAAGCGTAACTGTTTTATTGAAACAATCGAGAGAGAGGATATCTATGATGCCCTGATCGAGATCTTAGATTTACTACCTGAAGATTTAGGGATGGACAAAGAAAAATTTATAGAAATCTTTGATGAGCTAAAAGATTTTTAAATGAGAAGCCTTTCTAGTTCATTCTTAAAACGGAGATTATCATGACTAACTTTATACAGACTATCACAGTAGAAAATCGGCAGGTCGACAAAGAAAATTACTTTACAATTGGCTACTCTCCAGAGATAGAAAAATCTTTACTGTGTGTTTATATTTCTTGGATTGCTGGTTACGAACGCTATTACCAGTTAGATGACGGAGATTTGGCTCTCTTTGAAAGCAAACGAGAAGAATTTCTCAAAAAATATGACAAAGAAATCAAGGCTTATCGGACTGAAAGATTGATTGGTTCTGGGGCTCTGAGGGATTACAATTTTAGTTCTTTGCCTGAGAATATCCTAAAAAACTTGGATAGCTATCCTCCATTTAACGGATATGTCTATCAAAACGGCATTCTCTGTGCCAAAATCAAGATTGAAGACAAGTATTTTTATCTTCCGCCCATTTATGATGAGGATTGCAGATAAGTATTGCCTCAAAGTAATGCAAAACAGCCTCCAATCTTCTAGTTTTTACTAGGAGATTTTTATATATAAAAATTTTACACATATTGCTTGACAGGGCTTACATTTAGATGTATGATGTATGTGTAGAATAATTATATATAGAATTTTTATATACTAAAAAGGAGGTGCCCCATGTATTTTCCGACATCAGCGGCTTTGATTGAATTTCTCATCTTGGCCATTCTAGAACAAGGGGATTCCTATGGTTATGAAATTAGCCAAACCATTAAACTCATTGCCAAAATCAAGGAATCTACCCTCTACCCCATCTTGAAAAAACTGGAAACCAACCGCTATCTAACTACATACTCTCGCGAATACCAAGGTCGGATGCGGAAGTACTACTCCTTAACAGAGATTGGGGAGGAGCAACTATTTGTACTCAGAGAAGAGTGGACACTCTACACTGACACTATCAACGGCATCATAGAAGGGAGCATTCGCCATGACAAGAACTGAATATTTGAATCAGCTTGAAGCCTATCTGATGAAGCTTCCTCAATCTGATCGCATCGAAGCCATGGACTACTTCAAAGAACTCTTTGATGATGCTGGTCCTGAAGGCGAGGAAGACCTAATAGCTAGCCTGGGAAGTCCAAAAGAAGCTGCCCATGATGTCCTGACTACACTTCTTGATAAAAAAATCAACGAAGAAAATTCCAATAAGAACAACCGTCAGGTTTTACAAATCGCAATCATCGCACTTCTGGCTGCACCTATTGGGATTCCAGTCGGGATTGGTCTTCTCATGGCTATCATCGGGATTTTTATCGCTGCGGTTAGTGTACTTTTAGCCTTCTTTGCTGTATCAGCAGCTGGACTAATCCTAGGAGGCGTTCTCCTATTTGAAAGCTTCTACGTCCTGGCTGAATCTACATCTGCTTTTGTGCTGATTTTTGGTGGAGGTTTACTAGCTATCGGGGCTTCGTCTCTAGTCTTACTAGCGACTTCCTATGTAGCACGTTTCTTTGGATTACTAATCCTTCGACTTATTCAGTGGATTCTTAATAGAGGAAAGAGAGGTGAAAGTCATGCGTAAATTAACAAAAGGATTTCTTATCTTTGGTGTTGTTACTAGTATCATCGGTTTTGCCATGATAATCATCGGCATCCAAACCGATGGTGTCAGAAGCCTCCTTGCAATGTCTCAAAATCCAGTCTTTGAAAGCCGAATGGAAGAGCTCGTTTTTGATCAAGATATTGAAAATCTTAACATGTCACTGACAGAACATTCGTTAGTCATTAGAGAATCTAGCGATGACAAGATTCACCTTCAGTATCACCCGACCATCTCTGAAAAAGAAAACCTCCAGCATTCTATCAAAGAAAAAACTCTTGAGATTTCTGACACCAAGTCAACGACACGTCGTTCTGTAGGTTCTAGTATCGAAGGTATCCTCTTTATCGCAAGCGGAATTTCCAGCCGCAATGATGAGGTCGTTCTATCGTTGCCAAAAGGAAGAGAATTAAAAGATCTAACCGCCCAGGTCGACCACGGTGTCCTTTCGATTGCCGATGTAAAACTCAGCAATGCCAAGATTCAGTCAAATGGCTATCTTCTTCGTATCACTAATAGCGAGATCAAAAATAGCCAGCTGACTACAACTGGAATTGTCAATGTATTTGGAATCAGTCTAACAGATAGCCGTATCCAAGCAGAACATCAACATATCTCTGCTGACGACATCCAAGTCCACGGTAAGGTAGAATTCGAGGCAAGAAAAGATATCTCACTCGAGTTATCTCAAAAGGAACTTGATCGAATCAATGTTGAGTTTTCTGCTGAACATGGTGATATCTATCGTTGGCATCGAGACAGACGTGACATACCTACGGGAGGTAGTAAAGGTGAAGCATTAGCGAACCCCTACAAAACAGAAAAAAAAGATACGCAAGATCTCCTCGTCGCAAAATCGAATCAAAGTATCTATTTCCCATAATAAGATCGCATGCTTTCTTATAGAAATCATGAATAAAGATAACTAGTAGTTACTACTCAAAAATTAATCAAAAAAGGGAGGTCTATTATGACTCAAGAATGGTTTGAAAGTGCTGATTTCGAGAAAACAGCCAACAATGAGAAAAAAGAACATCCATCTGACCTAGTCATTCCTCAAGAAGAGTTAAAAGAAAAAGAAGAGTTGCCAGTGGTTGAAGAAAGTCTTCAAGTCAACCCTGAAGAACAAGAAGCTGACCTAGAAAAAGTAGAGAATGACGAACACGCAGAACTCGTGGAAAATACAGAAAAGATAGATAAGTCAGAAGAACCTGTAGAGACTGAAGAACAAGAAGAACTGGCAACAAAGACAGACCAAGCAGAAAAACCAGTTAAGGAAGCACCTCAGCCTAGCAAATCTTTGGAAAGTCCATTTGTCCCAGACCCTGTCCCTACAAAAACTGCAATCTTCAAAGAAGAATTGGCTGATTTTTGGGGCTGGTTACAAGGTGCTCTGAAAGAACCAACAGCAAGCATTGATACAGATAAAAAACATAGTTATAACGCCTTTACGCTACTAACTATCTTTTCTGCCACAAGTTTCCTCTTTACAGTTTATCACGCCAAACAAGGCTACTATGGTCGTATGGCAAGCATCGATACTCACTTCATGGAACAATTCCCGTCTCTCAATCTCTTCTCGGTCTTCTCCATCCTAGTAGCGACAAGTCTCTTCTTCTTTTCAATCCTCATGGGTGGATTTGTAGTCAAACGCTTTGTCGACCAGGACAGTGACTGGACACTAGAAAAAACCTTGCAAGAATACAGCAGGCTCTTCGCCCTTCCTATCCTGCTCACGGGTATTGCGAGTTTCTTTGCCTTCTTTAATAGTCTACGTTTTGCAGCTCTTCTCTGCCTCATTAGCATTGGTCTGACTATCTTGGCCAATCTCTACATCATCTCAAGACCTAGCAAGGATAGTCAAACTGATCCCTTCTATCGCCTTCTCTTAGCTTTCCTAGTCAACGGTGGTGTTCTATTTCTCTTCTTCCTAGCAGAAATGGCACTTGTTTTCGACTATCTTCGAATCCTTGCTTTTATGTAAGATAAAAACCTGTCACTCTGACAGGTTTTTTTGTGTACACAAAAAGCAGATCAAACGATCTGCCTTTTCACATTATTTAAAACCAATATCTTTCATTTATGCCTCTAGTTACCTTTTACTAAGTTCTCAAAATCTTCACCTAAAACAGGGCCTACTTCTACTTGGTTAGCATCTAAGTCCTGATAAAGTTCTTTTGGCAAAGCTCCTAAAAACGCTTGATAATCCAGTCTAGCTACTGCTTCATAGTCTTCTGGTTTTGAACCATCTCCAGAGATTTTTACCAAATCAATCTCCCAAACAAGCTCCTTGCCAACTAATTGCTCCACGTAAGGAGCAGGAATCACCGGTTCTTTTGGCAAAATGGTTTTTACTCCCTGAGCTAGGTGATAGACCCCATGAACCTTACCTTCACCATCTGGATAGAATTTAGCACTGGAAGGATATGCATCTGATTCTTGAACCCTCTTAACTAACTCTTCAAAACGTGCCACTCCATCTTCTTCTAGAAAGCTTTCTAAGTCCTTCTTATCAAAGTAAACAGGTGAAAGAATTCCTTGGCAGAAACCTAAACGAGCAGCTTTATCAGCTAGATAGTTTTTAACAGTTTCTTGGAAATAGTCTTCCAAATCAAAGTCTGCCAAGCCTTCAACTGCTTCACCAACCTTGCTAGACAAAGCACGCAAGAGCCCTTCTACAATTTCCCAGTCAGCTCTTGTAATCAAGTCAGGAATGATTACTTGATAGCCTTTTTGAGCATCTAGATATCGAACTTTAAAGAGAAATTGAGACTTACCTACGATCCCACACTCGATATACTCAAGGCGATTGAGAGGTTGACGGAGGTAAACTGCATCATAACTATGTGACTCTAAGCCTTCTACTAGGGCCAAAACTGACTTAGCTGTTAAAATCTCCTGTTGTCCTAAAATACTTTGTTTATTTGGAATAAAAAATGTTTTAACCATAATGGTCTCCTTTGAAATCGTTTACATATAGTATACACCATTTTCCTGAAAGATGCAGAAACAAATTTAAGATTTTTTAGTCAAAAGCATAGAAAAACAGCCCTTTAGGACTGTTAATGTTTATTATACAACTTCTGAATGATCTAGGCTCTCACCAATTTTTGCTAAACGCTCGATAACTTGATCTTGTGTCAATTCATGCTCTAAAACATAGCGATTACGTGGGTGAACACGACACTCGTGTGAGCAACCACGAAGATATTTGTCTTCGTTGTCTTCTGATGTCAAGATACGGCGGTTACAGAAAGGATTTCCACAGTTGACATAGCGTTCACATGGTGTTCCATCAAACCAGTCTTTCCCTACGATAGTTGGATTGACATGGTTGACATCGACTGCAATACGCTCGTCAAACACGTACATTTTCCCATCCCAAAGTTCCCCTTGAACTTCTGGGTCTTTACCGTAAGTCGCGATACCACCGTGTAATTGGCCGACATCTTTGTAGCCTTCACGAACCATCCAACCAGAGAATTTCTCGCAGCGGACTCCACCAGTACAGTATACCACGACACGTTTGTCCATGAATTTTTCCTTGTTATCACGGACCCATTGTGGCAATTCACGGAAGTTGCGGATATCCGGACGGATAGCTCCACGGAAGTGCCCCAGGTCATACTCATAGTCATTACGCGTATCAAGGACAACTGTATCTTCATCTAGAAGGGCTTCTTTAAATTCTTTTGGTGACAAGTAAGCACCTGTTGTTTCAAGAGGATTGATGTCATTATCAAAGTTATCATCCTCTAAACCAAGGTGGACAATTTCCTTTTTATAGCGAACAAACATCTTTTTGAAGGCTTGCTCACTTTCTTCGTCAATCTTGAACCAGAGGTCTTCCATACCTGGAAGGCTGTGAACGTAGTCCATGTATTTTTGCGTTGTTTCGTAGTCACCAGAAACGGTTCCGTTGATCCCTTCGTCAGCCACTAGGATACGCCCCTTGAGCCCGATAGACTTACAGAAAGCCAAGTGGTCTGCAGCAAATTGTTCCGCGTTTTCGATGGGAACATATTTATAGTAAAGTAAAACTCGAATATCTTTTGACATTTGCTTCTCTTTTCTAAGATTAAATTATCAGAATTTTTTATTCAACTATAACAGTATAACCCCTCAAGAAAGCGAATGCAATTTATTTGACCGAAAATTGAAAACAAGACCCAATTTCAGATCTTTTTTCAGCTGTGACGGTGTCCAATCTTATATGGCAGAGCAAATATCTAGATACAAATACAGATAATTATATGTATTGACCAAAAAAATCACCACCCCGTCTGGAAAAATCCAGATAAGGCAGTGATTGCAATTTTTAGGAATGAATACACGAAATCAATTATTCTTATGATTTTTTGCTTTTCAAGAATTCGTCGTATTGTTTTTGCATTTCATCCAATACTTTTTGGTAAGCACCTTCAGATTTAAGTTTTTCCATCAATTCTGGAATAGCTTTTTCTGGGTCTACAGTACCAGTGTTGATAGCTGTATCGAATTGTTGCATAGTGTTAGTGATAGCTGAGATTTCAGATTTCACGTTGTCAGTGTTGAAGATGAATCCAAGCGCTGGAGATTCTTTTGCAGTTTCCAAATCTTTCTTAGATTGTGCAATTTGTTCATCTGTTACGTTTTCGTTGATGTAAAGGATCCAGTTGTTACCAGTGTTCCATCCTGACATGTGAGTGTTTCCTTTGTATCCGTCAAGGACTTTAACACGGTTTTCTTTACCTTCAACTTTTTCCCAGTTCTTGCCTTCTGGACCGTAAACAAGACCGTTCAAGAGTTCTGGGTTAGTGTTCAAGAGGTTCAACACTTCCATTGCTTTTTCTTTGTTCTTAGAGTTGTTTGAGATTACAAAGTTAGCAACTTGAGTTGTTTGGTTTTTCTTGATGAAGTTAGTAAATGGTTTGATTTTGATGTCTCTGTTAGCAACACGAGAAAGCAAGCTGCTACCGTAGTCAGCTGGTCCTACTGTTTCTTCGCGAACAAGCCAAGTATCTTGAGTAAGGTCATATGAAGTATCACTAGTTGCTACGTCTTTTGGAATGTATCCTGCTTCATAGTATTTGTGCATAGTCTTCAAGTGTTCTACGAAACGAGGAACTTCGTAACGGTTTACGATCTTAGTAGTGTCGCCTTCAAGGTCGATGACGAATGGAAGACCATTTGCAACTGGGTAGTCAAAGTTTTCTGATGGGATAAAGTTTTTACCAACAGCGAATGGCATTACATCTGGAGCTTTTTCTTTGATTTGTTTCAATACTGGTTCAAGTGTTTCGTATGAAGTTACACCTGAGATATCGATTCCGTATTTTTCAAGAAGTGGACCGTTGAAAGCAAAGTTTTGTGAAGATGCAACGTTGGCTGCAACTGGAACTGCATAGATTTTACCGTTTACAGTGTTACCTTTGATGTAAGCTGGGTCAAGTGCTTTGTAAAGGTCAGCTCCTTCTTTCTTGTACAATTCTGTCAAGTCAGCATAAGCACCTTTTTGAGCGTTTACAACGTAGTTATCTGCAAATGCGATATCATAGTTTTCACCTGATGAAGTGATAACTGACATTTTCTTACCGTAGTCACCCCATCCAAGGTATTGGATATCTAATTTAGCACCAACTTTTTCTCCGATGATTTTGTTTGCATTTTCTAGCAATTCATCCAAGTTATCTGGTTTGTCACCGATTTGGTACATTTTGATAACAGTTTTGTCACCTGAAGCTGAGTCAGCAGCTTTTTGGTTGTTACCTTTAAGGTTTCCACAAGCAGCGAGGCTAGCAGCTAAAGCTACAAGGCTAGCAGATGCAAAAGCATATTTTTTCCAGTTTTTCATGATAAAAACTCCTTTTTTTATTTTTAAATTTAAAACAATTTTAGTGATCTACTTTTCAACAAAGAAAAGTTAGATAGGGTAGAGAAAGCTTGTTTCTCAGCGTCTCTTATTCTTTAACACCACCGATAGTTAAACCTTTTACAAAGTAGCGTTGGAAGAATGGATAGAGAATCGCAATTGGAACAGTCGCAACTACGACCATGGCCATACGACCTGTTTCTTTTGGTAGGGCAACCGCAAGTTGTCCTGACATACCAACTGACTTAGCAATATAATCCATGTTGTTTTGAATTTGCATGAGCAAATATTGCAATGGATACAAGTTGTCACTCTTGATGTAAAGTAGGGCATTAAACCAGTCATTCCAGAACCCAAGCGCTGTCAAAAGTGTGATAGTCGCAATCCCTGGAAGAGAGAGTGGTAAACAGATTTGGAAGAAGATCCGCGCCTCGCTAGCTCCATCGATACGAGCTGATTCGAGGATTGCTTCTGGGATGGTTTTCTTGAAGAAAGACCGCATCAACATGATGTTGAATGGTGATAGAAGCATCGGAACAATCAAGGCCCAAATAGTATCACCCAAGTGAAGTAACTGAGTTACCACGATATAGCCTGGTACCAAACCAGCATTGAACAACATACTAAGAAGAGCGAAGATTGTAAAGAATTTGCGATACTTAAATGTTGAACGTGAGATGGCATAAGCGTAGGTTGTTGTGATGAATACGTTTGTCAACGTACCTACAACTGTCACAAAACCTGAGATAAAGAGCGCTTGTAGAATCTTGTCCTTGAACTGAGCCAAGAACTGGAATCCATCTACACCAAACTTCGATGGGAAGAAGCTATATCCATATTGAACAATACTTTTTTCGTCTGTAATTGAGATAATGATTACGAAGATGAAAGGCAAGATACAAGAGAAGGCCAGCAAACCAGATATGATACTAAAGAAGATATCTGCTTTTTTGCTGAAGGAGTGTATGCCAACATTATCAATTTTTTCTTTTTGAATTTTTTTTGCCATATGCTCCTCCTTTCTAGAATAGTGCTGAGTTAGGATCAACACGTCTTGCAAGTAAGTTTGATAGGACAACGAGAATCAAACCGACGACTGACTGATAGAGACCGGCTGCTGACGCCATACCGATATCTGCTGTTTGGGTCAATCCGTTAAAGACATAAACGTCCAATACGTTTGTTACACTATAGAGCTGACCAGCGTTGTGAGGGATTTGGTAGAAAAGACCGAAGTCTGCACGGAAGATGTTTCCGACTGCAAGGATAGTCAATACTGTCACAAGCGGTGTCAACTGAGGAATAGTTACGTTACGGATACGTTGCCATTTGCTAGCACCATCCACTGTCGCTGCTTCGTAGTAAGTTGGGTCAATACCCATGATAGTTGCGTAGTACATAACACTACTATATCCAAAGCCTTTCCAGATACCTAGGAAGAGGAGGAGGTAAGGCCAAATACTTACATCAGCGTAGAAGTTAATACCCTTCATTCCAAGAGCTTCTAAGGTGTGGTTGATAAGCCCTTTATCGATGTTTAGGAAAGCATCTGTAAAGAAACTGATGATAACCCAAGATAGGAAGTAAGGGAACAACATAGATGTTTGGTAGATTTTAACCATTTGCTTAGAGCGAAGTTCACTAAGGATAATGGCGATACCAACTGACACAACCAAACCGAGAAAGATAAATCCAAGGTTGTAAAGTACAGTGTTTCGAGTGATGACAAAGGCATCTTTGGAACTAAACAAGAATTTAAAGTTATCTAGTCCGACCCATCTACTGTTTATAATACTGTGGACGAATCCTTCACCAGTCATATGGTAGTCTTTGAAGGCAACCACATTCCCAAAAACTGGAATGTAGAAGAATAAAATCAACCAAATTGTTCCTGGTAGAACCATTAAGAGAAAAATCCAATTATCTCTTAAAGTTTTTGAAAACTTGTTCATAATTTCCTCCCTTTTTATTTTCTAAAACTTCATAATCTCACATTTTTTAGACTTGATAACGTTTACAAAAATAGTATACTCTTATTTTTAGGACAGTTTAAACTACAAATTATAGAAAAAACTCCACAAATTATTTTATGTGGAGAACTTTTTTATATAAGAAGTGTGTTTCACGAGAAACATCTTGCTTCATGCAGGGTGTTCTAATCTTTATGTCGTATAAATGGTTGAAGCTGTTGCAATGGTATGCCACTGGTTAGCTGTTGTGGCTGCGAAATCCTTATCTGCGTAGAAGTCAGTAAATGGAAGAATTTCGACTTCTAATTCTTCGATGCGGTCAATTTGACCAGCCAAATAAGCCTCGATACGGCTTTCTGCACGCTTGATCCGTTGTAAGAGTCCACCCATACGGATATCCACGGTATCCAAGCCAAAGACCTTGTTTTCTTTCAACCATTGCTGGCTAAAGAGTTTGTGGAAGTTTTCAATCTCACTTCTGAGTTTTGGCAATTCTTCTCTGGCGATTTGTTTCAAGCTGTCTTTATCATCTACTTGATAGGCTTGACGAATGCGTCGTCCTACATCCACTTTTTTGCTTAAAATAGCATTTAACTGGGCCTGAGTTTCAAAGAGATAGGCGTAGATACCTGCTTTGTCTTTGATTTCTGAAAGAGTCTTCGCAGCATTCGCAAAGTGTGGTTTGTCCTGTTCAGGTGTCATGTGCTTATCAAGAATTGGGCAAAGAACATCTTGATAAAAGACATAGCGGTTGGGGTTAATCCCACTGAGATTTCCTGGTAGATCTGGTAAGAGGTTGGCCAGGTCAAGCTGCATAAAGTCCTCAACGGATAGACCTGTATTGGTCTTGAAATGGGCTGACAAACGCTCTAAATCGTTGCGGTAGCTGAGTTCTGCCCAGATTTGTAGGCTTGGCAGAATAGAGAACTGGGCTGTTTCACCACCATTATCTCCCCAACCCGTCACAATGACTTCTTTGATCTGATTAGCACGGCAGGCTTTATTGGCTTCGACTGCGATGAGACGGCTGAAATGGTTATGAGGCGTGAAACCAATCCACTTCCAAGCACCACCTGCAAAGGCGATATCCTGGCTAATTTTGTGGTGGTTGCGGAAGTTCCGGTTGTATTTTTCTTCGCTATCCTGATAGTAATCCCAGTAAACCAAAGTCACACGGTCTTTTAGACGGTCTAGATAAATGCGAGTTTCCTCTGGAATCTCCACATCACGGTCATACTGGCCATCTGCTGACATGAGCTTGAAGAACATATCGCTCCACATCTGGCAGTGGAAACCATACTTGTCTGCAATATCCAGCACGCGCTCCAAGTGTTGGCACATAAGAAGACTACGGTCAACAACACCGTTTAAGATGAGGTAGCGTCCCAAACCAACCAAGTGGGCTTCGTCCATTCCGATATTGACCTTGCGAGTTTGTAGTTTAGACAGGGTCGCAAACATGCCGTCAATCAGGTCATAAACCTTTTCTTCTCCGATAAGGAGAATGTCCTCAACATCACGGAGTTGCTGGACTTCTTTGACACCCCATTTAACAAAGGCTGACAAGTGAGCCAAGGTCTGAATACAAGGAACAAAAGTCATATCCAACTGTTGGGCGTAGGCTTCAATTTCCTGTAACTCTTCAGCTGAGTATGCTCCGCGGAAATAGCCAAAGTAAGGTTGTCCTTCGATTTGATAGGTATCTTCCATGTAGAGTTCAAAAGTTGAGTAGCCCATGAGAGCTAAGACCTCAATCATCTGCTTGGCAGATGCAACATTCAAAACAGCGTTTCGGGAACAATCTGCCATGTAGGCTAATTCTTCATAGGCTGCCTGCTCTTCAATCTCTACCTTATCACCTTCTGTTAAAGCTGTTGCTAGCACAGAAAAGGCGCGGTAGAGTTGATGAGGTTTTCGATAGGTCAATTGATAGTGGCCACCCTCACCCTTGATAGAGATGGAGGCCTGATCAGACTGAGCGACTGCCACTTCTACATCTGGTAGAAAAATGTGATTTTTTAATGCTTCGATAGCTTGGGCTTGTTTGGGACTAAGTCCTGTAAAACTTACCATTGGTTTTCCTCCTGTAACCAGTTGACAAGGGCACCGTAGAGATTGGCATCTGCGTGATAGGTGCAAGCTTGAATCACTGGAGCGATAGTATATTCTTCATATCTTTCCACAAAGGTGTCTACTGCTTTTTGCACACCTTTGATAAAATCTGGGTTTTGACTGATAGAGCCACCTAGGCTAATCACATCTGGATCAATCAGGTACTGGATATTGAGCAGTCCTTGAGCTAGGTTACGATTCATGCGTTCAATGGCTTCTTGGCAAAGGGCATTGCCTGCTGCAGCCTCTTGGTAAACCTTTCGGCCATCCCAGTCAGTCTGACCAGATTGCTCAATCACGTACCGAACCATGTTTCCTGTAGAAGCTAGTTGTGACCAGTTATTGAGGTTTTCTGCTGGTTCGATAGTTGTCATGTAACCAAACTCTCCACCCAAGCCATGGCGACCACGGTGAATTTTGCCATTGATAATCATGGCTCCACCGATCCCTGTACCAATCACGACGCAGGCTGCATTTTCAATCTCAGGATGAGCCAGCAGTTCACTGAGTCCAACACAGTTAGCATCATTTTCTAGATGGACAGGGAGTTGGTGATGAGCAAGGGCCTGGTACCATGAAAATCCATGAATGTAAGGAATGGCACTAATCCCCTCAATCACTCCTGTTTCTTGATTAACAGCCCCTGGCACACTCATGGCAATCCCACGGTAGCCACGTTCTGACAATCGCTTGTTCAACCAAGCCAACAAATCTTCTAGAGTTTCTGGAGTTGGGGTGCTGGCCTTATCTAAAATCTTTCCATCAGGAGTGAGACTAGCAAACTTAATCCCAGTCCCTCCGATATCAATCGTTGCAATGGTCATTGCTTTTACCTGCAAAAAGGAGCGAGTCCGCAGTTGGTTCTTACTTCTTCGCTCCTCCTTTCTGTTTCTGTTTACTATTTGAAATTAAATTTCTTCTTTTTGAATGAATTCTGTGCGAATTTCCTGTGGTGCCAATAGTCCTGAATGAACTGGGTATGGGCGTTCCAGCAAGTCAAGAATGGCTTGTTGTTTTTCAGATACGCGAACATTTTCTTGACTCATATTGTAGTAACGAAGGACATAACCTTCTTCATTCTCAGCCACCTTAAATGCCGTTGGGCAGACTTGTGGTAAGTTCAGTGCCGCATGGTTAAAGAGGCTACCCGTTGCGGCAACACTACCCTCTTGTTTTGCGACTTGAAGAGCTGTAAATGGCACCTGGAAGGCTTTGGCGCGACGGAAAGCTGAGAAGCGTTCGCCTGCTTGGTGGAACTCTACTGCAAACTCAACTTCGATATCACGCAAACACTGAGCTTCCGGTGTTGGGAAGTAGCCCCAGTCACCGAGTTCGCCTGAAGCACGAAGAAGAGTTACAGCCATAGTGTCATCTCCAAGGATTTCATACTCGTGCAATCCTTTATTGGATACGGTCACTCCTTTGACATCATCATACAAGCTGACAAAGGCTTGTTGGTGTTGTGGATTTTCAGGATTTTCCCAAGAAGCTGCTGGTTTATTTGGTCTTGTCACAACTTCATAGATGCTTTCAGAATCATTGCTTGGACGAGTGTTGTGAGTTTTCACCAAGAGACGAATTCGGTGATCCTTTGCAGTATTGGTAAAACGAGTTTTAAAACGAATCTGTGGATTATCCACAAAGATGGTCATCTCAGTTTCAAGAGGAATGGTTGTCAACTCTTCTGAACGACCTGCATCTCGTTTCATGAACTCGATAATACCTCTTTGTTCAGCATCCAATTTTTCATCTGCACTGACTGGAATCGTCAAGTCATGTTTGAGCAATACCTTAGCATAGCGAGCATTGTTTTCTAAGACTTCGTATCCTTTCAATTTAGCATAGATTGGCTCAGTACCTTTTGGTTGGAAGTAAATATACTCGTTTCCGATATCTCCACGGTCTTCAAAGCGGATAAAGTCTTCGTAAGCTTCATTTGTAGTCTTGTCATAGACTGTGATTCCTTCATCTACACTCACAGTTACAAACGGTGTATCAATAACCCCATTTTGATAAATACCATCTCGGTATTCTACTTGGCCTTCAACCAATTGGAAACTAGCCCAAGAAAGTGGAGCAAGATGAACTGGGATTGTCACGCGCACTTGACGAGCGATATAAGGTTGACGGAACTTATCCTTTGGCAAAGTATAACCAAAACTTGCTCCCAAGTCTTCAATCTTCGCTTCAAGGACATGACCATCCAAATCTTCAACATGGTACTCTGGCAAGGTCACGGCTGCCATTTTCTTGTAGCCTTCTGTCGGATGCAATTCTTTGAAATCACAAGTGGCAACATCCACCACAACACTGACAGTATCAACCTTGTCATGTAAAGCTGTGTTAACAACGGTGAAGAGGTGATCGCTTTGCGCTTCGTGAGTTGCTATTTTGTGTTTCCACTCATTAAGAAGGTTGCTCTTGACAAAATTCCCGACTTGATTGACCTTAGCAAAACGAGTTTCCATTTCTCGGTGGACCTCGTCGATACTGCATCCACAGATACTATCGTGTGGCGCATTTTGCAAGAGGGTCTTCCAAGCATAGGTTAATTGATCCTTGTGGTTATGGCCACCAGTGATAATGGTCAAGGGTTCCACCACTTGCTCTAGCAAATTGCTGTTTTCTTGGAAGGCTTGTTTGAGGTAAATGCGAGATGAAGAAGTGTTGGCAAGAGTATACCAGCCATCTGTTTCCTGACTGGTCAACTCGCCTGTAACCGTTGATAGGTTTTCAGGAAGTGCACTTTCCACTGCTTGCACATATTCATCAAAGGAGCTATGAATAAAGGTCACGTCAGGGAAGAGTTCATTTGCCACACGAATGGCTTCACTAATATTTCTCTGTACAGGCTGGTGGTCACAGCCGTTCATCATCAACCATTGGTTGGTCGATGCATAGTCACGGACGTCTGCTAATTTTTGCTTCCAGAAAGTCAAAGCCTCGTCTTTATCCACTGGAATTTCATTCCCGTTACTGTACCAGTTAGCAAAAAGAATACCGAGTACACGGCTACCATCAGCTCCTTGCCAGTACATCTCTGAAAATTGAGAGGTAAATTGCTCATCTTCGAGGACTTGGTTGTCAAATCCGATTGGCTTCACACCGCGACCAAAGGCTGCTACGTGAATCCCTGATTTTTGAAGGATTTGAGGAGCCTGCCCCATATTTCCAAAGGTATCTGGGAAGTAGCCGATTTGAGTTGATTTGCCCCATTTAGCACATTCCGCTTGTCCAATCAAGGTATTGCGGACGTTCGCTTCACTGGAAATCAAGTAGTCATCCTGCAAGATATAGAAAGGACCAATCTTCAATTTGCCTTCGTCGATATAGCGCTGAACCTTGTCACGGTTTTCAGGGCGAATTTCTAAATAGTCATCAAGGACAATGGTTTGCCCATCTAGGTGGAAGCTCTTGAACTCAGGATCATTTTCAAAAAGATCAAAAAGATTGTCAAAAAGTTCCACCAATTGCATACGGTGACTTTCAAAAGGTAGATACCACTCACGATCCCAGTGACTGTGAGAGATAATATGTACAACAACATTTTCCATGAAGTAAAACCTCATTCTAAATTTAAATTTTTATTGTTAACGTTTTAAATGTAAATTTGTGATTCTTTCCAAGAATCAGTTGAGCGAAAACGTACTCCTTATACTCAATGAAAATCAAAGAGCAAACTAGGAAGCTAGCCGCAGGCTTTACTTGAGTACGGCAAGGTTAAGCTGACGTGGTTTGAATTTGATTTTCGAAGAGTATTAGCGAATATCTAGGTAATCCAAGACCAATTCGCAGAACATCATGTTGGCCCATGAGAACCATTCACGAGAGTAGAGAGTCGGATCATCTACGTGGAAGCTTTCATGCATAACACCTGTTCCGCCATCGCAGGCAACTAGTTGGTCTAGCAAGTATTTTTTCTCAGCTTTATCTGTAGCTGTTAAGCCTTGAATTGATAGGGCAATCGGCCAGATATAACGATAGAAGGTATGAGAGCTTCCGAGACCGCTAGCGTATTCTCCTTGGTAGAAGTATGGATTTTCAGGGCTGAGAATGGTGCGACGAGTTGCTTGATACACTTCGTCATTGACATCACAATAACCAAGATATGGAGCAGCTAACAAACTTGGTACGTTAGGGTCGTCCATGATGCTAGCATTTCCTAAACCGTCTACTTCAAAGGCATAGATCTTCTCGCCCTTGCTGTTAGTCGTGTAGGCGTAATTTTCGATCCCTTCTTGGATTTCAGCTTGCAGACGTTTAGCATCAGCAATGATGCTTTCACTATCAGCTAGATTCAATTCTGCAAAGATTTCCTGGACATAACCCAAGACAACCACTGCAAACATATTTGACGGAATCAAATAGCTATACTGACAGCAGTCATCACTTGGACGGAAGGCTGACCAAGTCATTCCTGTCACGGCAAAGTCAGGACCAAAGCCGTCATTTACCAAGGTATCTTCCTTACGATCGGTATCACGAACAAAGCGATAAGGTGAGTTCTTGTGGTCTTGTTCAACCGTCCAGAGATGAAGGATTTCCTTAGTCGCTGTAACAAAGGTTTCATCAAATTGGCTAGTTTCACCTGTTTCTTTCCACAGAAGATAAGCCAACTGCAAGGGATAGCAAAGTGAGTCTACTTCATACTTGCGCTCCCAAATCCAGCCATTCAAATCGGTGTAGTCGGTCTCGTGGTGCCCCTTCCAGTTCTCCTCAATATTGAAAGAGTTGGCATAAGGATCTTTGAGAATCAAGGTCATCTGTCGTTTGACCAAACCAGCAATGGTCTGACGCAAACGAGGGTCTCTTTTAGCCACATGGAGGTAAGGTCTCAGCTGAGCAGTTGAGTCACGAAGCCACATAGCTGGGATATCTCCAGTCAATACAAAAGTTGAGCCGTCGTCTAAGATTTCAACTGTATTGTCTAAAGTGTCTGTATAGCAACGTTCAAAAATATCTACCCATTCAGGATGATCTTTAGCACGCTCCGCTACTTGGTCCAACCATTCTCTAACGATTTCTTTAGAATAAACCATAAACTATTTTGCCTCTTTCAAACAGATTTTCATTTTCAGTATATAGCTTTTAGCCCAGAAAATATATACACAAATGATAGTCATTTTTCTACAAAATTGTTATATTTAAAACTCCTTTTCTAAAGGCTAAATTTTCTGATATAATGTAGAAAACGACTAAAGGATATTCTATGAAACCTATACTTGAAAGCATCGATACGCGTTTTGGAACAGCCAGTAAACATGCATTTTCACGAGGAAACACACTACCATATACTGGAGTGCCTTTTGGGATGAATTACTTTGTTCCACAAACCAGTGATCAGGAAGGATCTTGGTTTTTTGATCCCCATCTTCCCATATTTCAGGGCATTCGACTAACCCACCAGCCTAGTCCTTGGATTGGCGATTATTCTTGGTTGCTACTGACTCCTGTTGCAGGAGAAATTAGCGGCGACACGCTCTTCCATCGTCAGTCTTCCTATAACCTTGATCGTGCTATTTTCAATCCCCATTATCTCAGAATTTTTTCTGAGCGTTATCAGATTGAAACTCAGTTAACTCCTACATGCTATGGAGCTTCTATTCAACTAAGACAGATACAAGGAAAATCCCTATCCATCTATCTGCATGCGAATGATGATTTGACAGTGGATCAAGTGGATAAGCAAACTCTGAATCTTCGCCAAAGCGGATTAACCGAAACCAACAAAAGTTCTCTCGTCATGTTCACTGCCCTCGCATTTTCAGTAGAAATCTTATCTATCAAGCAAGAGGAACAGGACTGGCGGATTGATTTGGCTGGAGCGGAAGCTCAGGTTCAACTAGCGACTTCCTTTATTTCCAAAGAACAAGCTCTCTTTAATCTTCCTAAACAGAATTTTGAAGAGACAAAAACAAACGCCAAAGAAAGTTGGGAAGACCTTCTGGGCCGTTTTGATGTCGTGGAAACTGGACCAGTAGATCGAACATTTTTTGACCACTGTCTTTACAGACTCTTTCTTTTCCCGCAAACCTTCTATGAGGTGAATGAGCAGGACGAGAATATTCATATGGACCTTGCTTCAGGAACGATCAAGCCTGGTCTACTCTTCACCAACAATGGTTTTTGGGATACCTTCCGCACTTCATTCCCACTCTTTGCCTTGATTATTCCGGAATACTATCACCAATTTCTTGAGGGTTTCCTTAATAGCTACCGCGACACGGGCTATCTCCCTAAGTGGCTTGCTCCTGACGAACGAGGAATGATGCCTGGTACTTTGATTGATGGTGTACTAGCAGATAGTGCTTGCAAAGACATGGCGCCTGAGCTTGAAGAAGAATTTCTCAAAGCCATGATCGAAACTGCGACCAAGTCAGATCCAAAAGCCATCAACGGACGCCATGGCCTTTCTCAATACCAAGAAATCGGCTACTTATCCACAGATTATCATGAAAGTGTCAGTCACACACTAGACTATGCATACAGTGACTTTTGTATCTCTACTTGTGCAGCAAAATTAGGGCAAGAAGAGCTAGCCCAAACCTATGCCCACTATTCTAAGAATTATCAAAATCTATTTGACCCTGAGACAGGCTATATGAGGGCGCGTGATGTAGATGGAAACTTCCGTCCTGACTTTTCTCCTTATAGTTGGGGCCGTGACTACGCTGAGTGTTCAGCCGTTCAAGCCAGTCTGGGTGTCTTGCATGACATTTCTGGACTTAGCCAACTAATGGGTGGAAAAGAAGCTTTTAGCAACTATCTTTTGAAAGCTTGTCAAAGTCTCCCACTCTTTGAAACGACGGGCTATGGCTATGAAATCCATGAGATGAGTGAGATGGCAACAGCGCCATTTGGTCAACTAGCCATTTCAAACCAACCAAGTTTCCACATCCCTTATCTTTTCCGCTATAGTAATGTTCCCCAATATACCAGTCTTTTGATCAAGACTCTCCGTCAAAAGGCCTTTCGAGCTGGCTGGGATGCTTATCCAGGAGATGAGGATAATGGCAGTCTATCGGCTTGGTATGTGTGGTCTGCTCTCGGACTTTACCCAACTTGCCCAGGAAAAGCAAGTTATGACCTTGGAATTCCGTACTTTGACCACCTTCGTGTCTATCTAGCCCAAGAAGATAAATGGCTTGATATTCGTACTCAACAGAATCATGAACACTTCCACTTTGTCCAAAACTGTCTACTGGACGGGAAAGAAAAACAAAGCATCAGCCATCAGGAACTGCTCAATGCCAAGACTCTTGACTTTACCCTCAGCTGGTTACCGAAGCACTAATAGATCAAATCCCTTTGTCATGCACAAAGGGGTTTTCTTATCCATATAAAGTTTTCCACAAGCTGTGAATAACTTTCAACTTTTCTTTGGAAAATAGTTTCAAGTTTTTCCAAAATGTTTTCCAATCCAAGTCTATAGGATTTACAACCGAACACAGTCTGCAAATCTTGTTATACCAAGGTTTACAAAGACTTCATTGTTTTCCATTCTATCAATTTTATCTCCACTTCTCACATCAAAACTAGAAAGAGACAGTTGTTGTTGACACCTTGAGTTATCCACACGTTGTGGATAACCTTTTCTCAACCAACAAGCCCTACTCCCTATCTGTTAGCTAGTTTTTACATTTTTTATAGTAAATTTAAAATTTTGTTAGGCGCTTTCAAAAAACATGATATACTGAAATTATCAGAAAAGGAGACATTATGAAAAAAGATCAACACCAACTGAATTGGCTGATGGTTTCTCTGATTGCCTTCAACATGGTTTGGGGGCTAGGAAACGTCGTCAATAACTATTCTCAACAGGGAATTTCAGTCGTCGTATCTTGGATTTTAATCCTCGCGCTTTACTTCATCCCATACTCACTCATCGTCGGACAACTCGGTTCTACCTTCAAGGAAAGCGGTAGCGGTGTTAGTGACTGGGTTGAAAAAACATCAACCAAACGTCTAGCTTACTTTGCTGCTTGGACATACTGGGTTGTTCACATTCCTTACCTCGCACAAAAGCCTCAAGGAATCCTAATCCCGCTCGGATGGGCCTTGCAAGGTAACGGACAGTTTCTAAAACAAATTGACATCCACTGGATTGTTATTCTCTGCTTACTAATCTTTGGACTTTTCCTCTACCTTTCTACAAAAGGTTTGACAACTCTTAAAGTCATTGGTAGTTTGGCAGGAAGTGCCATGTTAATCATGTCTTTACTCTTTGTGCTTTTGGCTGTCGGTCTACCTTTCATCAAACCAGACATCCAGTTTGCGACACCACACATGGATCAACTAAGCACCTACATTCCAAACTTTGATTTTTCTTATTTTACAACCATCTCACTACTGGTCTTTGCAGTTGGTGGTTGTGAAAAAATTTCCCCTTACGTGAATCAAACCCGCAACCCTGCGAAAGAATTTCCTAAAGGTATGATTGTGATGGCCATCATGGTCGGTCTCTCTGCTATCCTCGGTTCTGTTGCCATGGGAATGCTATTTGATGGCAATAATATCCCTGAAGACCTCATGCGTAATGGTGCTTATCAAGCCTTCCAAATGTTAGGAAATTATTGGGGCGTTGGAAACCTCTTTGTCGTAATCTATGCTCTTACAAACATGGTCGGGCAAATCGCGGCACTTGCCTTCTCTATCGATGCACCATTGCAAATCCTACTCAATAACGCTGACGAAAACTACATCCCAAGCTGGCTTCGTAAACGTACTGAAAAAGGTATCCTCATTAACGGTTACCTCCTTACAGGCGTCCTCGTTAGCCTTATCATCATCCTTCCAATTTTTGGTATTCAGGAAATTGACGGACTTGTAAAATGGATGACCAACCTCAATTCTATCGTAATGCCAATGCGTTATCTCTGGGTATTCCTTGCCTATATGATGCTCAATCGCGCTTGGAAAACATACAAAAATGCCGAATACAAGTTTGTGAACAATCCTAAGCTTGGCTTTATTATCGGTACTTGGTGCTTCCTCTTCACTGCATTTGCTTGTATCCTAGGTATGGTTCCAAAAATTAACTATGCTGAGAATCCAACTGCTTGGCAATTCTCTCTTCTTACAAACATCTTGACCCCAATTATTCTGATTGGTTTAGGTGTTATTCTACCAATACTTGCCAAAAAAGAACAAAAGAAACAAGTCAAATAATCTCTACTATTTGCCAGATAGTTCCACTTTTGTTTTTTTCCTGAAATAAAAATCCCTTTGAACAATAACGCTCAAGGGGATTTCTTTTTGTCTAATAGTCTATTTTTTATTTGGCCTCATACCAAGTCACGCCTTCATTTTCATCAGCAATCAGGGGCACACTGAGTTGAATGGCTTCTTCCATGGTTTGTTTGACAAGTTTTTTAATAGCAGCTAATTCTAACTTAGGCACCTCAAGTACAATTTCATCGTGTACTTGTAACAGCATCTTAGTCTGATAACCACCTGCTACCAAGGCTTTATCTAACTGAATCATAGCAATTTTGAGAATATCTGCAGCCGAACCTTGGATAGGTGAGTTGATAGCTGTACGTTCCGCAAAACCACGAATGTTAAAGTTACGCGAATTGATATCTGGCAACTCACGACGACGTTTGAAGAGAGTCTCTACATAACCCTTATCACGCGCTTCACGCACCACTTCATCCATGTAGTTTTTAATACCTGGGAAGCGTTCAAAGTAGGTATCGATATAGGCCTTCGCCTCTTTACGGCTAATGCCGAGATTATTCGATAAACCAAAGTCTGAAATTCCGTAAACCACTCCAAAGTTGACAGCCTTGGCATTGCGACGGTCATTCGGAGTCACATCCTCAGGACGTTCAATCCCAAAGACACGCATGGCTGTCGAGGTATGAATATCCGCTCCTTCTTGGAAGGCCTTAATTAAGTGTTCATCCTTAGAGATATGCGCCAAAACTCGCAACTCAATCTGTGAATAGTCAGAGCTGAGAAGGACACTATCTTCCCACTCGGGCACGAAAGCCTTACGAATGAGGCGGCCTTGTTCCAACCGAACCGGGATATTTTGCAAGTTAGGATCGACACTAGATAGACGCCCTGTCTGAGTCAAATCCTGCACATAGCGAGTATGAATCTTACCATCAGCTAAAATCCAATCCTGCAAACCAATCACATAAGTCGACTGTATCTTAGCAATCTGACGATAATCTAAAATTTTCTTGACGATTGGGGCAATAGGAGCAAGGCGCTCTAACACATCCACTGCTGTTGAATAACCTGTCTTGGTTTTCTTGGTGTATTCGAGGGGAAGACCTAACTTTTCAAAAAGCAGTTCCCCCAGCTGTTTAGGTGAGTTAATATTAAATTCCTCACCAGCTAGCTCATAAATCTCTTGAGTTAGCTTTTCAATAACAAGCTCATTTTCTGCCTGCATCTCGACTAGGGTTTCTTTTTTAACCTTAATCCCAGCGATCTCCATCCTAGCAAGAACAAAGGCCAGAGGCTGCTCCATCTCATAGAGGAGGTCTAATTGCCCGTTTTCACTTAATTTTTCAAGTAAGACAGGCTCTGTCTCCACCAATACAGCAACCTTACGAGCTAAGTGTTCCAAGAATTTATCTCTCTCAGGGATAGCTTTCTTGACCCCCTTGCCGTAGAAGGATTCATCATCCATCAAATAAGTTTGTCCGTAGAGACTAGCAATGGTTGAAATTTCATTATTCTCGACAGTAGAGAGAAGGTATTTGGCCAAGCGACTGTCAAAAGCAGGAGCCTGCAAGTCCAAACCAAAGCGATTTAAGAGGACTTTAGCTTTCTTAAAATCATAAACTTTCAGAGGTGTTTTTTCTAGAAAATCCTTAAGAATTGGATCTTGCAGAAGTTCCAACTTATCTGTCGCATAGAGCTTATCTCCACAAGACCAAGCAAAACCAACCAAATCATCTGTATGATAGTTTTCACCAAAAAGTTCAAAGTGGAAGATGGAGTCGGCACTCAACATCTCTTCACTCACTTTGTCCACCATGGTGAAATTTAATGTCTCAGCTTGATTAGACTGAGAAGCATTCAAGGCTTGTTTGAGCTGCTTAAAGCCCATCTCATCGTAGAACTTCCCAAGACTTTCAACATCTGGACCACTATAGACCAAGTCATCTAGGCCAATCTCGATTGGTGCCTTGGTATCAATCGTTGCCAGTGTTTTAGACAAAAAGGCTTGTTCCTTGTCATTAACAAGATTTTCCTTCATCTTGGAAGCCTTCATGCCATCGATATTTTCATAAATACCTTCCAGCGATCCGTGTTCTAACAAGAGCTTGATCCCAGTCTTTTCACCAATCTTGGTCACCCCAGGAATATTATCAGACTTATCCCCCATGAGTGCCTTGAGATCGATAAACTGAGCTGGTGTGATTCCCATCTTTTCCATGAGATATTCTGGTGTAAAGGCCTCAAACTCAGCCACACCTTTCTTAGAAATCTCAACCACTGTATGTTCATCCGTCAGCTGGATTAAGTCTTTATCTCCGCTGACGATTGTTACATCAAAAGATTCATTTTCAGCTAAGCGACCAAGAGTTCCAATGATATCATCCGCCTCATACTGAGCCAACTCATAATGGCGAATTCCAAGATGGTCTAGCAACTCACGAATGAAGGGGAATTGTTCCCGAAACTCATCCGGTGTCTTAGCACGTCCACCTTTATAATCTGCATACATCTCTGTTCGGAAAGTCGTCTTCCCTGCATCAAAAGCAACCAAAATATGGCTCGGCTGGACGCGTTCCAATAGGTGATTTAGCATCAGGTGAAAACCGTAGATTGCATTAGTATGTAGTCCATTGTCATTTTTAAAACGATCCAGCTGCTGGTAAAGAGCGAAAAAAGCGCGAAAAGCAACTGAAGATCCATCAATCAATAATAATTTTTTCTTGTCCATACACCCATTATAAAGGAAAGCAGGGAAAAATACCATTGCTAAGAGTTAGATTATCGGGGAAGCTTATTGGGACGCTTGTTCTACTCGCGCACCATTGCTGTCAACTTGGAGGCCATCGATTGTCGTATCTACTGCCAATTCTCCAGATGCGTTCACGTAATAATATTTCCCTGAAACCTGGAACCACTGACTAGCCTTCATTGCTCCTGAGCTTTCAAGATAATACCAAATGCCTTTGTCCTTCAACCATCCCGTTTGCATTTCACCAGACGATTTCAGATAATACCACTTGGAACCGTCTTTTAACCAACCTGTTCTCATGGAACCATTGGTTTGGAAATAGTACCAACTTCCATTAATCTTTTTCCAACCAAGTGCGACTTTCCCATTTTCATAGTAATACCAAGTTGTCCCCTGTTTTTCCCATCCATTCTTAGAGGTTTCTGTTTTATTTAACGGGATATAGCGTCTGTTCCCACTTCGTGAAATATAACTAATCCATCTATAGCCATCCTTTTCAAGTGTTTGATCATAATGAACACTCATTCCAGGTTCATAGTAATCGATAATAGTAGATGTCAATGATGGCTGATTCATAATAGCTGCTTTTTCTGTAAAGTAGTGAGTTCCACTAGAAGCTAGTACAGATTGATTATTTCCTACACTAGCATTCCCCACATCTTTAAAATGAATGAACCCAGTCATAGTACTTGCTTTAACCGTCCTACGATGATACGTTTCTGTATAATCGTAATTGTACTCCTCGATTTCAACCATATCTCCAATCACGTTAGAAACCCAAGCTACGTGACCATGAGTTCCCCTCGTGCTCCAAGCAATAGCCCCAATCGCTGGTCTCTGATCCACACGATATCCTTCTTTTTGAGCTCGATAGCCCCATTCTTTCGCATGCCCATAAGCAGCTGGTAGTTCAAATCCATTAACACTACTTAATCGAAAAGCAGCAAAAGATGTACACTGTCTGGAGTATAGACGCCATTTATCAATATTTTGACTTCCATTTTTATAATAATAAGGATAATCATCTCCACGTGCCAACGATCCATTGTTTGCCTGGTTGGCATGAACAGTTCCGCCACCAAACAGAAAAGCTCCTGCTAACAATAGTGAAGCTGTACCCACAGTCGTTCTTTTAAGCAAAGTTCTCTTTTTACTAAATGCCATTCATTCTCCTTCGAATAGATAAATTTTTGAGGTTGACCTCATTTATATCATTCGAAAGAAAAAGAAAAAAGTGAGAAAACTCCCACTTTCAACCTTAATCCAAATAGTGAATCAAATTCTTTTCTGTTAAAATATCAGAATAGGTGAAGGATTCAACATAGACATTGGCTTGTTTATCTCCTTCAACATTTCCAAATTCAACGATAAAGAGTGATGGATAAACTTCGATAAGTTTTCCTAAGCGATTCTTTTGGCGTTTACGACCATTTTCTAAGGTCATTTCCACTACTTGTCCTTCATGCGCCTTGATTTCTTCTTTGATTTTTTTCATCTTGGCTACATCTGTAAATGCATCTGTCATCTTTGTTCCTCTCTCTTGGAAATACTTGAAAATTTGTTATACTCTTTTTGGAAAATCAATTCTACCGTTCCACGTGCCCCGCTACGGTTCTTCTCAATAATAACTTCTACTTTGTTATTAGGAAGACCTTCCTCTTCTTCGCCACCACGCTCATAATAGTCGTCACGATAAAGAAAGGCTACGATATCCGCATCTTGCTCGATAGATCCCGACTCACGAATATCTGATAGCACCGGTCTTTTATCTTGACGTTGTTCAACACTACGTGACAGCTGACTTAGCGCAATTACAGGCACCTTTAATTCTTTGGCCAGAATTTTCAACTGACGTGAAATCTCTGAAACCTCTTGTTGACGATTTTCACGACCAGTCCCTGTGATTAGCTGCAGGTAGTCAATCAAGATCAATCCAAGATTTCCTGTTTCCTGAGCCAATTTTCTGGCGCGTGATCGAATCTCTGTAATTCGGATTCCAGGTGTATCGTCAATATAGATGCTTGCTTTAGCAAGATTCCCCTGAGCAATCGTATATTTGCGCCATTCTTCTTCAGTCAGTTGTCCTGTACGGATAGAATGAGACTCTACTAGTCCTTCGGCAGCCAACATACGGTCGACCAAACTCTCTGCCCCCATCTCGAGAGAGAAAATTGCAACAGTCTTGTCAAGTTTGGTTCCAATATTTTGAGCAATATTCAAGGCAAAAGCAGTTTTACCAACCGCAGGCCGAGCAGCAAGAATAATCAACTCCTCCTCGTGCAAACCAGTTGTCATATGATCCAAATCTTGATAACCAGTTGCAATCCCCGTAATATCCGACGTTTGTTGCGATCGAACTTCCAGGTTTCCAAAGTTAAGATTTAGAATGTCTCGAATATTTCTAAAACCACTACGATTTGCGTTTTCACTGACATCTATCAAGCCTTTTTCTGCTTGAGCAATAATTTCATCTGCAGGGCTAGAGGCTTCATAAGCTTGGTTTACAGACTCTGTCAACTTAGCAATCAAACGACGAAGCGTGGCTTTCTCTGCTACAATTTTTGCATAGTATTCAGCATTTGCAGAGGTTGGTACAGAGTTGATAATCTCAACAAGGTAGGACAAGCCACCAATATTTTGCAAATCACCTTGATCATCTAATATCGTACGAACAGTCGTTGCATCAATGGCTTCGCCTCGATCTGACAAATCAACCATGGCTTGAAAAATCAAACGGTGAGCATACTTAAAGAAGTCTCGAGAGTCAATATATTCTCGAACAAATACGAGTTTACTCTCATCGATAAATATAGCTCCCAATACAGATTGTTCTGCCAAAATATCCTGGGGCTGAACTCGTAGTTCCTCTACTTCTGCCATCAGATTTTCCTTCCTTTTACAAAATCATTACTCAAATCTAGCTTAGCCTTCTTTTACACGAAGATTGATGACGCTAGTTACATCCTGATAAATTTTTACTGGAACATCAATCAAGCCAACTGCTCGAATTGGCGCTTGTACTTGGATGTGACGTTTATCAATTTTAATTCCAAATTGTTTTTGGAGCTCTTCCGCAATTTTCTTGCTAGTAATTGAACCAAAAGTTCTTCCATCTGGACCAACTTTTTCAACAAACTCAACAATTGTTTCTTCTGCTTCAAGTTTCGCCTTAATTTCTTGTGCTTCTGCAAGAAGTTGAGCATGTGCTTTTTCTTCAGATTTTTGCTTCCCGCGCAACTCACCAATTGCTTGTGAAGTCGCTTCTTTAGCAAGGTTTTTCTTAATCAAAAAGTTTTGCGCATAACCTGTTGGCACTTCCTTGATCTCGCCTTTTTTCCCTTTTCCTTTTACATCTGCTAAAAAGATTACTTTCATTCTTCTGTCTCCTTTTCTCTAATTTCATTAGAAATAACGGTTTTTAGTTTATCACCCGCTTCTTGCAGACTCATATCTGCAAGTCGAGCAGCTGCCAAGTTGAAGTGGCCTCCACCACCCAATTCTTCCATAATCCGTTGCACATTGATCTTACTTCGACTTCTTGCAGAAATGGAAATATCCCCTTGGCTGTTTTTTGCAATGACAAAGCTAGCTTCAATGCCAGACATGGCTAACATAGTATCAGCTGCTTTGCTAATCACTACCGTATCATACTCCTTAGTATCCTTGGCTTGAGCGACAAGAATTGAAGGTTGTACGGCCTGTCCTTGTAAGATTAGCTCATTAACCAATCGATACTCTTCAAAGTCAGTCGCCGCAAGTTCTTGAATTACAATACTATCACTACCACGTGTTCTTAGATAACTTGCCACGTCAAAGGTTCGGCTAGTCACGCGAGAGGTGAAATTCTTAGTATCCAGCATTATACCACCCATGAGAACACTAGCTTGGATACGACTTAAACGTGATTTCTTAGAGTTCTGGAATTGAATCAACTCGGTTACAAGCTCACTCGCACTACTTGCCCCACTCTCGATATAGGTGATAACAGCATTTTCTGGAAAATCCTGATCTCGTCTATGATGGTCAATAACAATCGTTTGTGTGAATAAATCATAAAACTCTTTTGACAAGGTCAAGGCCGTCTTTGAATGGTCCACCATCACTAGCAAGGAACGATTCGTGACCATTTCCATAGCCTGATTTAGAGGAAGAAGTTTTGTAACTCCCTCATTTTCTAAAAATTGAATGGCACGATGGATGTCCGGAGACATTTGTTCTGGATCATAGACTACATAACTTTCGTCCAAGACGTTACTAGAAAACAATTGCATACCGACGGCAGATCCCAAAGCATCCATGTCTAAGTTTTTATGGCCAACAATAAATACACAATCGACACTCTTCAATTTTTCAGAGATTGCCGTCATCATTGCTCTAGTACGTGTTCTTGTTCGCTTAATAGAAGCTGCAGAGCCACCACCAAAATAAATTGGATTCTTCGTTTCATCGTTTTCTTTTACAACGACTTGGTCTCCGCCCCGAACTTCTGCAAGGTTGAGATTGGATAAAGCAACTTTACCAATACTCTCATGATCGCCATCACCGTATGAAAAGCCCATACTCATGGTTAAGGCTAAATCTCTCTGCTTTGCTTCTTCACGGAAGGTATCAATCACAGAAAACTTTTCCTGCATCAAATGTTCCAATACCGTATAGTCAGTAAATAAGTAAAAACGATCCATGGTCACTCTACGAGAAAACATTTTATGTTTTCCGGTAAATTCTGCGACAAAATTCGCGACAAAACTATTAATATGACTGATATCTGATTCAGATGTTTCGTTCTCTAAATCATCATAATTATCTACTGAAATTATACCAATTACAGGACGACTCGTTACCAATTCTACTGTGGCTTCGTACTCTCCAGAAACATCGAAAAAGTAAAGCACACCAGAATTTCTATCTAGATGCACCGCATAACGTTTTTCTCCTACATTAGCATAAATACCAGGCGAAGATATGGATGTTTTTATAATTTCTTGAACTTGAGGAAGGTCAATTTCTCCATCTTCCGTTGTCAACATTAACTCTGAGTAGGGGTTGAACCACTCAATCTCACTACTTTCCATGTTTATCTTGACAACTCCAACAGGCATCTGTTCTAAAAGTGAACTTAAACTATCTTCCGCCTGATGGTTTACGTACTGGATCTGTTCAATTTCTGTTTTCTGATAAGATTTCTTCTGAAAATAAAATAGCAAAAGAAATGCCACCATCAAGAAAAATAAGCACGCTATTGTGACTAGGTTATTTTGAAGAAAAATAACTAATACAGTCATGATTATAAAGGCAATCCCGACAAATAAGTATACAAAAAAGGGATTCATTTCATTTTTTTTCATTATAAACCTCTTGCGCAATATTATACCATATTTGCACTAAAAAAGCGACCTTTAAAGAAGGAATAGCACTTGTACTCAGATGTAGTGCACATGAATACAAAAGGTGGTTTACACTAGTGTAAACCACCTTTTTAATCTAATCATACTAAGAATTATGATTCTTTTACTTCAAGAAGACCAATGTCTCCATCTTCGCGTCGATAAATGACATTCGTTGTTTCATCTTCAACATCAATGTAAATGAAGAAATCATGGCCCAATAGGTCCATTTGAAGAAGTGCTTCTTCAAGATCCATTGGTTTTAAATCAATTTGTTTTGAACGAACAACTTTAGGTTGAGCTGCATCTGCCTCTTCAACCAAAGCATCTGTAAATAATTGGCTAGTAGAAACTTTGTTTCTGTTTTTGCGTTCAATTTTAGTCTTATTCTTACGGATTTGACGCTCAATCTTATCTGTCACCAAATCAATAGATCCATACATATCTTGAGAAACGTCTTCTGCACGAAGGGTAATAGATCCAAGTGGAATCGTTACTTCTACCTTAGCAGTCTTTTCACGATATACTTTCAAGTTTACACGTGCATCTAGTTCTTGATCTGCTTGGAAGTATTTTTCGATCTTTTCGAGTTTAGAAACTACATAATCACGAATTGCTTCTGTTACTTCTAGGTTTTCACCACGGATACTATATTTAATCATATAAGTACCTTCTTTCTAAACATATTTGTTTTTCTATATTAATTATAACGCTTTCAAAAAATTATTGCAATCTTTTTCCTCATCTTACGAGGGAAAATGTTCTAACTTCTTCTGCACCTGCATTCTCAAGTAGTTTTTTCACACGATTCAGTGTCACTCCTGTAGTATATATATCATCAATCAATAAAATCTTTTTAGGAACCGTGGCGCCATCCTTAATAAAAAACGGAAGTTCAGTCGCTAAACGTTCTGAACGAGTTTTTGAAGAACTCGCTTTCTCTTCTCTTTTTTCTAAAAGTCTCTCATAAGAAAGGCCTGTAGCCTCTATTAATCCTGCAACCTGATTAAAACCTCTTGTTGCATATCTCTCAGGACTTAATGGGATTAAAAGAAAATGGTAGTCCTTATAGTTGATTAGAAAATCCCTCAAAATCGATGTAAAAACCTTTCGAAGTATATAATCACCATCAAATTTATAACGACTAAAAAAGTCTTTCATTGCTTGATTATAAACAAAAATTGCTTGATGCTTCACATCAATCCCTTCTTTACACCAAAGTTGACAGTCTTTACAAGAAGTTGACAGCCCTTTTTTATAACAGTTTGGACAATGTTCTTCCCCAATCCTTTCAAAGCTCAATAAACAAGTTAAACAGACTGAAGTCTCCTCTTTTTTCAACAAAAGTAGATTGTTAAAAGTTAGATTACTTTTCAAATGCTGTCCACATAGTAAACAAGTCATAAGCCAGCCTCCTTGTTCATCAATTTTATTTCTCTTATAGCATTCTTAATCGAACGATTTAATCCATCATGAAAGAACATTAAATCTCCAGTTGGTCTATCCATACTTCGACCTACACGCCCTCCAATTTGAACGAGACTCGATTTTGTAAAGAGGCGATGATTGGCTTCCACTACAACTACATCTACACAAGGGAAGGTAACTCCTCGTTCCAATATGGTTGTACTTATTAATATGGTTAATTCCTTATCCCTAAAAGCTTGAACTTGCTCTAATCTATCTTCAGTAACTGAGGATACGAAACCAATTTTCTCATTTGGAAATTTCTCTTGTAAGATTTCCTTCAACTTCTCTCCCTTTGTAATTTCTGATGCAAATATTAGTAAGGGGTAGCCAGTTCTTCTCTGGTTTTCAATATATCTTTTTAGCTTTGGTGGTAGGCGAAACCTATCCAAACATTTATCCAGATCAGATAGCCAAACGGGTTTGGGAATAATCAAAGGATTTCCATGAAACCGCCTTGGCAGGCTTAGTCGTTTTAGCTCCCCTAAGCGAACCTTTTTATCCAACTCATCTGTAGAAGTTGCTGTAAGAAAGATGCTGAGACCATCTTCCTTTACACAATTATTTACAGCGTTGTAAAGCATTGCGTTGTCAACATAGGGGAATGCATCTACTTCATCTACTATTAATAAATCAAAAGCATGATAAAACTTTAATAATTGATGCGTTGTTGCAACAACCAGTGGTGTTCGAAAGTATGGTTCAGACTCCCCATGCAGTAAAGCAATTTCACAGTCAAAATCGTTCTGTAGCCGCTTATGTAACTCTAAGCAAACATCTACACGAGGGCTGGCTAGACAAACTGCCCCACCGTCATTAATAACCTGAGCAACAACTTGATAAATCATCTCTGTCTTTCCTGCCCCAGTCACGGCATGAACTAGGGTAGGTTGCTGACTTTCTACCGCTTGAAGTAAACCTTCTGATACCTTCGTTTGAAATGGAGTCAATTGTCCCTGCCATTTAAGAACCTCTTGTTTTGGAAATTTTTCCTGAGGGAAATAATATAATCCTTGATCACTCCTAACTCGCTTCATCAACAGACATTCTCGACAGTAATAGGCATCAAGAGGCAAAGACCATTCCTCTTGGATCACACTATCACATCGTTGACAAACAAGCTTTCCCTTCTCTTTTTTCATACTCTGCAGTTTTACTGCCAGTTGTCGTTCTTCTACACTTAATTCCTGTTCGGTAAAAAGTCGGCCTAGATAATTTGGATTTATTTTCATACTTCTTTATTCGTAAAATCTAGAACTTTATCCTATTTTTTAGTACAATAAAAATATGGAATGTAGAACGATAAAAGAGGACGGACAAGTCCAAGAAGAAATCAAAAAATCTCGCTTTATTTGCCATGCAAAGCGTGTCTATAGTGAAGAAGAGGCTCGTGCTTTCATCACAGCTATTAAGAAAGAACACTATAAAGCGACTCACAATTGCTCTGCTTTTATAATCGGGGAACGTAGCGAAATTAAACGAACTAGTGATGATGGTGAGCCAAGTGGAACTGCTGGTGTGCCTATGCTAGGAGTTCTAGAAAATCACAATTTGACCAATGTTTGCGTGGTTGTTACTCGTTATTTCGGTGGTGTTAAGCTGGGTGCCGGAGGCCTCATTCGCGCTTATGCAGGAAGTGTCGCATTGGCAGTCCAAGAAATTGGCATCATTGAAATCAAAGAGCAAGCAGGCATTCAGATTCACATGACCTATGCTCAATATCAAGAATATGGGAACTTTCTTAAAGAACATCATCTTATAGAACTTGAAAGCAACTTTACAGATCAAGTTGAAACGATGATCTTTGTTGATAAAGAGGATAAAGAAGGTATCAAAGCAGCCCTTATCGAATTTTTCAATGGGAAAGTCACCTTAATAGACCAAGGTTTACGAGAAGTTGAAGTTCCTGTTGACTTAGCTTAAACAGGAAAAAAAATATAGTTTTCGGAAATGAAGCAATGGAGTCGCTGGAAATTTTAGCGAACAAAACCGTCTGAGAATTAACAGTTTTGATTATTGATATAAAAAAATCCTATCACTTTGATAGGATTTCTATATTTTACAAAAGGCAAAGTTAGCGTTATACTAGAAGCATCTTATATAAAGAGGTGCTAACATGGCTATTTATAACAATATCACTGAACTCATCGGAAAAACACCGATTGTTAAATTGAATAACATTGTACCAGAAGGTGCAGCAGATGTTTATGTAAAACTGGAAGCTTTCAACCCAGGTTCATCGGTTAAAGACCGTATTGCTCTTAGCATGATTGAAAAAGCAGAGCAAGAAGGGAAACTGAAACCGGGTTCTACTATTGTAGAAGCAACAAGTGGTAATACTGGTATTGGTCTTTCATGGGTTGGTGCTGCTAAAGGCTATAAAGTTGTTATCGTTATGCCTGAAACAATGAGTGTTGAACGCCGTAAAATCATCCAAGCTTATGGTGCTGAACTAGTCCTTACTCCTGGTAGCGAAGGGATGAAAGGTGCGATTGCGAAAGCGCAAGAAATTGCTGCTGAGCGCGATGGTTTCCTACCTTTACAATTCGTCAACCAAGCTAACCCAGAAGTTCACGAAAGAACAACAGGAGCTGAAATTCTAGCTGATTTCGGAACTGATGGTTTAGATGCCTTTGTTGCTGGTGTTGGTACTGGAGGAACTATTTCTGGTGTCTCTCACGCCCTTAAAGCTGCTAATTCAAACATTCAAGTTTTTGCAGTTGAGGCAGACGAATCAGCAATCTTGTCAGGTGAAAAACCTGGACCACACAAAATTCAAGGTATCTCAGCTGGATTTATTCCAGAAACACTTGATACGGAAGCTTACGATGGGATTGTTCGTGTAACATCAGACAATGCCCTTGCACTTGGCCGTGAGATTGGCGGAAAAGAAGGCTTCTTAGTAGGTATTTCTTCTGCTGCAGCTATCTATGCAGCTATTGAAGTTGCTAAAAAACTTGGAGCAGGTAAAAAAGTACTTGCACTCGCACCAGATAACGGAGAACGTTATCTATCTACAGCGCTCTATGAATTTGAAGTGTAGTCTCCTAAATACACAAAGCCCTTGTTAAAGGGCTTTTAAATTTTTATAAAAGAAAAAGGAAGCAAACTTGCTTCCTCTTTTTATTTTTAGTTATTCAAAGCTGCTGCCATTGTAGCTGCAACTTCTGCTTCAAAGTCATTTGCAGCTTTTTCGATACCTTCACCAACTTCAAAGCGAGCAAACTCAACTACTGTAGCGTTAACTGATTCAAGGTATGCTTCAACTGTCTTGCTGTCATCCATGATGTAAACTTGTGCAAGAAGTGTGTAGGCTTGGTCAACTTTAGTATTGTCAAGCATGAAACGATCCATTTTACCAGGAATAATTTTATCCCAGATTTTTTCTGGTTTACCTTCTGCAGCTAATTCAGCTTTAATATCTTCTTCAGCTTGAGCGATGACTTCATCAGTCAATTGAGCTTTAGAACCATATTTAAGGTGTGGAAGAGCTGGTTTACCAACCATTGCACGGCTTTCGTTATCTTGGTCGATAACGTGGTTCAATTGTGCCAACTCATCTTTAACAAATTGCTCATCCAATTCTTTATATGAAAGAACTGTTGGTTTCATTGCAGCGATGTGCATTGAGATTTGTTTAGCAAGCGCTTCGTCTCCACCTTCGATTACAGAGATAACACCGATACGTCCACCATTGTGTTGGTATGCTCCGAAGTGTTGTGCATCTGTTTTTTCAAGCAAAGCAAAACGACGGAATGAGATTTTTTCACCGATTGTAGCTGTTGCAGATACATATGCAGCTTCAAGAGTTTCACCTGAAGGCATTGTCAAAGCAAGTGCTTCTTCGTTGTTAGCTGGTTTACCTTCAGCGATTACTTTAGCTGTAGCATTTACCAACTCAACGAATTGAGCGTTTTTCGCAACGAAGTCAGTTTCAGCATTTACTTCAACTACTGCTGCAACGTTACCGTTAACAAATACACCAGTCAAACCTTCTGCAGCAACACGGTCGGCTTTTTTAGCTGCCTTAGCCATACCTTTTTCGCGAAGCAATTCAATCGCTTTTTCGATATCACCTTCAACTTCAACCAATGCTTTCTTAGCGTCCATGACACCAGCACCAGATTTTTCACGCAACTCTTTAACAAGTTTAGCTGTAATTTCTGCCATTTTGATTCTCCTATATTTTTTAAAAATAGGAGAGCCGGGCTAAGCCCCGCCCTCCTAGGTAATGATTACTTATTTGAATTAAGCGTTGTCGCCTTCTACAACTTCAACGATTTCTTCGATTGAATCTGCTTGAGCTTCTGAAGCTGTAAATTCTGCTTCAACTGCTGCTACAGCATCTTCACCTTGGCGACCTTCGATGATAGCATCTGCCAATTTAGCTGTGATCAACTTAACTGCGCGGATAGCGTCATCGTTAGCTGGGATGATTACATCGATATCGTCTGGATCAGTGTTTGTGTCAACCATCGCTACAACTGGGATACCCAATTTTTTAGCTTCTTTAACAGCGATTTGCTCTTTATGTGGGTCAACTACGTACATTACATCTGGGATACGAGGCATATCTTCGATACCACCCAAGAATTTTTCAAGACGTGCACGTTGTTTGTTGAGAAGTGCAACTTCTTTCTTAGGAAGAACATCAAAGATTCCTTCTTCTTCCATACGTTTAATTTCTTTCAAACGAGCGATACGTTTTTGGATAGTTCCCCAGTTAGTAAGAGTTCCACCCAACCAACGGTGGTTGATGTAGTATTGACCTGAACGTTCTGCTTCTTCTTTAACAGCATCAGCAGCTTGTTTCTTAGTACCAACGAACAATACAACTGCATCGTTAGCTGCCGCATCACGCATAAAGTCATATGCCTGGTCAGCGTATTTTACAGTTTGTTGCAAGTCGATAACGTGGATTCCGTTACGCTCAGTGAAGATGTACTTAGCCATCTTAGGGTTCCAGCGACGAGTTTGGTGACCAAAGTGTACACCAGCCTCAAGAAGTTGTTTCATTGAAATTACTGCCATGAGTATTTCTCCTTTTTTGTTTTTTCCTCTCCTCAATTTCAACTTGCAAAACAACCCGAAGGCAACAGTTTCACAATTCATCAAGAATGAGTATTATCGTTCACACGACAAGTTTCATTCTACCATAATTGGAGCTTTATTTCAAGTAGTTTTGTTATTTTCTCCTTATTAAATTACTCGTTAAAAACTCTAAATTTAAAACATCTCAACATATATTGCTGAGATGTTCTAATAGCTAAATTTTTTTAAATTTAATGTAGTGGCAAAATAATTAGTTTATCCTATCTACTTCGAAGTTTCTTACGAATTTTATAAGCTAGATTAAACAAGAAGTATAATGAACTGGTTGGATAATTAAACTCACCAACAAATTCCTCGATAGTAGGATTAAATTTGGATTTAAAGTTAATTAACCCACCCTCTAAGTTGTTTTCAATTCCACCCATATTATGAGTCTCAGCCCCTCGTTCAAAAGAATGTTGAGCTGTCTCAAACCATGTAGGAATAGCTGGTTGATAGTGTCTAAATTCTTCATTCATTCCAGCATATAAGTTTTCAGAAGTTTTCCCAAATTCGATAGTTAAAGTGCCAGACAATGGGACAACACTATCTCCTTTATCAATATAGCCCTTAAGAAAAGAAATTTCTTCTTCTAATCGGTTTCTCTCTTGCTGATTATCTTTTACTTTGCCTTCTTTTGTTTTATCTGTAAACTTCTGCGCTGTTTTTAGATTCTTTTCAAGTTGCTTCTCAACTTCTTTCAATCTATTATGTAAATCTAAATAGCTTAGTGTGATAAAGGAGTTGTTAGGATAAGTAGTCAGTAACTTTTGATAATAATCTTTGTCTCGTAAACTAATGTTCTTGCGAGACTCTGTTTTCTTCATTAAAAACGAAAATTTATCTAATAAATCGAGCCCACCAAATTTTACTTCCAATCCTTTATTTCTTGCAGTTCGGATAGCCTGTCTAGTAGACTTAGAAAGTTGATCCAGTGAGAAATTTTCTTTATGAATATTAGCTTGAAAACGTGGTTGTATATTTTCTGCCATATTCTCTGTTAAGCCAGTCCAATGAACTTTATTTTTTTTCAGTTCTTCAACAATTTCTAAAGTCATAGAATTTTGGATAGTTTCTTGGCCAATAAGACCTCTACTGATAAATAAACTTGGGTCAAATTTAACCATTATTGCATGGCTTTTTTTAGCAAGTTTTTTCAACGTTAACAGAACAAATTTTAGAAGCTCTTTATCTTCATAGTCAATTACTGGGCCTCGTGGAATATAGAACATAGAAAGCCCTAATGGTAGCGGCTGAATTAAG
This sequence comes from Streptococcus sp. Marseille-Q6470, assembly GCF_946902905.1. Lineage (NCBI taxonomy): Bacteria > Bacillati > Bacillota > Bacilli > Lactobacillales > Streptococcaceae > Streptococcus > Streptococcus sp. Marseille-Q6470. The sequence continues at coordinate 1,200,851 of NZ_OX336385.1, forward strand.
ATATTCGCTACCCCAACCAATTGATTATCTTTATAAAATCCTACTCTCTCATTCCCCCAAGTATCCTTTATCTTGGACCAATCGCTACTCTGCAATAAATTTCCTTGAGGATGATTTTGCAAAAATAAATCCCACTCTTGAGCATCAACATTCATTTTATACGTAAACATAATTCCAGTACCAACTCTCTTAAAATCTATTTTATCTTCATTAGCTTGCTTATGTGCTAATTCTCTATATTTCGTATTGCTTTACCTAAACGAATACGAAAATAATATGTCAATGACAACTAATGATATTATGAAATTTATTTTTCAGCACTATACAAAGGGTGAGATTAATAAAATCTCACCCTAATTTTAGTAATAATCAGTATATTAGTTTGGATAAATGTATCTTACAGTACCTCTTGATGCTGTCGGATTAAACCATCCACGATAATTTCCGATTGGTTGAGTTCCACTACCATCATAGTTACATTCAGAAACTTGAATACGAGTTGATGATTCAACTGCTGTAACAACTGCTACGTGTCCGTATCCTCCATCATCCCATGAAGCAATTGCTCCAACTTGTGGTGTAGAACCTGTACGGAAACCTGCTGCTGCTGCACTAGTAGCCCACTGACCACCATTACCCCAATAATCACCAGCCCATGGAGCCAAAGTCTTAGCACCCCATGTACATTGACCTACAGGGTAACTTGAAGCATTTGAACTATAAGTTGGTCGTTGACTTACAGTAGTTGCTGCAGGAGTGTAACTTGAATCATCATCTGATGATGAAGAACTTGAAGTTGCTTGTACTTGTGCAGCAAAAGTTGTGTTTGCTGAAGCAGCAACCGTTTGTTGTTGACTTGTTTGTTTCGCTTTGTATGCTGCTTCTGCTTCTGCTGCTGCTTTCGCTTCTGCTTCAGCCGCTGCTTTTTGCTCTAGCAAGGTTGCTTTTTCACTTTCTGCAGTAGCTTTTTCAGCTGCAAGATTCAACTCGGCTGCTTTCAATTCAGCTTGTTTTGTTGTCAAAGCTTGAGCGTCATCAGCAAGTGTTTGTTGGTTGGCAATAACTGTGTTGATTGCTTCATTGTTAGCAACTTGTTTTTCAGAGATAGCCTTTTTATCTTCTTTTTGTTGTTGCAACATTTTATTGTTTGCTGAGACAATTTCACTCATAGCTGCTACACGAGAAATAGCTTCTGTGATTGAGTTAGAGTTAATAATTGTATTAATGTAGCTTGTAGCAGTTCCGTTAGTTTGTGCACTACGAGCTTGGTTTTCAAGCGATTCATTACGAGCTACGATATTTTTTGAAAGCTCTGCAATTTCTCCTTCAAGTTTTTTAGACTCTTCTTGAAGCTTTTCGTTTTCAGATTGTAATTTTTCTTGCTCTGATTGAATAGCTGAAACTTTAGTTTGAATTTCGTCTACTTGTTTTTGAGCTTCCTTTTGTTGTGTTGTCAACTCACTAATTTTGCTATCTTGAGCTGCAATTTTTTCATCTGTTGTGTTAGCTTTAACACTTGAAAGCACAGCTCCTTGTGAAACTAATACTGTACTTAATAATAGTGATGCTAGAATTTTTTTCTTCATAAGTGTAAATACTCCTTCTTTAAAAAGACAATACTAGTATATCAAAAAAAGGCCTAATAAATATTACGCCTTTATTACAGTTTTGTTTCTTTCTTATAGATATATTTTTTCAAAAATATATTGGAAAACTAACATCCATATAAAATTCAATATCATAGTAGGAACAAGACTATAAACCATAAACACAGATAAATTTTCTGCAGTTAATCCTACCAAGTGTGCTAGGATAAAGCTAGCAAATTCAAATGTAAAAGTCATCATTAAAACGGCAAGTACTCGAGTCCATCTATTTGACAAAATAACTGAGTTGCTTTTATACACTATTGCTCCAATAATTACAAATAGTAGACTAGCTATTCCAATCAAATGGAAGAAATAAATATCGTATACAAGTCCTACAACTAGGCAATAAGCTAAAAACAGATACTCAGATACTTCTATCGTTTCAAATAATAAGAAGATAAAAATAAAGTGGCTAACAATTTGTATATGTGGAAAAAAACTATTTACAAACTGCCCTAAATGGCTATCAATCAAGACAATCAAGGGCAATAGTACAAACATTCCTATCTGCTTAAAAAGTCTCATGATGGATTCCCCACTAACTCTACAACTTTAAGGTTCATTGGATCAGCATGCAATTTAACCATGACTTCTCTTGTTAGATAGTCCGTACTATGTGTCACTGATACGACTTCCCCTACAGGGATATCTGTAGCATTAAAGTTTCCTAAGCCTCCAGTTACCACTTTGTCACCTTGACTAATGTCGCCACTGCTGTTTAATTGACTGATTTTTAGTAGTTCTTTTTCCTTGTCATAACCAATGATAATACCATAAATACTACTAGATCCGTGCTGGATTTTAACAGAAATCTTCTCTGTGTTTTCAGCGTTTGTTAATAAATTGACTACGGATGAGTTGTCTTCTACTTTTTCAACGCTTCCAACAAGCCCTCCACCAGAAACAACGAGCATACTAGTTGTTACACCTTGTTTTGATCCGGCATTAACTGTCAATTCCTGTCTCCAAGTTGCTGGAGTTCTCATAATGACATCTGCAGTAATTAGCTTGCTCGCGTTCAATTTTGACTTCATATCTAATAATTGACGCAGTTGTTCATTTTCTTCTTTTAATCTGTCTGCTTCATTTGTTTCTTTTTCCATTTGATAGAGTTCTTTTTTAAGAGTCTCATTCTCATTATAAGCTCTCGTCAAATTTCCTAAATCTGACTTTGTAGATTCTAACCATTGAAATGGTTTCTGTACAATTCTATCTATCAGCGAAATGCCATCTCCAACCTTTGTCACAACTGCACTGGATTGTGTCGTTACTAAAAAGACAGAAACCATTAGTATAACGACAAATAGAACGATGATATATTTTGATTTTTTGAAACGATTCATGCCTTTACCTTATATTATTCTATACTTCACTTTAGGATTTTAATAAAAACAAGATTCCACCTAACACACATACAAGTAGTAAGGCCATACTATCTTTATGCATCCAATTCAACTGTCGATATTGACTACGTCCATTCCCACCTTGATATCCTCTAGCTTCCATAGCTGTAGCAAGAGAATCCGCTCTTTTCAAACTTGTAGCGAATAATGGAATTAAAATAGGAATCATAGCCTTAACCTTCTGGATGATATTCCCCTCTCCAAAATCTACACCACGCGCCTTTTGAGCGTTCATAATTCGAATTGTATCATCCATCAAGGTTGGTACAAAACGCAAGCTCATTGACAACATCAGTCCAATTTCATGAACAGGCACTTTAAATCTTTTTAAAGGGCCAAGCAAGGACTCAACTGCCGTTGCCAGGCTTAGTGGCATTGTAGTCAAAGTAAGCAAGGTTGAGAAGAAAATAATCAACACAAAACGGCAAAAAATGATTCCAGCCTGCTCAATCCCCTGAGTAGTAATTTTTATGAACCCCATCTCAAATAGGACCTGACCACCAGAAATAAAGAAAAGTTGAAAAAGGGTGGTAAAGGTAATCAGAAAAAACATCGACTTCAAACCTTTTATGAAAAAAGATAAGGGAACTTCTGATAGAGCTACAAATATGCCTGTTGCAACGAAAAGTATTACGTTTGTAATTGGATTGTTGGCCCAAAAAACGATAATAATCAATAAAATCATTGCCACTAACTTACTCCGAGGGTCCAGACGATGGACAATCGAGTTTCCTGGTATGTAACGACCTAAAATCATGTTATCCATTAATGAACTCCTTAAACTCTTCTATCGTTATCGGCATTTGTTTAAAAGAAACTCCTCGGTCAGCTAGTCTTTGAGCAAATCTTGTGATTTTTGGAACACCCAATTGGATATTTTCCATAAACTCCAGATTTTGAAAGACAAGACTAGGCGCTCCACTCTTAACCAATCTTCCTTTTTCCATCACATAAACTTGGTCAGCAAATTCTGCTACATCATCCATAAGGTGAGTCACCAAAACAATCGTGATGCCGTCTTGATGAAGCTTTTCAAACAAAGTCATCAACTCTTTCCGACCAATCGGATCTAGTCCTGCTGTAGGCTCATCTAAAACCAAGATACTTGGCTCCATTGCTAAAATCCCAGCAATAGCGACCCTTCTCATCTGACCACCTGAGAGTTCAAATGGACTACGTTCAAAAAGTGACTCGTCAATTCCTACTAAATCTAATTTTTCACGCGCAATAGCCTCGGCCTCTTCTACAGAAACTCCAAAATTCTGAGGACCAAAAGCTACATCTTTTAAGACAGTTTCTTCAAATATTTGATTTTCTGCAAACTGAAATACCAATCCTACTTGTTTGCGAATTTGACGAATTTGCTTATTGACGGATGTTGATGTAATTAGTGTATCAAAGGCACGAACACTTCCCTTTGTGGGAACCAACAAACCATTCAAAAGTTGTAGAATTGTAGATTTCCCGCTTCCTGTATGCCCAATAATTGCTGTATAAGATCCATCCTCTATTGACAAATTAATATCGGACAAGGCAGCTGAGGCAAAGGGTGTTCCTTCCTGATACGTATAACTCACATTGTCTAGAATAATTCCCATAAAGCCTCCTCGAGCTCCTCTTCGGTCAGGTAGTGCTCTGGTAATTTCAAGCCACTAGTACGTAGAGATTCTTTTAATTGGTTGACAAAGGGTTGATCTAAACCAATTTGATCTAAATCTAACCTAGAGAATAATTCTCTAGGAGTACTAGTTGATTCGATTTCTCCTTTTTTCATCACCAAAACACGGTCACTCATGGCCACCTCATCTAGGTCATGCGTAATGGAGATTACTGTCATTTGGTGATCTTGGCGAATCTTTTGGACGATCTTAATCAACTCTAGTCGTCCCTCTGGATCCAACATGCTTGTAGCCTCATCCAAAATTAAAATGTCTGGTCGCAGAGCAACAACTCCTGCAATAGCAACCCTTTGTTTTTGACCGCCTGATAAACGAGATGGTTCCTTTTTAGAAAATTCTGCCATGCCAACCAATGATAAAGCTTCAGTAACTCGAACCTCCATTTCTTCAAGTGGAATCCCTTGGTTTTCTAGTCCAAAAGCAACGTCATCTTCTACGGTTGCCCCCACGAATTGGTTATCAGGATTTTGAAATACCATACCAATCTTACGTCTTTTTTCCCAGACGTTTTCCGGAGTTAGGCAATCACCATCTATCCAAATTTCTCCAGATTCCGCTTCTAGCAAACCGTCAATCAAGCGAACAGTTGTTGATTTTCCACTACCATTATGACCAACGATAGACAACCATTCTCCACGTTTCACGTGAAACGAAATGTTATGAACATCATAGTGTTCTTGATCTGCCTGGTATCGAAATGACAGATCCTTAATTTTAATAATCGATTCCATATCTAGCGAAAGGTTCCTTTAAACAAATACGCGCTTCCCTTGAAGTAATCATAACCAGAATAAACTGTAAAGAACAAAGCGATATAAAGAGTTATCTGACCAAGTAAATTCCAATGAAATAACAAGAAGATAATCGCAAACATCTGGCTAAATGTTTTGATTTTTCCTGGCATTGCTGCAGCTAAAACAGTTCCACCAGTTTCAACTAAGAGTAGGCGCAACCCAGTAACTGCAAGTTCTCGGCAAATGATAATAGCTACTACCCAAGCAGGAGCCATATTTAGACCTACTAGCATGATAAAGGCCGACATAACTAACAACTTATCTGCCATTGGATCTGCGAATTTACCAAAATTGCTAACTACTTGCCATTTTCTAGCTAAATAGCCATCTAGATAGTCAGTGATACTGGCAACGGCAAAAATAATTGCTGCTATTTTATGTAACACAGGAGACTGTCCAAATGATAGAAGGAGAACAAAAATTGGAATAAATAAAATTCTACCAAGCGTAAGTATGTTAGGAATATTCTCTTTTTTCATATTATCCTTCCTTAATTTAATTTGAACTCAAATTCATTGTAATCCAACCAGTTTGGCCTGTTAATTTCGAAGTATCGATTTCCTGATTATCGATTTTTATTTTCACACCTTTAACAACACCTAATGTGATAGTTACTGGAGATCCTTTAGAAATTGTTGTTTTAACTGTTTTATTATTTGGATCTAGAGTTGCCCCTCCAGCCAAATCAGTATCTGAAACGCTAACCCAACTTGTTGCATCCGTTACAGATAATTGAAGTTCGGCAGTTTCTTTAGGAGTTTTATATTCCACTGATATGACATCTCCTTGCCCTGTGACTGTCACAGTTGAGGCTTCAGTCGAACTTGATGGATTAGTGGTTTGATTACTACTTGTTGTTTCACTACTTGGTGCATTTGTAGTTGTAGTCACAATATTATAGTTAGCTGAAGCTGTTTCTGTTGACTGTGTTTGAATATAATTCCAAACATAGTAGGTTACGAAAATTAAAATTGATAGGGAGAATAGAACAAAGTAAAAAAGTGGAAGCAAGGAACGCTTCTTACGATTGGAACGTCTACGACCTGTTAGTTCTATCTCATCAACATCAACTTCCTCATAGGTAATCATACTCCCTGAATCATATGCGTCTAAAACAATGTTTTCATCCAACTCAACTGCCCAAGCATATTTCCTCAAAAAAGAACGAGCATAAAAGGGACTAGGCAATTTATCAAAATCATCTGATTCTAAGGCTTCTAGCATATCAAGTTGGATGTCCGTTTTACGCTGCAATTCCTCCAGACTCAAACCTTGACTAATTCTTGCTAAACGTAAAACTTCACCAATTGTTTTTTTTCTCATACTTACCATTCCTTCTTTCTAGTCTGTTTTACTTGAATGACTATAGTGGAAAAATCGTAAATTCAACGATTTCACTACTGTCGATAAAATGATGTCCTACCTCAAGAACATCTTCCAAGGTCATTTCCTGTATAATCTTTGGCAAATCAAATAGGGTTGATTCCTCAATATGCGACTGATATTGAGTCGCAATAAATTCTAAAGAATTCATGTTATGGATAAACTCTCCATAAATTTCACTTTTTATTAAATCAAGATGTTCTTCCGAAACATCTGCATCAGTCACAAAGTTCTGAATCGCCTTTCGAAATTGGTGCGAAATTGCAACAGGCTCCTTCGTCTCCATTGTCAGCATCAAAAAGTTAAACCGTCGATTGATTTCAACTTCTAAAGCTAATGAAGCATCTAATTTGCCAGTTTCATACAAACTCTGAAATCTTTTAGAAGTCCAACCAAACATCATCGTAAATAAAGCTCTTAGCAAAATACTATATCGGTAACAATCCTGATTACTCATATTGGAATTTGTTCGAACACCAATAGCTAATTTAGGAGAGGCGACATCCATACGACTGCTATCAACCTTCTTTACAGGGTTTAAAGCGATTGTTTCTCTCGAAGTTTCTTCTATCCAATCTCCAACATCCTTTTGTCTGAAATAATTCTGTATCAGTTCTAAATCAAAGTTCCCAACAAGGAAAATATGACTATTGACAGGAGTGTAAAATTCTTCAAAATTGTCTCGTAAATCCTCTAATCTAATATTTTCTATCGAATCTTCAGTTCCAACAATATCTGAAGCCAGAGGACTTTCTGGATATAGATTTGCAAGTGTTTTAAAGAATAAGCAGGAATCCGGATCGTCTTGGTACATTTCGCGTTCTTGCTGAATGATATCCTTTTCGCGTTCAACAGATTCTTCAGTAATATTAAAGCTTGTAACTAGCTCGTCAAGCAGGTCCAAACACTCAGTAACATGGTCAGACGTTGAAAAAATATAACTTGTACTTGTAAAGCTTGTAAAGGCATTACTATCTGCACCTAGTTCAGTAAAAGCAGCCATGATATCTTCAGAATTTTCTCTTTCAAAAAGTTTATGCTCTAAAAAATGAGCAATCCCTTTTGGATATATTTTTCTTTTTCCATCTCTTACTGTAAACTCTGTGTCAACTGAACCAATTTGAACAGTGACTACACCGTAAACTTCGTTAAAGTCATTTTTTGGAAGCAAAGTAACTGTCAAGCCATTTTCTAATGTTGCTTGATAAAGAGTTTCCTTTACAGCTGGATAGTATTTCTCGTCAAAAGTAACTCTAGTCATTCTGCTCCTTCCATAAAATAGATAGCTTGCAATTTCAGGCTAGACGCAGCCCTACAGATTGCCTCCTTGTCAACTTGCTCTAGTGTCTCTATCAAAGTATCCAGGTCTAAAACCGATTTACCAAAAAAGAGGCTTAAATATTCTCTATCTATAATCGAATCTTGATTATCCTGACTCAATAACATCGTCCTACGAATCATTTCCTTAGTTTGATTAACTTCAATATCTGTAAATCTACCATTTTTGATATTGAGTAATTGATCATTCATCAATTTTCTTGCCTTGTTTCGGTTCTGACGATTGATTCCAGCAAATAATCGTAAAAATCCACTAAAAAGATCCAGGTAACTAGATACAGTATAAGCCAACCCTTCCTTTTCCCTTACTTGAGTAAACAATTTAGAGTGAGGGAAAGCTCCAAGCAGACCGTTTACAAGTAGTAAAGCCATTTTTTGATCATCCCCATAACCAATTGTGCTATGATAGCCCATTTCTAGAATAGACTGCCCTAGGTTTTTCCTGTCAATTCCCTCCCTAAGTACATTTGAATATTCTTGTCGATACTGAATGTTTACAGTTGCTTTACGACCTGTCAAGTTCAATTTCTTCAGGTTTTCTAGAACTTCAATTTCATTAAAGTCCCCTAAAAAGAATAAATCAATCCTATCTTCTTTCAGCATTTTTTGGAAACTTGAATAAGAAGTTTTAGAAGTCTCTTCAGAAATTCTGGAAATCAAATCTTTAGGGACTAACTGCATGGATTCTTCTTGGAAAAACAAATGATCTAATTCTTTATGCGCAAAGAAGAAAGGATCCTCTAATTCTGATTCCAGTCTTGCCAACAGTTGTTTTTTCTCAATTTCAAAGACATTCTTTTCAAATCCTTCCTCATCTGACAAGGGATTAAATATGACTTGATACAATAATTCTAAAATTTGAGAAGTTAGCACGTTTTTCTTACTTAAAAATTCATCTCGAACATACGTTAAACTGACATCTACAAGATGGCTTTGTCCTCTTCTATATGCATGAGTCGATAAATCCGCTCCATACAATGCTGCTAAATATTTTCTAAGAATTTGAGCAGTTGGAAAACTTTTATTAGCTGTTTCAAGCATACTAGCGCTTAACATGCGACCTGAAATTAAATCCAGAGATAACGGAGCTGTAAAACGCATGGTTATTTTATTAGTCTTAAACTTTTTAGATTGGATAAAATGGACTGCAATTCCAGGGAATAACTCCATCTTTTACCTCCTTTTACATAGAGTTCTATTATACCATGAAAACGAAAATTTTTCTTGTTCTCTTTGACTCTTTTAAAATTAAAATCGTTTTCATATCAGTGGTTTCTTCTCAACTATTTTGAGCAAATTATGGTATAATACCAAAGATTGAGGTGAACTATGGAATACAAATTATTTGAAGAATTTATTACTCTCCAATCTCTTTTGAAAGACCTTGGAATCATACAAAGTGGCGGTGCTATTAAATCTTTTTTATCTGACCACCTTGTTTATTTTAATGGAGAATTAGAAAATCGTCGAGGCAAGAAAATTAGAATCGGGGATTCTATTGAAATCCCTGATTTAAAAACCCAGATTGTTCTAGTTCAACCAACCCCAGAAGAACTAGAGGAGTTTCATCTAGAAAAACTTGAGAAAGAACGTGTAGCTAAGCTTGTAAAGGAAATGAATAAGAAAGTTCAAAAAAAATCTACAAAAAAAGCTCAACCAACAAATACAAAATCTGCACCACGTTTTCCAGGTAGATAATCATGTGGTTGAAAAACTTATCCATTAAACAGTTTCGTAACTATCATAATATCAAAGTTGATTTTAATCCAAAATTAAATGTATTTGTTGGCCGAAACGCCCAAGGGAAAACGAATCTTCTTGAAAGTATTTACTTTTTAGCCTTAACAAGAAGTCATCGAACAAAGACAGACAAAAATTTAATTCAGTTTGAAGAAGAACAACTACAAGTTTCCGGTCTGTTGCAGAAGAAAACAGCAACTATACCACTTGAAATCGACTTAACACAAAAAGGTCGGATTACTAAAGTGAATCATTTAAAACAAGCTCGTCTTTCTGATTATATTGGACATATGAATGTTGTCTTATTTGCTCCAGAAGATTTACAACTTGTCAAAGGTGCGCCAGCCATTCGACGTAAATTCATTGACATGGAGTTGGGACAGATCAAACCGATTTACTTGTCAGACTTGTCAAGCTATAACCATATTCTTAAACAGAGAAATACCTATCTAAAAACTACACAAAATATTGATGAAACATTTTTATCCGTTCTTGATGATCAACTTGTAGAATATGGATGTCGTGTAATGATTCACAGGGCTGATTTTATCCAGAAAATGGATTTCTTTGGTCAAAAGAAACATTTTGACATTTCAGACCAATTAGAAGAACTGTCAATACGCTATCAACCTTCTGTAAACTTTGTTGACAAAGAACATTTAGCTGATTCTTTTTATATAGCACTTCAAAAGAGTAAACCTAGAGATTTATTTAAAAAGAACACAGGAGTTGGTCCTCATCGAGATGATATGGTTTTCTTAATCAACGGTATAGAAGCAAGTTTTGGCAGTCAAGGACAGCATCGTAGCCTAGTTCTGTCTGTCAAACTAGCTGAAATCGAGTTGATGGAAAGCATTACCAAGGAATCTCCCATTCTTTTACTTGACGATGTTATGAGTGAACTTGACAATAATCGTCAACTTAAATTATTAGAGACTATCTCTCATAACATTCAAACCTTTATAACAACTACAAGTTTAGACCACCTTCAAAACTTGCCTGATAACCTAAGCGTCTTTACAGTAAATGATGGTCAACTATCTGTAAACTAAACTTTACATGCATGTTAAAACAAAAAAGCTCCTGTTAAACAGGAGCTTTTTTTAATTACATTGAGTAATTTGGTGCTTCGTTAGTAATTTGCACATCATGCGGATGACTTTCTTTTAGACCTGCACCAGACATTTCGATAAACTGAGCATTATCATGCAATTCTTTAAGATTCGCAGCACCACAGTAACCCATACCAGAACGAATACCACCAATCATTTGGAAGACGATGTCAGCCGCTGCACCTTTATAAGCAACACGACCTTCAATTCCTTCTGGAACCAGTTTGTTTGCTTCATTAACTGAACCCTGGAAGTAACGGTCGCTTGACCCCTTCTTCATAGCAGCAATTGAACCCATACCACGGTAAGTCTTGAACTTACGTCCTTGGAAGATTTCAGTTTCACCTGGAGCTTCATCTGTTCCTGCAAACATTGATCCAAGCATTACTGCATTTCCACCAGCAGCAAGGGCTTTAACAATATCTCCAGAATACTTGATTCCACCGTCGGCAATAATCGTTTTACCATATTCACGCGCAACTGCTGCAGCATCGTAAATTGCTGTAACTTGTGGAACACCAACACCTGCAATCACACGAGTTGTACAGATTGAACCTGGACCAATACCAACTTTAACAACATCAACTCCTGCGTCATAAAGGGCACGTGCTCCTTCAGCAGTAGCGATATTTCCGGCAATCAATGTACGGTCTGGGAAGTGTGCACGGATTTCAGCGATTTTGCGGAGAACTCCTGCAGAGTGTCCGTGGGCAGTGTCGATAACAATCGCATCTGCTCCTGCTTCAAAGAGGGCTTCAGCGCGTTCAAAGGTGTCAGAAGTAACACCTACCGCACCTGCAACTAGAAGACGACCAAATTCATCTTTAGCTGCATTTGGAAACTCAATCACTTTTTCAATATCTTTAATAGTAATCAAACCAGAAAGGCGACCTTCTTCGTCAACCAAAGGAAGTTTTTCAATGCGGTGTTCTTGTAAAATACTCTCCGCTGTTTTTAAATCTGTACCAACCGGTGCAGTAACCAAGTTTTCACTAGTCATGTGTTTTGAAATTGGTTGGTTATAGTCGGAAATAAAACGAAGGTCTCGGTTAGTCAAAATACCAATTAACTTGCGGTTTTCAAGAGTTTCAACTACAGGCACACCACTGATACGATAGCGACCCATTAGCTCATCTGCTTCAGCGATTGTATGTTCTGGAGTCAAGAAGAATGGATCGATAATAACACCATTCTCAGAACGTTTTACCTTGCGAACTTCGTCAGCTTGTTGCTCAATAGACATGTTTTTATGGATAACTCCAAGCCCACCTGCACGCGCGATTGCAATTGCCATTTGGCTTTCTGTTACAGTATCCATTGCAGCTGTAATAATTGGGATATTTAAAGTCAAATTATCTGCTAATTTTGTTGTTAAATCCGCATCATTAGGCAACACATGACTCTCTGCTGGAATAAGTAATACATCATCAAAGGTAAAACCTTTTTTTAAAAATTTAGTGTCCCAATTAGACATTGAAGTTTCCTCATTTCTTTCTTTATTGAGCTTAACGATTTTTGTATTGTATCTATCATACCATTCTATGAAAATTTGTCAATTAAATTTATAAGAGAACAAATAAAAAAACTATCCCTCTAATTTTAAGAAAGAGATAGTTTTATAGCTCACCTTTTATCTATTAATGAAAGTAATTTAGACCCATTGCTGTTTTGACCTCAGAGAGTGTTTGACCAGCAACTTCTCGAGCTTTTTCACTGCCTTTTTGAAGCATGTTATAGACTTCACCCATATCTTTAGCAAATTCAATACGACGTTCACGAATTGGACCAAGTTCACGTTCTAGGATTTCAAGGAGATAACGCTTGGTCTTAACATCACCAAGACCTCCACGTTGGTAATGCTCTTTCATTTCAGCAATTTCTTGTGCATCCTCTGGGCGACCAAAAACATCTAAGTAATGGAAAACCATATTACCTTCAATCTTACCTGGATCTTCAACACGAATATGATCTGGATCAGTATACATACTCATCACTTTTTTGCGTAAAGTATCCGCATCGTCAGCTAGGTAAATACCATTATTAAGTGATTTCGACATTTTGGCATTACCATCTAAACCTGGCAAACGTCCTGCACCTTCATGCTCAGGATAAATTCCTTCTGGCTCCACTAAAACATCACAATTGTAGGCATGGTTAAAAGAACGAACAATTTCACGTGTTTGTTCAATCATCGGCTTTTGGTCATTCCCTACTGGAACCAAGTTAGCTTTAAATGCTGTAATGTCAGCGGCTTGCGCAACTGGATAAACCAAAAATCCAGTTGGAATACTTTCCCCAAATCCTTTCTGAGCAATTTCTGTTTTGACGGTTGGGTTTCGTTCCAAACGGGCCAAAGAAACCAAATTCATGTAATACATGGAAAGTTCTGCCAATTCTGGTATTTGACTTTGGATGAAAATCGTTGATTTATTAGGATCTAACCCCACTGCAAGATAGTCCAAAGCGACATTCCCAATAGACTCTACTATTGTTTGAGGATCTTTTGCATGGTCAGTTAAGGCTTGTTGATCAGCTAAAAAGACAAACATGTCATATTTATTTTCTTCCTGTAGTAAGACACGATTTTTTAAGCTTCCAACGTAGTGCCCAATATGTAATTTCCCCGTTGGACGATCTCCTGTTAAAATAATGGGTTTATTCATTTGATTCTCCTTTGATATGGTCCTTTCAATTATAGCATTTTTTTAATAAAAAGACAGATAATTTTTTTATTCAAACAATAGACTTGTTACCCCTTTCAACTGTAAATCATTTGTCAACTTACTTTACAAAAAATTGACAAATAAAAATTTGAATATTTACTAATTTTCTAGTAGAATTAGAGTATTACGTATAATAGGAGAAAAACATTGCTAACAGTATCTGATGTTTCACTACGTTTTAGTGATCGCAAACTTTTTGATGATGTCAACATTAAATTTACAGAAGGAAACACCTATGGTTTGATTGGTGCTAATGGTGCTGGAAAATCAACCTTTTTGAAAATTTTAGCTGGTGATATTGAACCAACAACTGGTCATGTCTCTCTCGGACCAGATGAACGTCTTTCAGTTCTTCGTCAAAATCACTTTGACTATGAGGACGAGCGTGTTATTGATGTTGTCATCATGGGAAACGAAAAACTTTACAACATCATGAAAGAAAAAGACGCCATTTATATGAAGGAAGATTTTTCAGATGAAGATGGTGTTCGTGCTGCTGAACTTGAGGGAGAATTTGCTGAACTAGGTGGTTGGGAAGCTGAAAGTGAAGCTTCACAACTCTTACAAAATTTGAATATTCCTGAAGAACTTCATTACCAAAATATGAGCGAACTTGCAAATGGAGACAAAGTGAAAGTACTCCTTGCTAAAGCTCTATTTGGTAAACCGGATGTCCTTCTTTTGGATGAGCCTACCAACGGTCTTGATATTCAATCTATTACCTGGTTAGAAGATTTCTTGATTGATTTTGATAACACAGTTATTGTCGTATCCCATGACCGTCACTTCTTGAACAAAGTATGTACACACATGGCCGACCTTGACTTTGGAAAAATCAAACTCTACGTAGGTAACTACGATTTCTGGAAAGAATCTTCTGAACTAGCTGCTAAATTACAAGCTGACCGTAATGCAAAAGCAGAAGAAAAGATCAAACAACTTCAAGAATTCGTTGCTCGATTCTCTGCCAATGCTTCTAAATCAAGGCAAGCGACTTCACGTAAGAAAATGCTTGACAAGATTGAACTTGAAGAAATTGTACCTTCTAGCCGTAAATATCCATTTATCAACTTTAAAGCAGAACGAGAAATCGGTAATGATCTCTTGACAGTAGAAAACTTATCTGTCAAGATTGACGGTGAAACTATTCTTGACAACATCAGCTTCATCTTGCGTCCAGGTGATAAGACAGCTCTTATCGGGCAAAATGATATTCAAACAACTGCCTTGATTCGTGCGATTATGGGAGATATCGACTATGAAGGAACTGTCAAGTGGGGAGTTACAACTAGTCGCTCTTACTTACCAAAAGACAATTCTGCTGATTTTGCAGGTGGTGAGTCGATTCTTGACTGGCTCCGTCAATTTGCAAGTAAAGAAGAAGACGACAATACCTTCCTTCGTGGATTCCTCGGACGCATGCTCTTTTCTGGAGACGAGGTTAACAAGCCTGTAAACGTCTTGTCAGGGGGAGAAAAGGTGCGCGTGATGCTTTCAAAACTCATGCTTTTGAAATCAAACGTTCTTGTACTTGACGATCCTACAAATCACTTGGATTTGGAATCTATTTCAAGCTTGAACGATGGATTGAAAAACTTCAAAGAATCTATCATCTTTGCCAGTCACGACCATGAGTTTATTCAAACTTTGGCTAACCATATCATTGTCTTATCTAAAAACGGTGTCATCGACCGTATCGATGAAACCTACGATGAATTCCTTGAAAATGAAGAAGTTCAAGCGAAAGTCAAAGAACTTTGGAAAGATTAAATTAGATGATAAAAACTCAGTTGGATAATCCAACTGAGTTTTATTGTTTTTATGAATTTTTAGTTGATAGTTCTATCAATCTGTTTATATCATTGTTTCACGTGAAACATATCTAATCTTCGTCCATTTTCTTAGGTTGATAAGCCAGCATACCTAATCCTATGAATAGAACTAACGTTACAAGAAGGAAAATTACTTGATGATGCATATTCCCTGTCATAGAAATTGTTTGTCTCAATCCTGAAACTGAATAACTCATTGGCAACCAAGGATTGACCGCTTTAAAGAAATCATTTGTCAAAGCAAGTGGATAAGTTCCTGCACTTGATGCTAATTGCAATAATAACAAAATAAGAGAGAAGAAAGCACCTAAACGACTATTCCATGTCGTTAAAGCAGTTACCATCGACATAAAGGTCAAACTTGCGATAATGATTAAGAATAAGGTTCTCATTTCATGATTTGCCGTTAGACCTATAAGATGAACTCCTCCATAGACTAAGACAGCTGCTAACACAGCAATGACTCCATTTATTTCAAAGCGTGATTTAAACCAAGCCCAGCGACTTTCAGGATGACGACCTGAAGGTAATTTAGCAAAAATCATATTTGTTGATAATGCAGCAACAAAGAGGGCGACTGATATCATATAAGGAGCCATAGCAATTCCATTTACAGGAACTTGATCATTATCTGTTTTTGAAAGACTCAAAGGCTCAGATAATATTTCTGCATTATTGGACTCTGTTGATGCTGATTTTAGTTGATTGCTAGCATTACTTAATCCTTTTCCTAGCTCTGTAGCTCCTACTTGTAAACTTTCTATACCAGCAGTTAAAGTTACACCGCCATCTGCTAATTTCCCAGCACCGTCTGCAATTTTTTCTGCACCACTTCCTAATTGAGAGCTAGCTGAAAGTAATTGATTTGATTTATCTGTTAATTGATTAGAACCTAACTGTATTTTATCAAGACCTGCAATTAAGTCTGAACTCTTACTGTTTAATTGACTAGAACCAAATGAGAGTTTTTCAATACCTATTACTAATTCTGGAGTTTTTCCAGCTAGCGAATCCAAACCAGTTGTCAAGATTGAAGATTTTTCTGTCAACTTGGTTGATCCAGAAACCAATTGATCTAAACTTGTTGTTAAAGTTGTATTCTTTTCACTTAGTTGGTTTACACCTAAAGAGATAGTATCCAACCCTTTAGTATACTCATTAACTCCATTTTCAATTGATTGACTTCCAGGAACCAACTGATTGTCAACAGCATTTTGCAACTGTGTAAATCCACTTGACATCGATGTCAAAGAACTTGAAGCCACAGGCAATACTTGATTTGCTTTCGTCTGTAAAGTAGAAAGGTTGGAGACTGGTTGGTTTACACTTTCCAAACTTACTTTTAAGTTTCCTACTGATGTTAAAATTTCTTTTGCTGAATCAATCGTAGAATTAGAATTATTTGAAACAGCTTCAGTCAATTCTTTTTTCTGAGTGTCAGTGAGAGTTTGATAAGTTGCTGTTGCTTGGAGATTGGTAAGAGTTCTCGCTTGTTCTGATTGACTATTAGTTACAATAGTTTGAGCGAGAGTAGATATAGTTGCTAAGTCATTAGATATTGTCGTTTTAAGTTCAATATTATCTGATATAGTTACAGCTTGAAGTGCTTTATTCAACTCATCTAAACTAGTAGTTAACTGGGTTATATCTTCTTTCTGTTGAGATGTCGTATTCAATTGAGTAGAAATTTCTTTAATCCCTTTATTTAATTGAGTAATACCATCTCTTAATGAATCTGATTGACTAGATAATTGATTTGTCCCAACAGATAGTTTGTCAACACCACTTGTATATGCATTGACACCAACTGAAAATTGATTGAGACCTGTATTCAGTTGCGAAACCCCTCCTGCATATGTCTTCATTCCTGTATTTAGCTGATTGACACCATCTACTAGTTCAGGAGTTTTTGAAGATAATTGATTAAGTCCACTATCAACCTGTGAAACTCCACTTGTATAGTTCTGTAAACCATCATTAAATGTTCCTAACCCAACATTTAGTTGGTTTACTCCTGTGACATATGTTGTCAACCCTTTTGTAAATTGTTCACTGCCATTAGAAAAAGTTAAACTTGAGTTGGCTAAAGTATCAAGATTTGAAGATAATGTCTGACTTCCAACAACTAACTGACTAGCACCGTTGGCCAATTGTTCACTGCCATCTGCAGCCTTCGTTAAACCAGATTTTAAATCTCCCATCTTTTGAAATAAAGCTTTCGTATAGGTTTCGGTTACATTAGCAGAAACAGTCTGTTTTAACTGTGTCATGGCAGAGTCACTCATCTTACTTGCGATGAAGCTATGCCCACTAGAAGTTTGATAGTTAATGGTCATTTGTTCCGGGTGGTCTGTTAGAACAGAAGCTGCTTTTTCAGATAAGTCACTTGGCAAAGTTACTACCATATAGTAAGCACCGTCTTCTAGACCTTTCTGACCTTCTTCTTCATTGACAAAATGAAAATCTAATGATTTATTTTCCTTTAAATTGGACACCATGTCTTCTCCAATGGTCATTGTAGTTCCATTGTAAGAAGCTTCCTTATCATTATTAACAACCGCTACAGGCAACTCAGATAATTGCCCATATGGATCCCACATAGATGATAAAAATATGATGTTGTATAAAGCAGGAATAAGAGAAATCCCTATCATTACAATGATAAAGGTTGGTTTTTTAAAAATTGCTTTCCATTCTTTAAACATATTGTCTCCTTTTTTACACATATTGTCTAAAATTTTGATATAATAGATTATACATTAAAAAATCTGATTTACAAGTTAAAATAATTATATTTGGACACATTGTCTATTTTTGTTCATAAGGAGGAAATATGAAAGAGAGCAACAAACGCTTAAAAACCAAACGTACTATTGAGAACGCCATGGTTCAATTATTAACTGAACAGCCATTTGATCAAATTAGCACTGTTAAACTAGCAGAAAAAGCCGGAATTAGTCGTTCTAGCTTTTATACCCACTATAAAGATAAGTATGATATGATTGAACACTACCAAAGTAAGCTATTTCATACTTTTGAGTACATTTTCCAAAAACACGCAAATCATAAAAGAGATGCTATCCTAGAAGTATTTGAATACTTAGAATCTGAACCGCTACTAGCTGCTCTTCTATCTGAAAATGGTACAAAAGAAATACAAAATTTCCTGAGAAATAAACTGCACATTCTGCTCAGTACTGATCTCCAGAAACGATTTATGCAATTAAATTTAAACGAGATTGAGTTAGAGTATAGTAGTATCTATCTAACAAATGCACTATTTGGTGTATGCCAAACTTGGATTGCTCATGGAAAAAAAGAAAGCCCGCAAGAAATAACAGACTTTCTTATGAAAATGTTAGGAGATTCAAACTAGAGACAAAAAAGAACACCATTGGTGTTCTTTTTTATTTGACTCCGCCAGTAGGACTCGAACCTACGACATCATGATTAACAGTCATGCGCTACTACCAACTGAGCTATGGCGGATAATATAGTCCGTACGGGATTCGAACCCGTGTTACCGCCGTGAAAAGGCGGTGTCTTAACCCCTTGACCAACGGACCATCTATCTGTAGCAGATATAACCATTATATCAATTTCTTACTAATTGTCAATCACTTTTTAGATTTTTTCTCCAGAATATCTCTTAATTTCCGAACCTTGAGACGGGTAATCGGACAACGATGATCTTCATAAAAAACCACTTCTAAATTTTTTCGATCAATTTCCCTAATATTTCCTACATTGACAAGAAATGACTTATGAGCGGAATAAAATCTTTGCGTATCTTTGTCTTTTTCTTGAATATCCGCCATAGTCCCATAAAATTCTTTGGCAAAATTCTTACCAATAATCCTTAACTTATGAGATACTCCTGTTGTTTCAATATACAAAATATCATGGTAGGGAATTTTCAAATCATTTCCCTTGTAGTTATAGTCAAAATAATCCACAACATCTTTATTTTCAAGTAACATATTCTTGGTATATAAGATACTCTGTTCAATACGTTTCTTAAATAATTCATCATTGATATCTTTGTCAACAAAATCCAAGGCTGATACTTGATATTTGTAAGTTAAGGTAGCAAATTCTGATCTACTAGTGATAAATACGATAATTGCATAGGGATTGTGGTGACGAATAAACTGTGCGACTTCAAATCCTTTTTTCTCAACTCCATGAATATCAATATCTAGAAAATAAAGTTGGTTTAATTCATCATTTTCGATATATTCCTTAAATTCTCGTTCTTTACCTGTTGTTTTATAAGAAATAGGAATATTTAATTCCTTTGAAATTTCATCCAAGGTTCTTTCTAATCTGACTTGATGTTGAATAACATCTTCTAAAATTAATACTTTCATTCAAACTCTCTCTTAAATCTAATAATCTGTCTAAACGTACTATCTTCCATCTCTGTTTCTAAAATGATATTTTCATACTTACCTAAAATTTCTTTAACATTATTAAGTCCTATTCCTCTATTTCTCCCTTTAGTAGAAAAACCTAGTTCAAACAAATCTTCTGAAGGTGTCATGGTAATTTTACACGAATTTTGAATCACGATAACTGTTTCCAAATCCATCTTAATCACTGCAACTTCCATTTGTTTCAAATAACTTTCTGCAGCACCTTCAACAGCATTGTTCAACAAAACACTCATCATACGAACAAGATCAAGTAAATCGATTGACAATTTTGTGATAGTGTCCTTTACTTCTAGTGTAAACTCTACGTTCTTATTTCGTGCATATACAATAGATTGCGCAATTAAACTTCTTAAAGCTGAATCTTCTATGTTGTTTAAATCAAAGTATGTATACTTATCTGAACGTAATTTTTGATTAGCTTTAACTAGAACTTCATTGTAAACTCTGTCAATTTCCTGTAAATCTCTACTGTCAATAGCCATTTGCATACTGACAAGCATACCTGCATAATCATGACGAAATCCACGGATTTCATTGTACAAACCAACAATTTCATCTGTATAAGTCTGTAAATGTTCTTGTTCAAATTTTTTCTGTTTTAGGGCTATTTCTTTTTCAACTCCTACCTTATGAGAATTCATTGCGAAGAAGATTAGCAGTAAACAAATAAAGACAATTGTTGCTAAAATACTACCAAAACTGTTAAAATGCGTATGAGTGCTCACCATATCTGAAATGAATGATAGAACATGTAAAGCAAAGAAAGCAAGTATAACTTTCTTAAGAAATGGATAGAGGTAGTCTTTGTCAAAATAATTAAGTTCAAGGTGAAAATAAGTAATAATTTTTTTTATAGCAAAATAAGTTAGTAATAATACTACTAAAAAGAAGAAATTTTCATATTTTGTTACAAAAGAATCACCTGTTATGGAAGATAAAGTTACTGATAAAAAAGTATGAGTGCTATGATATAATAAAGATAATAGTAGACTGATAAAAATAGCCTTGTACTTATCATACTTTTTTATTCCTATTAGATAAACATATATAATAAAGGGAAACATTAGTTTTTCTAAACCTAAACCATGTAAAAAAACAAAATAAAAGAAAATTTCAACTATGGACTGCAATATAAAAATCCAACATATGAATAGAAATCTTTCTTTTTTTGTTGCTCTACAAATTAGTTTATAGCTATTTGTTAAAATAAAAATATGAAGAATAACTATGAATATTTTTAATAAATCCATTATGTCTCCCTATAATCTACAATGTTTTCTATTTTTTCCTTTTAGGAAAAAGGTTAGTAATAAAGTAAGTTAATCTTTTATCCCCACCTTGAATTTCCTGTAATTCTTTTTCTGTAAGTTTTTTGAACTGTTCTAATTTAACTGTTTTTTCCATATTAAATTCTCCTTTATTGTTTTTTCTTGTAAATTAACTTACAAGCCTATTATACAAAACGGAGTTCATTTTAAAATAATTCATTCTCAACTGCACATTTTTGTACCTGAACTGTCATTTTTTACAAAAAACGCTGGGTTTCCCCAGCGTTACATCTAGTGTATGATCCCAGCAGGATTCGAACCTGCGACCGTTCGCTTAGAAGGCGAATGCTCTATCCAGCTGAGCTATGAGACCTAACTAGTTTATCTTATCAAAATAATCGAGAATAGTCAATCCTATTTATGATATGGAGAACCTTGTTGGATAGTAAAAGCTCGGTATATTTGCTCTATAAGAACGAGGCGCATTAATTGATGTGGTAGAGTTAAACGACCAAAGCTAAGAAATAGATTCGCACGCTTTTTTACTTGATGAGAGAGCCCTAAACTCCCACCAATAACAAAGGTTAAAGTTGAATAACCATTAATAGAAGCTTGTTCTAATTGGCTACTAAATTCTTCAGAAGATAAGGTCTTCCCTTCAATAGCCAAAACGATAACAAATTCTCTATCCCCAATTTTGGAAAGAATTCGATTTCCTTCTAACTCTAAAATCTTCTGATTTTCAGAATCACTGGCACGATCTGGTGTTTTTTCATCAGCTAATTCAATCATTTCTACGGTAGCAAATCGAGATATTCTTTTAGAGTATTCTGCAATTCCATCTTTGAGATACTTTTCTTTTAGTTTTCCTACTGTTACAATTTTAATTTTCATGCTTCTATTTTATCATAATCATACTCTATTCACATCTTATTCACAAATGAAAAAGGTGAAAAACACAATAAATTCACAAATATTCAACAATTATCCACAGATTGTTGAAAACTTAAGTTTTTTAAGTTAGAATTAAGTTAATAATCTTATACTTTTGCTAATAAATCAAACATGGAGGAATCTATGAAAAAAATACAAAATATTTCAAAAAAAATCGGACAACTTTTACTAATTATTCTCATCAGCTTTTTTAGTGGTCTTTTAGGAAGTTTGACTGTTCTTCAATTCAACCAAAAACAAGGAAATGGAGAACAAAATAGTGCAGCAGTCACTAAGACAGCTTCAAATAATGAAAATTCTACTACGCAGGCTGTAGATAAAGTTAAAGATGCAGTTGTCTCTATTATCACTTATTCAGGAAACTCTCAAAGTGGTTTTGCTGGAACTGATGATACTGATACAGATTCAAATACTGAACAAATTAACAGTGAAGGTTCTGGTGTCATCTATAAAAAAGATGGGGATGATGCTTATCTTGTAACTAACACTCACGTTATTAGTGGAGCTAAAAAAGTTGATATTCGTCTAGCAGATGGAACAAAAGTACCAGGTGAAATTATTGGTTCTGATACCTATTCTGATATTGCAGTAGTAAAAATCTCTTCAGAGAAGGTTACTACAGTAGCTGAGTTTGGTGACTCAAGTCAAATATCTGTTGGGGAAACAGCTATCGCAATTGGTAGTCCTTTAGGGTCAGAATATGCAAATACAGTTACACAAGGGATTGTATCAAGTTTAAACAGACACGTTTCTTTGAAATCTGAAGATGGCCAAGCTATTTCAACAAATGCCATCCAAACAGATACAGCTATTAACCCTGGTAACTCTGGAGGTCCTTTGATCAATATCCAGGGACAAGTTATCGGTATTACATCAAGTAAAATTGCCTCTAATGGTGGAACATCTGTAGAAGGTCTCGGCTTTGCTATTCCTGCAAATGATGTTAAGAATATTATCAAACAGTTGGAAAAAGATGGAAAAGTAACTCGACCTGCTCTTGGTATCCACATGGTTAATTTGACAAACCTTAGCACTTCCGATCTACAAAAATTAAAACTTCCTGATAATGTTACTTCTGGTGTCGCTGTTCGCTCTGTTCAAAAGAATATGCCTGCAAACGGACATTTACAACAATATGATGTCATCACAAAAGTAGATGATACCAAGATTTCATCTACTACTGAATTGCAAAATGCACTTTACAATCACTCTATTGGTGATGAAATAACTGTAACTTATTACCGTAATGGTAAAGAAGAGAAAACTACAATCAAGCTAGATAAAAGTACAAGTGATTTAAATCAATAGTTTACATATTTGTAAACCTACTTTACAGAATATCAAAGATGTGATACTGTAGAAATATGGAAGAACTCAAACTAATTCGTATCAGTGATATTCAAAAAAATCCCTACCAACCTCGTAAAGAATTCTCAAAAGAAAAAATAGAAGAACTTGCCCAATCTATTAAAGAAAATGGATTAATTCAACCAATTATCGTCCGTCAATCTCCAGTTATTGGATACGAAATCCTAGCTGGAGAAAGACGGTATCGGGCATCGATAGCAGCTGGGCTATCAGAAGTTCCTGTAATCATCAAAAATTTATCTGATCAGGACATGATGATTCACTCTATCATTGAAAATTTACAGCGAGAAGACTTGAATCCGATTGAAGAAGCGAAAGCTTATCAATCTTTAATTGATAAAGGGTATACTCATGCAGACATTGCTGAAAAAATGGGGAAATCACGACCATATATTACCAATCTTGTTCGCTTGCTAACACTCCCTGATTTTATTTTAACCGAAGTAGAAGCTGGAAAATTGTCTCAAGCACATGCTAGGCTCCTGATTCAACTATCTACTGACGAACAAAAAAAATTACTCTATCGCATTCAGACAGAGGATTTATCAGTTCGGCAGGTGGAGTATCTACTTAAAGAAGAAAAAAATAAGAAGAAAATCAAAGAAAAAGATCACTTTATCAAAGAAGAAGAAGAAAATTTAAAAAAATTACTGGGATTAGATGTTCAGATTCGCCTCCAAAAGAAGGAAGCTGGGAAAATAACCATTTCTTTTCATAATCAAGAAGAGTACCAACGTTTTATTAACAGCCTGAAATAAGGCTGTTATTTTATTTTTCTCAAATCACAGACTTATCCACTAAATTAGTAGAGGAAAAATCAGTAAAATCAAAATTTATACCTTTTATCCACAACTTGTGGATAAATCTTTTAAACATTGTGGATTGTTTTTCACAAGTTGTGGAAAAAATGCTTGCTATATGATAAAATAGTGTTTAAGATTATACCATTTAGAAAAGGAGGAGTTTGTTGTTGAAAGAAAAACAATTTTGGAATCAGATTTTAGAATTAGCTAAAGAAAGATTAACACGATCAATGTTTGATTTCTACGTGACACCTGCTGAATTAATAAAGGTCGAGGGAAATGTAGCTACTATATTTTTACCAAGATCTGAAATGGAAATGGTTTGGAGTACAAAACTCAATGATATAATTGTAGCTGTCGGTTTCCAAATCTACGACACTGAAATAAAAGCCCAATATGTATTAACTAAGGAAGATTCTAATACCTCCGATGTAGCAAGTAATATTGAAAACAGTAATCACCAACAGGAACAACTTGAAAAATCTATTCCTTATTCAGAAACAGGATTAAGAGATATTTATACTTTTGATAATTTTATCCAAGGTGATGGAAATATTTGGGCTAAGTCTGCTGCTTTAGCCGTCTCAGAAGATCCTGGACTAACTTATAATCCTCTGTTTATATATGGAGGACCCGGTTTAGGAAAAACTCACTTACTCAATGCTCTGGGAAATGAAATTCTCAAAAAAAATCCTAATGCGCGTGTTAAATACATTCCTGCTGAAAGCTTTATTAATGAATTTTTAGATCATCTAAGGCTAAATGATATGGATAATTTTAAAAAAACCTATCGAAGTTTAGATCTCCTTCTTATTGATGATATTCAATCTCTTAGTGGAAATAAAGTACAAACTCAGGATGAATTTTTTAATACATTTAACAAACTTCACAGTAATAATAAACAGATTGTTTTAACGAGTGACCGCAGACCAGAACAACTAGAAAATTTACCTGAGCGTCTTGTCACGCGCTTCTCATGGGGATTAACAACGGATATTACTCCTCCAGATTTTGAAACTCGTATTGCTATTTTAAACAGTAAAACAGAGGATCTTGATTATCATTTTCAACCTGACACAATCGAATATTTGGCTGGCCAGTTTGACTCTAATGTACGTGAACTAGAAGGTGCGCTCAAAGATATTAGTCTCATGGCTAAAGTCAAACAAATAAACACGATAACTGTGGATATCGCATCTGAGGCTATACGTGCTCGAAAACAAAGTGTTAGCACCATGACTGTTATTCCGATTGAAAAAATCCAAGAGGAAGTCGGAAACTTTTATGATGTCAGCGTTAAGGAGATGAAGGGAACTAGACGTGTTCAGAATATTGTTCTAGCTCGTCAAGTTGCTATGTATCTAGCTAGAGAGCTGACAGATAATAGCCTTCCAAAAATCGGAAAAGAATTTGGTGGTAAAGATCATACGACCGTCATTCATGCTCATGCAAAAATCAAATCTATGATTGAAACGGATGATAAATTACGTATAGAAATCGAAACTATCAAAAAGAAAATCAAATAACTTGTGGATAAGTGTTTACATTTTTACTAATTTATACACATCTTTTAAACAAGTGTAACTTCTTAAATTTTCTAAACTAAACTAGGTTTTCCACAAATTTCACACAGCCTACTATTACTATTAACCTTCTAATAATAAAAATAAATAAAGGAGATTCCATGATTCATTTTTCAATTAACAAAAATCTATTCCTGCAATCATTAAA
Organism: Streptococcus sp. Marseille-Q6470; assembly: GCF_946902905.1. NCBI lineage: Bacteria > Bacillati > Bacillota > Bacilli > Lactobacillales > Streptococcaceae > Streptococcus > Streptococcus sp. Marseille-Q6470. Next base: position 1,227,064 of record NZ_OX336385.1, read on the forward strand.
TATTACAAAACGTGCTATTAGTTCTAAAAATGCTATTCCTGTTTTATCAACGATCAAAATCGATGTGACAAACGAAGGAATTACATTAATTGGATCTAATGGTCAAATTTCAATTGAAAACTTCATTTCTCAAAAAGATGAAAATGCAGGTCTTTTGATTAACTCTTTAGGTTCTATCCTTCTAGAAGCTTCATTCTTTATCAATGTAGTATCAAGTCTTCCAGATGTGACTCTTGATTTCAAAGAGATCGAGCAACATCAGATTGTATTAACAAGTGGAAAATCAGAGATTACCCTTAAAGGTAAAGATAGTGAACAATATCCACGTATCCAGGAAATCGCTGCAAGTAATCCTTTAGTTCTTGAAACAAAACTTCTTAAGAAGATTATCAACGAAACTGCCTTTGCAGCTAGTGTACAAGAAAGTCGTCCTATTTTGACTGGTGTTCACTTTGTTTTGAGTAATCATCAAGAATTAAAAACAGTTGCAACAGACTCACATCGTCTGAGCCAGAAAAAATTAACTCTTGAGAAAAATAGTGATAATTTTGATGTTGTTATCCCAAGTCGCTCTCTACGCGAATTTTCAGCTGTTTTTACGGACGATATTGAAACAGTAGAGATTTTCTTTGCAAATAATCAAATTCTCTTTAGAAGCGAAAATATTAGCTTCTATACACGCCTCTTAGAAGGTAATTATCCTGATACAGATCGCTTAATTCCAACCGACTTTAATACGACAGTGACTTTTGATGTTGTTCATTTACGTCAATCTATGGAACGTGCTCGTCTTTTATCAAGTGCTACTCAAAATGGAACTGTAAAATTAGAAATCAAACAAGGAGTAGTTACAGCACATGTAAATTCTCCAGAAGTTGGTAAAGTAGATGAAGAAATCGATACAGTTGCTGTATCTGGTGAAGATTTAACGATTAGCTTTAACCCAACTTACTTGATTGAAGCATTAAAAGCCTTGAATAGTGAAAAGGTAACAATCAGCTTCATCTCAGCAGTTCGTCCTTTTACTTTGGTACCAGCTGACACAGATGAAGATTTCATGCAGCTGATTACACCAGTTCGTACAAATTAATAGAAAGAGGTTGAGCCTAGCTCACCTCTTTTATGATATAATCAGAAATATGAAAAGGAGAGTAGTATGTATCAAGTTGGAAATTTTGTTGAAATGAAAAAACCACACGCTTGTACAATCAAGTCTACAGGTAAAAAAGCCAATCGTTGGGAAATCACACGTTTAGGTGCAGATATCAAGATAAAATGCAGCAATTGTGATCACGTTGTTATGATGAGTCGTTATGATTTTGAAAGAAAAATGAGTAAAATCATTGACTAAAGGCAAGAAGTTAGAGGGTTAGCAAGTTTTCCCTTTTTGTGTTATAATATTGAATATTGAAATGTGAACGGAGAATGAGAAATTATGGCTTTAACAGCAGGTATCGTGGGTTTGCCAAATGTTGGTAAATCAACCCTATTTAATGCAATTACAAAAGCAGGAGCAGAGGCTGCAAACTATCCATTTGCAACCATTGATCCAAACGTTGGGATGGTAGAAGTTCCAGATGAACGCCTCCAAAAATTGACGGAAATGATTACTCCTAAGAAAACAGTCCCAACAACCTTTGAATTTACAGATATTGCAGGGATTGTCAAAGGGGCTTCTAAAGGTGAAGGTCTTGGGAACAAATTCTTGGCCAATATCCGTGAAGTTGATGCCATTGTTCATGTGGTTCGTGCCTTTGATGATGAAAATGTCATGCGTGAGCAAGGTCGTGAAGATGATTTTGTAGATCCATTAGCAGATATTGATACCATTAACCTAGAGTTGATTCTTGCGGACTTAGAATCTGTGAATAAACGCTATGCGCGTGTGGAAAAGATGGCTCGTACGCAAAAAGATAAGGAATCTGTTGCAGAATTTAACGTTCTTCAAAAGATTAAACCAGTTCTTGAAGATGGAAAATCAGCTCGTACCATTGAATTCACAGATGAAGAACAAAAAGTAGTTAAAGGACTCTTCCTCTTGACCACTAAACCAGTTCTTTATGTAGCAAATGTGGATGAGGATGTGGTTGCAGATCCAGATTCGATCGATTATGTGAAGCAAATCCGTGAATTCGCAGCAACAGAAAATGCAGAGGTGGTGGTCATTTCTGCGCGTGCTGAAGAAGAAATTTCTGAGTTAGACGATGAAGATAAAAAAGAGTTTCTTGAAGCCATTGGTTTGACAGAATCTGGTGTGGATAAGTTGACTCGAGCTGCTTACCATCTATTAGGACTTGGAACTTACTTCACAGCTGGTGAAAAAGAAGTTCGTGCTTGGACCTTTAAACGAGGTATGAAAGCTCCTCAAGCAGCTGGTATTATCCACTCTGACTTCGAAAAAGGATTTATTCGTGCAGTAACGATGTCTTATGATGATTTGATTAAATACGGATCTGAAAAGGCTGTAAAAGAAGCTGGACGCTTGCGTGAAGAAGGGAAAGAATATGTCGTTCAAGATGGCGACATCATGGAATTCCGCTTTAACGTTTAATGAACATTTTAAATAGTGTCAATTAGGTTGGAAAAAAATTCCAACCCTTTTGGCTTTTGAAAGGAAAAATAAATGACAAAACTACTTGTGGGATTGGGAAATCCAGGAGATAAATATTTTGAAACCAAACATAATGTTGGCTTTATGCTGATTGATCAACTAGCAAAAAAACAGAACGTCACCTTTACACACGATAAGATATTCCAAGCCGAGTTAGCTTCATTTTTCCTTAATGGTGAAAAAATTTATCTGGTGAAACCGACTACTTTTATGAATGAAAGTGGAAAAGCAGTTCATGCTTTATTAACCTACTATGGTTTAGATATTGAAGATTTACTCATTATTTACGATGATCTTGACATGGAAGTTGGAAAAATTCGTCTTCGAGCTAAAGGCTCAGCTGGTGGCCATAATGGAATCAAGTCAATTATTCAACATATTGGTACACAGGTTTTCAATCGTGTAAAGATTGGTATTGGAAGACCTAAAAAAGGAATGTCAGTGGTTCATCATGTTTTGAGTAAGTTTGATCAAGAAGATTATATTGGTATTTTACAGTCAATTGACAAAGTTGACGACGCTGTAAACTATTATTTACAAGAGAATAACTTTGAAAAAACAATGCAGAAATATAATGGGTAAAGAAATGTCATTAATCGATTTCTTTTTAGAGAATAAGCAGATACATTCATGGAATGAGCATTTATCTCTCAAACAAAGACAATTACTATTAGGTCTTTCTGGTTCAGGAAAGTCTTTGGCTATTGCAAGTAGTGCAAAAAATCAGGACAAAATTTTAGTAATGACTTCGACTTATGGAGAGGCTGAACGTCTGGTCAATGATTTAATTTCCATCTTAGGTTCAGATTTAGTTTATCCATTCTTAGTAGATGATTCACCAATGGTAGAATTTTTAGTATCGTCACAAGAAAAGATTTTTTCTCGCGTCGAAGCTTTGCGTTTTTTAAGAGATAGGTCTCAAAAAGGGATTTTAGTTTGTAACCTAGCAGCTAGTCGCTTATTTTTACCAGATCCTCAAGTTTTTGATAATAGTATTTTAAAGCTTGAAATTGGCCAAGAATGTGAACAAAGTGAACTAAAAAATCACTTGATTTCTCTTGGTTATAAAAAAGTTACACAAGTTCAAAGTCAAGGTGAGTTTAGTCTTCGAGGAGATATTCTGGATATCTTTGAAACCTCTCAAATATCTCCTTATCGAATAGAATTTTTTGGTGATGAGATTGATGGGATTAGAGAATTTGATGCTGAAACTCAATTATCAAAAGATAGTCAATCTCAAGTCTTGATTTATCCAGCTAGTGATATTTTGCTAACTGATGAAGATTATCATCGTGGTCAAAAATTCTTAGAACATGAGATTGATAAAGCTATTTCTCCAACTTTAAAGTCTTACTTAGAAGAAGTTTTTAGTTGTACGAAAGAGCAAGTTCTTCATGCAGATATTCGCAAGTTTTTATCTGTTTTTTATAAAAAACAGTGGACATTGATAGACTATTTGAATCAAGTTCCTATTATCTTTGATGATTTTCAAAAAATTATCAATCAGTATGATGTTTTTGATAAGGAAACAGCTAGTTACTTGACAGAAGATTTACACAATAGTAAAGTTGTGTCAAATTTACAATATTTTTCTGATGTAGAAAGTCAATTAAAAAAATATGTACCAGCGAGTTTCTTTTCGAATTTTCAAAAGGGTCTTGGAAATCTAAAATTTGATCATCTTTATCAATTTAATCAATATCCAATGCAGGAGTTCTTTAATCAGTTTTCTTTTCTGAAAGAAGAAATTGAACGTTATAAAAAATTGAAGTATACGATTGTTCTTCAATCAAGTAGCAAAACTGAACTAAAGAAATTGTCAACGATTCTTGATGAATATGGCATTAACGTTGATAATAGTAATGGAAATGAAGTCTGTAAAGCATCTGTCAACCTTATTGAAGGAAATCTTCGTCATGGTTTTCATTTTGTAGATGAGAATCTTGTATTCATCACTGAATATGAAATTTTTAAAAAGAAGATTAAACGCAAGTATCGCAGACAAAATATTAGCAACGCTGAACGATTAAAAGATTACAGTGAACTACAAAAAGGAGATTATGTTGTTCATCAAATCCATGGTGTTGGTCAATATTTAGGTATTGAAACGATTGAAATAAAAGGAATTCATAGAGACTACGTAAGTGTCCAATATCAAAATGGAGATCGAATTTCTATCCCTGTAGAGCAGATACAGACTCTTTCTAAATATGTTTCTAGTGATGGTAAGGCTCCAAAGTTAAATAAATTAAACGATGGACGTTTTAAAAAAGCGAAGCAAAAAGTTAAAAATCAAGTTGAAGATATTGCAGATGACTTAATTAAACTGTATGCCGAGAGAAGTCAACTCAAAGGATATGCATTTTCAAAAGATGATGAAGATCAGGTTGCTTTTGATGAGGCTTTCCCTTATGTTGAAACTGAAGATCAACTTCGAAGTATTGAAGAAATTAAGAAGGATATGCAAGCTCCTCAACCGATGGACCGACTTTTAGTTGGAGATGTTGGTTTTGGTAAGACAGAAGTAGCAATGAGAGCTGCTTTTAAGGCTGTCAATAATCATAAACAGGTTGTTGTTTTAGTACCTACTACAGTTTTGGCTCAGCAACATTATAGTAATTTCAAGGAAAGATTTGAGCAATTTGCTGTCAATGTAGATGTTTTGAGTCGTTTTAGAAGTAAAAAAGAGCAGACTGAGACACTTGAAAAATTGAAAAAAGGACAAGTAGACATTTTGATAGGAACTCATCGCGTTTTATCTAAAGATGTTGAATTTGCTGATTTAGGATTGATCATTATCGATGAGGAGCAGCGTTTTGGTGTCAAGCATAAAGAAGCACTCAAGGAATTAAAAAAGAAGGTTGATGTCTTAACCTTGACAGCTACACCGATTCCTCGAACTCTTCATATGTCTATGTTAGGTATCCGAGATTTATCTGTCATCGAAACTCCTCCAACAAATCGATACCCTGTACAAACCTATGTCCTTGAACAGAATGATCGTGTCATTCGTGATGCTGTATTGAGAGAAATTGATCGTGGTGGTCAGGTTTACTATCTTTACAATAAAGTTGACACGATTGAAAAGAAGGTTTCAGAGTTACAAGAACTGATTCCAGAAGCTTCTATTGGTTTTGTTCATGGTCAAATGAGTGAAATTCGTTTGGAGAATACACTACTTGACTTTATTGAAGGTGAATATGATATTTTAGTAACAACAACAATCATTGAAACAGGGGTAGACATTCCAAATGCAAATACCTTGTTTATAGAAAATGCAGATCACATGGGATTGTCAACCTTGTATCAACTTAGAGGTCGGGTTGGTCGTAGTAATCGTATTGCTTATGCCTATCTTATGTATCAACCAGATAAATCATTGACAGAAGTTTCTGAGAAAAGATTAGAAGCTATCAAAGGTTTCACTGAATTGGGTTCTGGTTTCAAAATCGCTATGCGCGATTTATCTATTCGTGGAGCGGGTAATCTTTTAGGAAGTTCGCAGTCAGGTTTTATCGATTCTGTTGGTTTTGAACTCTATTCTCAATTACTGGAAGAAGCAATTGCTAAGAAAAATGGAACTGCTAAGAAACGTGAAAAAGGAAATGCTGAGTTAATTCTACAAATTGATGCTTATCTTCCGGATGAGTACATTTCAGATGAACGACATAAAATTGAAATTTACAAGAGAATTCGTCAAATTGACAACCGTGTCAACTACGAAGAATTACAAGATGAGTTGATAGACCGATTTGGAGAGTATCCAGATGTAGTTGCTTACCTCTTAGAAATTGGATTAGCTAAAGCTTATCTTGATAAAGTCTTTGTCAATCGTGTTGAAAGAAGAGATAATAAGCTTGTGATTCAATTTGAAAAGATATCTCAACAACTATTCTTAACTCAAGATTATTTCCAAGCCCTCTCACAGACAAGTTTGAAGGCTAACATTTCTGAGAATCAAGGTTTGATAGAAGTTGTTTTTGATATTCGAAATAAAAAAGATTATGAGATTTTAGAAGGTCTTTTAACCTTCGGAGAAACATTAGCAAACATAAAAGAGTCAAAAGAGTCACATTAGGAGTTACCTTTTTTCTTCTATAAAAGGGATAAAAATGGTACAATAATAATTTGAGGTATTAAGATGAGATTAGATAAATATTTAAAAGTATCACGAATTATTAAACGCCGTACAGTGGCTAAGGAAGTTGCAGACAAAGGGCGAATCAAGGTAAATGGAATCCTTGCGAAGAGTTCAACAGATTTAAAAGTCAACGATCAGGTTGAAATTCGCTTTGGAAATAAGTTGTTGCTTGTGAAAGTGCTAGAAATGAAAGATAGCACAAAAAAAGAAGATGCAGCTGGAATGTATGAAATTATCAGTGAAACAAGGGTAGAAGACGATGTATAAAAAAATAGTCCAAATGAATAACTCTTTTATTCAAAATGAATACCAACGTCGTAAGTACATGATGGAAGAACGTCAAAAACGGAATCGTTTTATGGGTTGGATTTTGATTTTAATTATGTTGTTATTTATCTTACCAACTTATAATTTAGCGCAAAGTTATCAACAATTACTAACACGTCGCCAGCAACTAGCTGATTTGAACAAACAATATCAGGAATTGAGCGATGAAAAGGATAAAGAAGCTAGTTTAGCAACGAAGTTAAAAGACGAATCCTATGCTGCTAAATATTCCCGTGCAAAATATTATTATTCAAAAACATGGGAGGAAGTTTATACAATTCCGGACTTGCTTCCTAGGTAATGTTAAATGGAAAATTTATTAGAAATTGTTGAACAATTTTTAAGTCAATCAGATGAAAAATTAGATGAGTTAGCTCAAAAGAATCATCTATTACGATTGCAAGAAGAAGAGGGGAAAAAGAATGCGTAAATTTTTAGTGATATTACTACTTCCTATTTTCCTAAAAAGTGTACAAGTAGTAAGCACTGAGAATCAAGTTATTATTCCAAAACAAGAAGTTTATTCCTTAACTCACGCTCCGTATCATTTTTATTATCAAGATACTATAGAATCTCCAAAATTTTATGGTGAGACGCCTGTTTATTCCACAGAAGACCTGATTAATGAATCAGGTAAAGTAAATGCTGAAACAACATTAACAGTTACAGAATGGCGATTAAATAAACAAGGACAGCCAGTCTTTAAATTGTCTAATAATCAATTTGTGATGGCTGATAAACGACTTTTATACGATAGCTCCATCGTCAATAATTTCTCAAAACGAGTATGGTTAGAACCTGGATTTGTCGTCTATAATAGTCCTTATGATCAACAAGAACTAAGGTCTGATTTAGCACCATATCAAGTGGTTGAAGCAGATATGTCTATTTTTGCTGAAGGTCGTGAATTCTTACATATCGAGCAAAAAGGTTGGATTTCGACGGATTATATTTCTACCGATGATAATCGTATCCAGAAAGTACAAGAGTTACTGTCTGCAAATTATCAAAATGAACAGTTTTCTATTTATGTTAAACAACTGAGTACAGGTAAGGAAGCTGGTATTAATGAAAATCAAAAAATGTACGCTGCTAGTGTTATGAAATTACCTTATCTTTATTCTGTTCAGGAAAAAATCAATCAAGGTGATTACCAACTTGACACGAAATTGAAGTATGTTTCCGAAGTTAATGATTTCCCTGGCTCTTATAAACCGGAAGGAAGTGGAAGTCTCCCTAAAACAGCGGACAATAAAGAATACACAATCAAAGATTTAATCACAAAAACTGCAAAAGAATCTGACAATGTAGCTCATAATATTCTTGCTTATTATATTACGAATAAATCAGATGAAGCCTTTAAAACAGAGATGACTACTATCGCAGGTGAAGAGTGGGATGTGACAGATAAGATGGCTTCAGCTAAAATGGCTGGTCAAGTTATGGAATCTATTTACAATCAAAATGGTTTTGTTTTAGAATCTCTTTCACAAACATCTTTTGATAATCAGCGGATTGCTAAGAATATTTCTGCTAAGGTAGCCCATAAAATTGGGGATGCAGATGAATTTAAACACGATGTGGGAATAGTCTATACAGATTCTCCTTTCGTTATTTCAATCTTTACCAAAAATTCTGATTACGATACCATTTCTAAAATTGCTAAGGATGTCTACGAGGTCCTAAAATGAGAGACCGAGATTTTTTAAATCATTTTCTAGAAAAAGGTTACTTTGAAAGACATTCAAGAGTTGTTCTAGCCTTGTCTGGTGGATTGGATTCGATGTTTCTTTTTCAACTTCTTTTGACCTATCAAAAAGAACTTGGTCTTGAATTGTTTTTAGCTCATGTAAATCATAAACAACGACCAGAGTCAGATAAGGAAGAAAATGAATTAAGAAAATTAGCTGAACAAGCTGGAGTTCCAATTTATGTAGCTTGTTTTACTGGAGATTTTTCAGAAGCGAATGCTCGTCAATTTCGCTATGAATTTTTTAGAGAAGTGATGGAGAAAACTTCATCTACAGCTCTTGTAACAGCTCATCATGCAGATGATCAAGTTGAGACAATCTTTATGCGATTGATTAGAGGTGCTAGACTACACCATTTATCAGCTACTAAAGAAAAACAAACGTTTGATAAGGGAGAGTTAATTCGTCCTTTGTTGTCTTTTTATAAGAAGGATTTTCCTGAAATTGAGCATTTTGAAGATTCAACGAATAAAGAGAATAACTATCTTCGTAATCGTATTCGCAACCTCTATCTGCCACAGTTAGAAAAAGAAAATATTCAGGTAAAAAAAGCAATTTTAGAGTTTGGAAAAGAAGTTTCTGATTATCAAATTGCTCTGGCTGAATTATCTCAAGCGGTTAATGTGGAAAATTTAACTAAGTTTTTATCTTTTAGTGAAGCAACACAAGGAGTTTTACTACAACAATACCTTAGTCGTTTTGCTGATTTAAATATAACAAGAGAACAATTTCAAGAAATTCATCATATTTTAAAAACTAAGAGTCAATATCGCCATAGTATAAAAAATGGTTATGAACTTATAAAAGAATACCAGCACTTTCAAATTGGTAAAATCAGACCAAAGTCTGATGAAAAAAGTAGTGAGTGTGTGTTAAACTATCAAAATCAAGTTTATTATGAAGGTTTTCTATTTTCATTTGGAATTCCTCTAAAAGGTGAAAATGTTCAACAAATAAATGTTTCCCGTGAAACATCATTGATTTTGCGGCATCGACAGCCAGGTGATTATTTGATAATAAATGGTCATCGAAAAAAAGTAAGGCGACTTTTTATTGATTTAAAAATTCCAGCAGAAAAACGAAAAAATGCGATTATTGTTGAGCAATTCGGAAAGATTTGTTCAATTTTAGGAATTGAACTCAGTGATTTGAGTATAAAAATGAAAAATGATATAATGAACACTATACTTTATATAGAAAAAATAGATAGGTAAAATCATGTTAGAACAAGACATCAAGAAAATTATGATTTCGCAAGATGAAATTACAGAAGCAGCTAAGAAGTTAGGTGCTCAATTGACAAAAGATTATGAAGGTAAGAATCCGATTTTAGTTGGAATTTTAAAAGGATCTATTCCTTTTATGGCTGAATTAGTCAAATATATCGACACTCATCTTGAAATGGATTTTATGATGGTTTCTAGTTATCATGGTGGAACTGTAAGTAGTGGTGTCATCAATATCAAACAAGATGTAACTCAAGATGTTAAAGGTAGACACATTGTCTTTGTAGAAGATATTATTGATACTGGTCAAACCTTGAAAAGTTTGAGAGATATGTTTACTGCAAGAGAAGCAGCATCTGTTAAGATTGTTACTATGCTGGATAAACCAGAAGGTCGTACTGTAGAAATCGAAGCAGATTATACATGTTTTACAATTCCAAATGAATTCGTTGTAGGTTATGGCTTAGACTATAATGAAAACTATCGTAATCTTCCTTATGTAGGTGTATTGAAAGAGGAAGTTTACTCAAAATAGAAGGGTAAGTTGTTGAATGCAAAAACAAAATAATGGTTTTATAAAAAATCCATTTCTTTATTTGTTGATGATTTTCTTGTTAGTAACGGGATTTCAGTACTTTTTCGCTGGAAGAGCTGCTGGTCATAGCCAACAAATTAAATACTCAGAATTGGTGCAGGAAATCACTAATGACAATGTAAAAGAAATAACCTATCAGCCAAGTGGCAGTGTTATTGAAGTGTCGGGTGTTTATAAAACTGCTAAAACAGAAAAACCGGAAACAGGTATTCAGTTTTTCACACCTTCTGCAACAAAAGTAGAGAAATTTACAAGTATTATTCTTCCATCGGATACTACTGTAGCGGACTTACAGAAACTGGCAAGTGAACACCAAACACAAGTTGAAGTTAAGCATGAGAGCTCAAGTGGTATGTGGATTAACATCCTAGTTTCAGTAGTACCATTTGCTATTTTATTCTTCTTCTTGTTTTCTATGATGGGAAATATGGGTGGAAATAGCGGACGTAATCCAATGAGTTTTGGACGTAGTAAAGCTAAGGCTGCTAATAAAGAAGATATCAAAGTACGCTTTTCAGATGTTGCCGGTGCTGAAGAAGAAAAACAAGAACTTGTTGAAGTTGTTGAATTCTTGAAAGACCCAAAACGCTTTACAAAATTAGGCGCTCGTATCCCAGCTGGTGTTCTCTTAGAAGGACCTCCAGGAACTGGTAAAACATTGCTTGCTAAAGCAGTTGCGGGAGAAGCTGGCGTGCCATTCTTTAGTATTTCAGGTTCTGACTTTGTAGAAATGTTCGTCGGTGTCGGTGCAAGCCGTGTCCGTTCTCTATTTGAGGACGCTAAAAAAGCAGCACCAGCCATTATCTTTATTGATGAAATCGATGCTGTTGGTCGCCAACGTGGTGTCGGTTTAGGCGGAGGTAATGACGAGCGTGAACAAACCTTGAACCAACTCTTGATTGAAATGGATGGTTTTGAAGGAAACGAAGGAATTATCGTTATTGCGGCAACAAACCGTTCAGACGTTCTAGATCCAGCCCTTCTTCGTCCAGGTCGTTTTGATAGAAAAGTATTGGTTGGACGTCCTGATGTTAAAGGACGCGAAGCAATTCTAAAAGTCCACGCTAGAAATAAACCTTTGGCAGAAGATGTTGATTTGAAATTGGTTGCTCAACAAACTCCAGGTTTTGTTGGAGCTGATTTGGAAAATGTATTGAACGAGGCAGCCTTAGTTGCAGCTCGTCGCAATAAGTCAGTCATTGATGCTTCTGATATTGATGAGGCAGAAGATCGCGTTATTGCAGGACCTTCTAAGAAAGATAAGACTGTTTCTCAAAAAGAACGTGAAATGGTTGCTTACCATGAGGCAGGACACACAATTGTCGGTTTGGTCTTGTCCAATGCACGTGTCGTTCATAAGGTAACAATTGTTCCTCGTGGTCGTGCTGGTGGTTACATGATTGCTCTTCCAAAAGAAGATCAAATGTTACTATCTAAAGAAGACATGAAAGAGCAATTAGCAGGTTTGATGGGTGGACGCGTTGCTGAAGAGATTATCTTCAATGTCCAAACAACAGGTGCATCGAACGACTTTGAGCAAGCTACACAGATGGCGCGTGCTATGGTTACTGAGTATGGAATGAGTGAAAAACTTGGACCAGTACAGTATGAAGGTAATCATGCTATGTTTGGTGCTCAATCCCCACAAAAAACAATTTCAGAGCGTACTGCTTACGAAATTGACGAAGAAGTTCGAGCTTTATTGAATGAAGCACGTAATAAAGCGGCTGAGATCATTCAATCAAACCGTGAAACGCATAAATTGATTGCAGAAGCCTTGTTGAAATATGAAACATTGGATAGTACACAAATTAAATCTCTTTACGAAACAGGAAAAATGCCTGAATCAGTAGAAGAGGAATCACGTGCCCTATCATATGATGAAGTCAAATCAAAAATGGCTGAAGAAAACTAAAATATTAGTAGACGAAATACAAGAGAGGATATAATTATATCCTCTCTTTCTTATTTATAAAAACTAATCTATGAAAACCAGTAAAAAAATTTCAGAAAAACAAATCAAACTAGTTGACAAGTAGGAAAAAGTGTATATAATAGAAAGAGTTGAAAAAGCTCAGGGTCCGTTGGTCAAGGGGTTAAGACACCGCCTTTTCACGGCGGTAACACGGGTTCGAATCCCGTACGGACTATGGGTGTATTGCAGAGAGGTTAATAGGATATAAAAAAGTTAAAAAAACCTGTTGACAGTTAAAAGTGACTGTGATATACTAATATAGTTGTCGCTCACGAGAGAAGTGAGAGGCAAAGACCTTTGAAAACTGAACAAGACGAACCAATGTGCAGGGCACTACAACTGATGTTGTAGTACTGAACAATGAAAAAAACAATAAATCTGTCAGTGACAGAAATGAGTGAGAACTCAAACTTTTAATGAGAGTTTGATCCTGGCTCAGGACGAACGCTGGCGGCGTGCCTAATACATGCAAGTAGAACGCTGAAGGAAGGAGCTTGCTCTTTCCGGATGAGTTGCGAACGGGTGAGTAACGCGTAGGTAACCTGCCTGGTAGCGGGGGATAACTATTGGAAACGATAGCTAATACCGCATAATAGTAGATATCGCATGATAACTGCTTAAAAGGTGCAATTGCATCACTACCAGATGGACCTGCGTTGTATTAGCTAGTTGGTGAGGTAACGGCTCACCAAGGCAACGATACATAGCCGACCTGAGAGGGTGATCGGCCACACTGGGACTGAGACACGGCCCAGACTCCTACGGGAGGCAGCAGTAGGGAATCTTCGGCAATGGACGGAAGTCTGACCGAGCAACGCCGCGTGAGTGAAGAAGGTTTTCGGATCGTAAAGCTCTGTTGTAAGAGAAGAACGAGTGTGAGAGTGGAAAGTTCACACTGTGACGGTATCTTACCAGAAAGGGACGGCTAACTACGTGCCAGCAGCCGCGGTAATACGTAGGTCCCGAGCGTTGTCCGGATTTATTGGGCGTAAAGCGAGCGCAGGCGGTTAGATAAGTCTGAAGTTAAAGGCTGTGGCTTAACCATAGTACGCTTTGGAAACTGTTTAACTTGAGTGCAAGAGGGGAGAGTGGAATTCCATGTGTAGCGGTGAAATGCGTAGATATATGGAGGAACACCGGTGGCGAAAGCGGCTCTCTGGCTTGTAACTGACGCTGAGGCTCGAAAGCGTGGGGAGCAAACAGGATTAGATACCCTGGTAGTCCACGCCGTAAACGATGAGTGCTAGGTGTTAGACCCTTTCCGGGGTTTAGTGCCGTAGCTAACGCATTAAGCACTCCGCCTGGGGAGTACGACCGCAAGGTTGAAACTCAAAGGAATTGACGGGGGCCCGCACAAGCGGTGGAGCATGTGGTTTAATTCGAAGCAACGCGAAGAACCTTACCAGGTCTTGACATCCCTCTGACCGCTCTAGAGATAGAGTTTTCCTTCGGGACAGAGGTGACAGGTGGTGCATGGTTGTCGTCAGCTCGTGTCGTGAGATGTTGGGTTAAGTCCCGCAACGAGCGCAACCCCTATTGTTAGTTGCCATCATTTAGTTGGGCACTCTAGCGAGACTGCCGGTAATAAACCGGAGGAAGGTGGGGATGACGTCAAATCATCATGCCCCTTATGACCTGGGCTACACACGTGCTACAATGGCTGGTACAACGAGTCGCAAGTCGGTGACGGCAAGCTAATCTCTTAAAGCCAGTCTCAGTTCGGATTGTAGGCTGCAACTCGCCTACATGAAGTCGGAATCGCTAGTAATCGCGGATCAGCACGCCGCGGTGAATACGTTCCCGGGCCTTGTACACACCGCCCGTCACACCACGAGAGTTTGTAACACCCGAAGTCGGTGAGGTAACCTTTTTGGAGCCAGCCGCCTAAGGTGGGATAGATGATTGGGGTGAAGTCGTAACAAGGTAGCCGTATCGGAAGGTGCGGCTGGATCACCTCCTTTCTAAGGATAAGGAAAGCACATTGGTCTTGTTTAGTCTTGAGAGGTCTTGTGGGGCCTTAGCTCAGCTGGGAGAGCGCCTGCTTTGCACGCAGGAGGTCAGCGGTTCGATCCCGCTAGGCTCCATTGGTGAGAGATCACCAAGTCATGCACATTGAAAATTGAATATCTATATCAAATAGTAACAAGAAAATAAACCGAAAACGCTGTAGTATTAATAAGAGTTTATGACTGAAAGGTCAGAAAAATAAGGTTAAGTTAATAAGGGCGCACGGTGGATGCCTTGGCACTAGGAGCCGAAGAAGGACGTGACAAACGACGATATGCCTTGGGTAGCTGTAAGTAAGCGATGATCCAGGGATTTCCGAATGGGGGAACCCAACAGGTACTACCTGTTACCCATATCTGTTAAGGATATGAGGAGGAAGACGCAGTGAACTGAAACATCTAAGTAGCTGCAGGAAGAGAAAGCAAAAGCGATTGCCTTAGTAGCGGCGAGCGAAACGGCAGGAGGGCAAACCGAAGAGTTTACTCTTCGGGGTTGTAGGACTGCAATGTGGACTCAAAGATTATAGAAGAATGATATGGGAAGATCAGCCAAAGAGAGTGAGAGCCTCGTATTTTAAATAGTCTTTGTACCTAGCAGTATCCTGAGTACGGCGGGACACGTGAAATCCCGTCGGAATCTGGGAGGACCATCTCCCAACCCTAAATACTCCCTAGTGACCGATAGTGAACCAGTACCGTGAGGGAAAGGTGAAAAGCACCCCGGGAGGGGAGTGAAATAGAACCTGAAACCGTGTGCCTACAACAAGTTCGAGCCCGTTAATGGGTGAGAGCGTGCCTTTTGTAGAATGAACCGGCGAGTTACGATATGATGCGAGGTTAAGTTGAAGAGACGGAGCCGTAGGGAAACCGAGTCTGAATAGGGCGCTTTAGTATTATGTCGTAGACCCGAAACCATGTGACCTACCCATGAGCAGGTTGAAGGTGCGGTAAGACGCACTGGAGGACCGAACCAGGGCACGTTGAAAAGTGCTTGGATGACTTGTGGGTAGCGGAGAAATTCCAAACGAACTTGGAGATAGCTGGTTCTCTCCGAAATAGCTTTAGGGCTAGCGTCGACATCAAGATTCTTGGAGGTAGAGCACTGTTTGGGTGAGGGGTCCATCCCGGATTACCAATCTCAGATAAACTCCGAATGCCAATGAATTATGGTCGGCAGTCAGACTGCGAGTGCTAAGATCCGTAGTCGAAAGGGAAACAGCCCAGACCACCAGCTAAGGTCCCAAAATAATTGTTAAGTGGAAAAGGATGTGGGGTTGCACAGACAACTAGGATGTTAGCTTAGAAGCAGCTATTCATTCAAAGAGTGCGTAATAGCTCACTAGTCGAGTGACCCTGCGCCGAAAATGTACCGGGGCTAAAACAATTTACCGAAGCTGTGGATACCTTTATAGGTATGGTAGGAGAGCGTTCTATGTGTGGTGAAGGTGTACCGTGAGGAGCGCTGGAACGCATAGAAGTGAGAATGCCGGTATGAGTAGCGAAAGACAGGTGAGAATCCTGTCCACCGTAAGACTAAGGTTTCCAGGGGAAGGCTCGTCCGCCCTGGGTTAGTCGGGACCTAAGGAGAGACCGAAAGGTGTATCCGATGGACAACAGGTTGATATTCCTGTACTAGAGTATGTAGTGATGGAGGGACGCAGTAGGCTAACTAAAGCAGACGATTGGAAGTGTCTGTCTAAGCAGTGAGGTGTGAATTGAGTCAAATGCTTAATTCTATAACATTGAGCTGTGATGGGGAGCGAAGTTTAGTAGCGAAGTTAGTGACGTCACACTGCCAAGAAAAGCTTCTAGCGTTTAAACATACTCTACCCGTACCGCAAACCGACACAGGTAGTCGAGGCGAGTAGCCTCAGGTGAGCGAGAGAACTCTCGTTAAGGAACTCGGCAAAATGACCCCGTAACTTCGGGAGAAGGGGTGCTGACTTTAGGTCAGCCGCAGTGAATAGGCCCAAGCAACTGTTTATCAAAAACACAGCTCTCTGCTAAATCGTAAGATGATGTATAGGGGGTGACGCCTGCCCGGTGCTGGAAGGTTAAGAGGAGTGCTTAGCGGTAACGCGAAGGTATGAATTGAAGCCCCAGTAAACGGCGGCCGTAACTATAACGGTCCTAAGGTAGCGAAATTCCTTGTCGGGTAAGTTCCGACCCGCACGAAAGGCGTAATGATTTGGGCACTGTCTCAACGAGAGACTCGGTGAAATTTTAGTACCTGTGAAGATGCAGGTTACCCGCGACAGGACGGAAAGACCCCATGGAGCTTTACTGCAGTTTGATATTGAGTGTCTGTACCACATGTACAGGATAGGTAGGAGTCTATGAGCTCGGGACGCCAGTTTCGAAGGAGACGTTGTTGGGATACTACCCTTGTGTTATGGCCACTCTAACCCGGATAGGTGATCCCTATCGGAGACAGTGTCTGACGGGCAGTTTGACTGGGGCGGTCGCCTCCTAAAAGGTAACGGAGGCGCCCAAAGGTTCCCTCAGAATGGTTGGAAATCATTCGCAGAGTGTAAAGGTATAAGGGAGCTTGACTGCGAGAGCTACAACTCGAGCAGGGACGAAAGTCGGGCTTAGTGATCCGGTGGTTCCGTATGGAAGGGCCATCGCTCAACGGATAAAAGCTACCCTGGGGATAACAGGCTTATCTCCCCCAAGAGTTCACATCGACGGGGAGGTTTGGCACCTCGATGTCGGCTCGTCGCATCCTGGGGCTGTAGTCGGTCCCAAGGGTTGGGCTGTTCGCCCATTAAAGCGGCACGCGAGCTGGGTTCAGAACGTCGTGAGACAGTTCGGTCCCTATCCGTCGCGGGCGTAGGAAATTTGAGAGGATCTGCTCCTAGTACGAGAGGACCAGAGTGGACTTACCGCTGGTGTACCAGTTGTCTTGCCAAAGGCATCGCTGGGTAGCTATGTAGGGAAGGGATAAACGCTGAAAGCATCTAAGTGTGAAACCCACCTCAAGATGAGATTTCCCATGATTTTATATCAGTAAGAGCCCTGAGAGAAGATCAGGTAGATAGGTTAGAAGTGGAAGTGTGGCGACACATGTAGCGGACTAATACTAATAGCTCGAGGACTTATCCAAAGTAACTGAGAATACGAAGTGTGAAGGTTTTCTTGTAATTTGATAGATATTCAATTTTGAGTATGTAAGACTCAAAGTTAAGTGACGATAGCCTAGGAGATACACCTGTTCCCATGCCGAACACAGAAGTTAAGCCCTAGAACGCCGGAAGTAGTTGGGGGTTGCCCCCTGTGAGATATGGAAGTCGCTTAGCTGTTATCCGCCATAGCTCAGTTGGTAGTAGCGCATGACTGTTAATCATGATGTCGTAGGTTCGAGTCCTACTGGCGGAGTATTTAAACGTTCTAAGGAACGTTTTTTTTATTTTATAATTTTTTTAGAACTTTTATTTTTGTATCTATCAATGCCTATTTTGTTTATTTTATGTTAGTTTAGCTTTTGATTCTAACTTTATAGGATTTATTTTCATTTTAGTGACCTTTTCTGATAAACTTTTTTTATCAATAAGAAAGGTTTTTTATATGCTTCAAAAATACTACAATCGTTCTTTAGTTTTTCTAAAACAAGTCGAAGAAGAATATTCATTTTTTCTACAAAGTAATGATGAATGGGAATTACTTCATCTAAAATTTTTATTATATTACTTAATTCGTTTTAGGATAAAGAGTGAGAATGATTTTATTCTCTGTCACTTTAGAGCTGCATATCGTCTTTATCTCAATTATTTGCTTGGTCAGAATTTGAATTATTCATTTTAAATAAGTTTTCTTTCATTTTTTACGAACAATAATAATAAATTATTTAATTTTATATAGAATAAGCTAAATAATTGTTATTTTTCAATTTAAAAATAAAAGAAATCCCTAATCTTTTCTAGTGTTTATCCTTGATTAAATAGTATTTTTTTCTTATAATAAATTGTAAGATATAATTGTGGGTGAGATTCCCACCATGTATATGAGAAAGGACGAGCCCTTAGGCTCAGACGAAAATTTATTATGACTTCAGTTGTTGTTGTAGGTACCCAATGGGGTGATGAAGGTAAAGGAAAAATTACTGATTTTCTTTCAGCTAATGCGGAAGTGATTGCTCGTTACCAAGGTGGTGACAATGCGGGCCACACTATTGTTATTGATGGGAAAAAGTTCAAATTGCATTTAATTCCATCTGGAATTTTCTTCCCTGAAAAGATTTCCGTAATTGGTAATGGAATGGTAGTTAATCCGAAATCTCTTGTAAAAGAATTATCCTATCTTCACGAGGAAGGCGTTACAACAGATAATCTACGTATTTCTGATCGTGCACATGTTATTTTGCCTTACCACATCGAGTTAGATCGCTTGCAAGAAGAAGCTAAGGGCGATAATAAGATTGGGACTACAATTAAAGGGATTGGCCCTGCTTATATGGATAAGGCGGCTCGTGTCGGTATCCGTATTGCAGACCTTTTAGATAAAGAGATTTTCCGTGAGCGTTTAGAACGTAATCTTGCTGAAAAGAATCGTCAATTTGTAAAATTGTATGATAGCGAACCTATTTCAATTGATGATATTTTTGAAGAATACTATGAGTATGGTCAACAAATCAAGCAATATGTAACAGATACTTCTGTTATCTTGAATGATGCACTTGATAATGGCAAACGTGTTCTCTTTGAAGGTGCACAAGGGGTCATGTTAGATATTGACCAAGGAACTTATCCGTTTGTTACTTCATCAAACCCTGTGGCTGGTGGTGTGACAATTGGTTCTGGAGTAGGTCCAAGCAAGATTGACAAGGTTGTAGGTGTATGTAAAGCTTACACAAGTCGTGTTGGTGATGGCCCTTTCCCAACTGAGCTATTTGATGAAGTTGGTGATCGTATTCGTGAAGTGGGCCATGAGTATGGAACAACCACTGGTCGTCCGCGTCGTGTAGGTTGGTTTGACTCAGTTGTTATGCGCCATAGCCGCCGTGTTTCTGGTATTACAAATCTCTCTTTGAACTCTATCGATGTTTTGAGTGGCTTGGATACAGTAAAAATCTGTGTAGCTTATGATCTTGATGGTCAACGTATTGATTACTACCCAGCTAGTCTCGAACAATTGAAACGTTGCAAGCCAATCTATGAAGAATTGCCAGGTTGGCATGAAGATATTACTGGAGTACGTACTTTGGAAGATCTTCCTGAGAATGCACGTAACTATGTACGTCGTGTTAGCGAATTGGTGGGTGTGCGTATTTCAACATTCTCAGTAGGTCCTGGTCGTGAACAGACAAATATTTTAGAAAGTGTTTGGTCATAGGAGATTTTTTAAGATTTGTTTAAGACAGGTCGGATATACTATAGACAGTTACAAGAAGACCTCCTAACTTGTTGTAACAAATTTCCTAAACTTTTCTTTTTCATAATAATCTCCCTATAAAGTCACCGCATTCGGTGGCTTTTTTGTCAGCTTTTAAGTCATATTTAGGTGGCTTCTTTACTTTTAAGACAAAGAAAAAAACAGTGGGACAGAAATCTTTAGACCAACTCTCGATTTGGTACACCCAGATCTGTGAGGTTTCAACATTTGGGTAAATTGGTTAAAGTTGTGAATTGAGAAAAGAAGTTTTGGTAAAAAAACTTTTTGAATTCTCAAATACCAACAAATCGTTCAATTTGCCATCACATCAAAGGCGCATAACTAAGAAAAAATGAGGTTGGAATTTCTGATTCCAGCCTCTTCAGTGAACTATTTTCTTGAGAATTTGTAAGTTAGACAAACTTGAATTTTTTCTGAATCAGCTTAGTTGATTATCTGATTTATCACTTTGAAATTGCTTCATTTCGTGCATAAAAGCATCTGCTTTTAGTTTGTCTGTGATGATACTGACTCTGACTAGCTTATTTAGTTTTTTTTCATGTCCTTCTAAAAAAATAGGATTTCTAATTTTTATGTTTAACTTTACGCAATTAAAAGGACGCTTTTTAATGGTTATTTGTTCGATATCTTGAAGTCCAAATTGATAATGTAATAGGCTGTGGCCTCTACTGCTATAGGTATAATACTGAACAATATTGTTTTTATAAATTTCTAATTTTACTCCATTTATGAAGAGATAATACCCCATAAACCATATAAGGAGGGGAGCATAAATCAGCGCTACTGCCATAACAATTTTGTCTGCAAAATCAGTATTGTAAGTCATCAGACGCTTTAGAATCCAGAGAATCATAACAGATATAGATATCATGGATGGTCCCCCTACTCTATTAAATGTATCTTTATATGGAAACATCAAGGTAAGTTTTGGTTCATCCTGTAAAAATTCTAATTGCATTAGTTACCCTTTCATCTTGTTTATTATTTAAATCTCAGGATAATCATCTCTTGGAGACTTATAGTTAAAAATCTTCCGACAGATCTGGACATTCTGTATCACTTGTATCCATTACTCTCAGTTCATGATTCCTAGTGTTTCTCTAAATTTTGCTACCATTATACTCTTTTTATAACATTATTTCTACAAACCAGAGATTGAATACTATCTAAAGTTGGTTTCTGCAAATATTATAGAGCTCTTTTTTTGTCTAGGAAAACATGCTATAATGATAAAATTGATAGCTAGGAAGAGAGAAGAGATGAATTACACGCTTGAAGAAAAAGAAGTTTTTATGAGAGAGGCCTTAAAGGAGGCGAAGATTGCTTTAGAGCACGATGAAATCCCAATTGGTTGTGTAATTGTAAAGGATGGAGAAATCATTGGTCGGGGGCACAATGCACGTGAGGAGTTGCAACGTGCGGTCATGCATGCAGAAATTATGGCTATAGAGGATGCTAATCTGAGCGAAGAGAGTTGGCGCTTGCTTGATTGTACGCTTTTTGTGACCATTGAGCCTTGTGTTATGTGTAGTGGAGCAATTGGTCTCGCACGGATTCCAAACGTGGTCTACGGGGCTAAAAACCAGAAATTTGGCGCCGCTGGGAGCTTGTACGATATTTTGACAGATGAGAGGCTCAATCACCGTGTGGACGTTGAAACAGGTGTTTTAGAGAATGAGTGCGCAGAGATTATGCAAGACTTTTTCCGAAATCGACGTAAAAAATAATTTCTCTTTAAAAATAGAGGGGAATGTGGTATAATAACTAGTGGAGCAACAGTTCTGCGTGAAGCGGGTCAGGGGAGGAATCCAGCAGCCCTAAGCGAGTGTGAATTGTGTGCTCTTTTTTCGTGCTTTTTTCGAATAAATAAGATAAAATAACCTAGAATAAAAGATTAAAAAGAGGAATAATATGAAAATTCGTGGTTTTGAATTAGTTTCTAGTTTTACAGATGAAACTTTGTTACCTAAACGTGAGACAGCGCATGCAGCTGGCTACGACTTAAAGGTTGCGGTGCGTACGGTGATTGCTCCAGGAGAGATTGTTCTTGTCCCAACTGGTGTCAAGGCCTATATGCAGCCGACTGAAGTGCTCTATCTTTATGACCGTTCCTCTAACCCTCGCAAAAAAGGCCTAGTTTTAATCAACTCTGTGGGGGTTATTGATGGAGACTACTATGGCAATCCAGGAAATGAAGGCCATATCTTTGCTCAGATGAAAAACATTACCGACCAGGAAGTCGTCCTTGAAGTTGGCGAACGTATAGTTCAGGCTGTCTTTGCACCATTTTTAATCGCAGATGGAGATGAGGCAGACGGAGTTCGTACTGGTGGGTTTGGATCAACAGGGAAATAGAGGAATAAAATGGCAGACTATTTATTAGTTGTAGACATGCAGTCAGATTATGTTGCTGTAGGAAAAGCATATCATGAAGAACTGACTGCAGCTGTAAATGACAAAATTGCTACCTATCCTAGCGACCGAGTTATCTATATTCTCAATCGTTTTTTCTGGGAGAGAAAAGATAGAAAGAAGAAATTTGCGACCGGCTTGCTGGTTGTATCTTCTCGTATTTTTGAGAAGCGTCGGGCTTCTTGCTTTACTAATCCAGATTTAAAAGATTTTTTAGAGGGAAACGGTGCTAAAAGCATAGAGTTTATAGGGGTAGATGGCAATGGATGTGTCAAGGCTTCCATTTTGGCAGCTGTTAAGGAGAATTATCAGGTTTCTGTCGATTTGTCTGCTGTCGGAGTTGCCAACCAGAAGAAATTCTCTAAAACACTGAAGCAGTGGCAAGATTGCGGAATCAAGATTGGATAGTTTTACGGGGATCTTAATATGAAGATTATCTTTGTCCGTCATGGGGAGCCAGATTATAGTATGCTTGATAAACTTGAAAATCCGCAACTCTATAGTGGTTTTGGTCGTGATTTAGCACCATTGACAGGAAAAGGTCGCAGTCTGGCAAAAGAAGTTGCTAAAACTGCATGTTTTGGAAAGGCAGAGATTATTATTTCATCGTCTGTGACGAGGGCTTTAGAAACAGCACATTATATAGCAGTTGAAACAGGATTGGACTTATTTGTAGAGCCGTTTTTTCATGAGTGGCGTCCAGACTTAGATGGCACTAACTCTGATTTAACTAGTGTATTGGTAGCTCATGAATATTATCTAAAACATCAAGGAGGTTTATCTGAAGATTCTCCTTATCGCTATGAAACTGATCTAGAGATGCGTCATCGTTTTTTAAGAGCTTTGGAAAAATATAAAAATTATAAAACTATTATCATTGTAACTCACGGAATGCTCATGCGCCAATTTGTACCAGACGAGA
Organism: Streptococcus sp. Marseille-Q6470; assembly: GCF_946902905.1. Taxonomy (NCBI): domain Bacteria; kingdom Bacillati; phylum Bacillota; class Bacilli; order Lactobacillales; family Streptococcaceae; genus Streptococcus; species Streptococcus sp. Marseille-Q6470. The sequence goes on from NZ_OX336385.1 coordinate 1,250,421, forward strand.
AGATTGATTTTTGCCAAGTGATTGAGTGTGAGATAGAGATATAGAAAGAAGCGCAATGAATGAGCTATAAGGATTTTCAAGCTTTTACCGCAGAGAATTGTCAAGGGTATAAGAAGGTGTATGAGATCAGTATTGGAGGATTTCTTTACCTAGCATTTCTCCCTGATGCCTATCATAAAATTCTTTGCATTTCTTCAGACTACATGTCAATCATTGACAGCGAAAATAGGCAAGTAACACCGATAGACGGAGATTACGATGAGGTAGAGTTAGTAGTCATGTGTGAGGGATATGATTCACCTATCCCTATCGCTGGTCAATACGGTGGAAATCTCCCTCTGGATAATGGCAAAGACATCAGAGTGACAATGGATAAAGACCAATCTGAAGAGTATCCCATTTTAACTATTTATTGGGGGAAAGATGAGGAAGCTAAAAGTCAAATTTATAAAGGTTATTTACCCTATATTTTTGGATTTAGTCCTGATGGTCGGTATTATGTCCATGCGGATGATGGTGGCCTTACTGTTCTGAAACAAGATAGTTGCTGACGTGAAAAGAATAAGAGATTTTATAATGAGAGGATTAGAATTATAGCTAAGAAAAAAGCGACATTTGTGTGTCAAAATTGTGAATATAATTCACCAAAGTATTTAGGACGCTGTCCAAACTGTGGAGCTTGGTCTTCTTTTGTGGAGGAAGTTGAGGTTGCAGAGGTCAAGAATGCGCGTGTGTCCTTGACAGGTGAGAAAACTAAGCCTATGAAATTGGCTGAAGTAACTTCTATTAATGTCAATCGAACCAAGACTGAGATGGAGGAATTCAACCGTGTACTCGGTGGGGGTGTGGTACCAGGGAGTCTCGTCCTAATTGGTGGAGATCCAGGTATTGGAAAATCAACCCTTCTCTTACAAGTATCAACCCAGTTGTCTCAAGTAGGAACAGTTCTCTATGTCAGTGGGGAGGAGTCTGCTCAACAGATCAAACTCCGTGCAGAGCGCTTGGGGGATATTGATAGTGAGTTTTATCTCTATGCTGAGACCAATATGCAGAGCGTGCGGGCAGAAGTAGAGAGAATTCAGCCAGATTTTCTCATCATCGACTCCATCCAAACCATTATGTCTCCTGAGATTTCTGGAGTTCAAGGATCGGTTTCTCAAGTACGGGAAGTAACTGCAGAGCTCATGCAGCTGGCTAAGACTAATAATATCGCTATTTTTATCGTCGGCCATGTAACCAAGGAAGGAACCTTGGCTGGTCCGCGTATGTTGGAGCATATGGTGGATACCGTGCTTTACTTTGAAGGGGAGCGTCATCATACCTTCCGTATCTTGAGAGCTGTCAAAAACCGTTTTGGCTCAACCAATGAGATTGGAATCTTTGAGATGCAGTCAGGTGGCTTGGTTGAGGTTCTCAATCCAAGTGAGGTATTTCTGGAAGAACGTTTGGATGGAGCAACTGGTTCGTCAATCGTTGTGACCATGGAAGGGACACGTCCAATTCTTGCTGAAGTGCAGGCCTTGGTGACGCCGACCATGTTTGGGAATGCTAAGCGTACGACGACAGGCCTTGACTTCAATCGTGCTAGCTTGATTATGGCTGTTTTGGAGAAGCGGGCCGGTCTCTTGCTTCAAAATCAGGATGCCTATCTTAAATCAGCTGGCGGTGTCAAATTAGATGAACCTGCTATTGACCTGGCTGTTGCAGTTGCTATTGCTTCAAGTTACAAGGACAAACCAACTAATCCTCAAGAATGTTTTGTGGGAGAATTGGGCTTAACGGGAGAAATCCGACGGGTCAATCGTATCGAGAAACGCATCAATGAAGCTGCCAAACTTGGATTTACAAAAATTTATGTACCCAAAAATTCTTTGACAGGTATTAAGCCACCTAAGGAAATTCAGGTGATTGGGGTGACGACTATTCAGGAAGTCTTGAAAAAAGTATTCTCCTAATAGTTATGGTCAGTTTTAGATGACTAATTATTTTGTTGCTAACATTTATTAAAACAAGGAGGAATTTCTGATGAAATTTTCTATGGATAGTCAAATGCAATTTCCTTTGGTGGAGTTGTCACTCAATCAAGGAGAAACAGTCTTTATTCAGCGTGGTAGCATGGTCTACCACACACCCAATGTAAGCCTCAATACTCAGCTCAATGCTAGCGGTTCTGGTTTAGGACGTTTTGTCAAAGCCGTGGGACGATCCATGGTTTCTGGCGAAAGCACCTTCATTACTCAAGCTGTTGCAGAGTCTGACAACGGCAACCTTGCTCTAGCACCAGATACTCCTGGCCAAGTGATTGCTCTTGAGCTAGGGGAAAAGCAGTACAGATTGAATGATGGGGCCTTTCTAGCTCTTGATGGTACGGCTTTCTATACAATGGAACGTCAATCTATTGGAAAAGCTCTGTTCGGAGGGCAAGGCGGGCTTTTTGTGATGACTACCCAAGGTCAGGGAACTCTTTTGGCTAATGCTTTTGGTTCTATTAAGAAAATTGAGCTTCAAAACCAAGAAATAACGATTGACAATGCCCATGTGGTGGCTTGGAGCCAGTCTTTGGACTATAATATCCACTTAGAAAATGGCTTCTGGCAGTCTATCGGTACAGGCGAAGGAGTGGTTAACACCTTCCGAGGTACTGGTGAAGTCTATGTACAAAGTCTCAATCTTCAGAGCTTTGCAGGCTCCCTCAACAAATATATTCAAAAAGGTTCATAACTATAAAGACTAGGACAGAAACTCAAGCTAGATGCTGGATGTCTCTGTCCTAGTTTTTTTATGAAAGCTGAAAACTGACAAGGCAAAGAAAAGATGGTAAGATAGGAGATAAATAATTTGGTGTTCAAATTATCTGGTAGACTAGAAAGTGAGTTGACATGTCCTATTTTGAAAATTTTTTAAAAGCCAATCAAGCTTATGTAGAACTACATGGAGATTTGCACTTATCCATTAAACCCAAGACCAAGGTTGCAATCGTAACTTGTATGGACTCGCGTTTACACGTTGCACCAGCTCTAGGGTTAGCCCTTGGAGATGCCCATATTTTACGGAATGCGGGTGGTCGAGTAACAGATGATATGATTCGCTCGCTTGTGATTTCCCAGCAACAAATGGGAACAAGAGAAATTGTGGTGCTCCATCATACAGACTGTGGCGCTCAAACCTTCAAGAACGAGGATTTCCAAGAACATTTGAAATGTGAATTGGGAGTTGATGTATCTGGGCAGGATTTTTTACCGTTTCAAGACATCGATGAGAGTGTCCGAGAGGATATGAAGTTGTTGCGAGAATGTCCATTAATTCCAGATGATGTCATAATTTCAGGAGCTGTTTATGATGTAGATACAGGTAGTATGAGAGAGATATACTAACTTTCTATTGAAAAGCTTCTAGAGTAGCATGAAGTAGGATGATAAGATAGATAAATTTTTGCTTTAATATCACTAATATAAAATAGCATAAGATAAGGGTATAAATGTCTACTCTTGTCTTATTTTTTATTGAAAAATCAAGAAAAAAGCGCTACAATGGTAGATGGAAAATATTGTGAAAAAACATAAGTGATACATAAATACTGGAGGAAATCATGTCTTTTTCTGATTTAAAGCTGTTTGCCCTTTCTTCAAATAGAGAATTGGCAGAGCGTGTGGCGCAAGAAATTGGGATAGAATTGGGAAAATCGACTGTTCGTCAATTTTCAGATGGAGAAATTCAAGTTAACATCGAAGAATCTATCCGTGGGAAACATGTCTTTATCTTACAATCAACTAGCTCACCTGTAAATGACAATCTACTAGAGATTTTGATTATGGTTGATGCTTTGAAACGTGCTAGTGCAGAATCTGTCAACGTTGTGATGCCTTACTATGGTTATGCACGTCAGGATAGAAAAGCTAGAGCGCGTGAACCAATCACTGCAAAACTCGTTGCAAATATGCTTGAAGTAGCTGGAGTAGATCGTTTGTTGACAATTGACTTGCACGCTGCACAGATTCAGGGATTCTTTGATATTCCTGTTGATCACTTGATGGGTGCTCCTCTGATTGCAGATTACTTTGAGCGTCGTGGCATGGTTGGATCTGACTATGTGGTAGTAAGTCCGGACCACGGTGGTGTGACGCGTGCTCGTAAGCTAGCTGAATTTTTGAAAACACCGATTGCTATCATTGATAAACGTCGAAGTGTAGACAAGATGAATACTAGTGAAGTGATGAATATCATTGGTAAAGTAGAGGGCAAAACTTGTATCTTGATTGATGATATGATTGATACAGCTGGAACTATCTGTCATGCTGCCGATGCTTTGGCTGAAGCTGGAGCTGTGGAAGTTTATGCTAGCTGTACTCACCCAGTATTATCAGGACCAGCTTTGGAGAACATCCAAAAATCTGCTATCAAAAAGTTGGTGGTTTTAGATACTATTTACCTTCCGGAAGAACGTTTGATTGATAAGATTGAACAGATTTCTATTGCTCACCTCCTTGGTGATGCTATTGTACGTATCCACGAAAAACGCCCACTTTCTCCATTATTTAGTATCGAGAAAAAAATCTAATCTTTCACTTGAATAAATGAATTTCCTAGCCGGTATTCTCCTGCTAGGAAATTTTTTGTAGCCAAAGACTGCAAGCCTTTTCAAAATGTGCTATACTGATGAAAAAGGAGGGTTTCTATGACTCAAGAATTTATCAATCCAAGTGATGGTGTGGTCCGTCAGTATCTAGCAACTAGTAAAACCTTAGCCGTAGTGGGCTTGTCTGACCGCGAGGAAACAACTAGTAATCGAGTGACCAAGGAAATGCAGGCTCGTGGTTATAAAATTATTCCAGTTAATCCCAAGGCTGCAGGTGGTCAAATCTTAGGAGAAAAGGCTTATGCTAGTCTAGCTGAAATTCCTTTCCCTGTAGATATCGTCAATGTATATCGTCGCAGTGAATTTTTACCTGATGTAGCACGAGACTTTCTCAAGGCGGATGCCAAGATTTTCTGGGCACAACTAGGACTTGAAAGTTTGGAAGCAGAAGAAATCTTGCGTGCTGGAGGATGCGATGACATCGTGATGAACCGTTGTATTAAGAGAGAACATACACGTTTAATTCTTGAACAGTAAAAAGGTAGCTGATGGGCTACCTTTTGTGTTGTACTCAATGAAAATCAAAGAGCAAACTAGGAAACTAGCCGCAGGCTGTACTTGAGTACGGCAAGACGACGTTGACGTGGTTTGAATTTGATTTTCGAAGAGTATTAGAAAATGCCGAGGAGTGTTTGCATACCAAGACTAGTTAGGATGATAGCAATCCAACAAAGGGCTCCAAGAAGAATGGATTTTCCACTGGATTTGATCATGGCGATGAGGTTGGTTTTGAGACCGATAGCGCTCATGGCCATGATGATGAGGAATTTGGAGAGTTGTTTGAGAGGAGAAAAGAAGCTATTGCTGACACCAAAAGAAGTAAGGACGGTGGTTAGCAGAGAAGCTAGGATAAAGTAGAGGATGAAAACGGGGAAGATTTTTTTAAGCTTCACTCCTTGGTTGTTACCTTGTTGACGGCTTTGCCAGTAGGAGAGGAAGAGAGTAATAGGGATAATAGCTAGGGTGCGTGTCAGTTTAACAATAGTGGCAGACTCAAGAGTGTTGGTATGGTAAAGACTATCCCAGGCACTAGCAGTAGCTGTCACAGAGGAAGTATCGTTGACCGCAGTACCCGCAAAGAGAGCAAAACCTTCGTTAGAAAGATGGAGCCAAGAACCTAGAGTTGGGAAGATAAGAGCTGCCAAGACATTGAAGAAGAAGATAACAGAGATAGCTTGGGCCACTTCTTTTTCCTTGGCGTGAATAACAGGAGCAGTCGCTGCAATGGCAGAACCGCCACAGATAGAAGATCCAACTCCAATCAAGGTAGCTAGCTTTGTATCTAGGTCAAAAAAGCGCTGGAAGAGATAGGCAACAATCAAGGCTATAGAAATAGTAGATAGGATGACAGGAAGTGAGGATTTTCCTACTGCGAAAACTTGAGAGATATTGAGTCCAAACCCAAGCAAGATAACAGCATACTGAAGCAGTTTTTTTGAGCTATAAGTTAAACCGGCATCCAGTTGTTTATAGGGAGTGAGAAAGGGGTGGAGAATCATTCCGATAAAAATGGCGAAAACAGGTGCTCCCACAACAGGCAGAAAGCCTCCTAAAACCCAAGAGATGATTGAGATGATCAGACAGGCTAACAGTCCTGCCCAATTTTTTGATAGAAATGACATAAAAACCTCCGAAAATAAGCACTTCTTATTATAATCTTGTCTGTCAGAAAAGTAAAATAGAAAGTGGGAATAAGGTTGCAAATAAACGGAATTTTGCGGTCAGAGAGCTTTTGTAGTATAATAGATATATGTTCTTTGATCAAGGAGGATATATATGGACTTAACCAAACGATTTAATAAACAATTAGATAAGATACAAGTTTCCTTGATTCGTCAATTTGACCAGGCTATTTCAGAGATTCCTGGTGTCCTGCGATTGACCTTGGGAGAACCAGATTTTACAACGCCAGATCATGTCAAGGAAGCTGCAAAGCGAGCCATTGACCAAGATCAATCCTACTATACAGGGATGAGTGGTTTGTTGACATTGCGTCAGGCGGCGAGTGAATTTGTAAAAGAGAAATATCAGCTAGACTACAATCCAGAGAATGAAATCTTGGTCACAATTGGTGCGACAGAGGCTCTATCAGCCACTCTGACAGCTATTTTGGAGGAAGGAGACAAGGTTCTCTTGCCAGCTCCTGCCTATCCTGGCTATGAGCCAATAGTTAATCTAGTTGGTGCAGAGATTGTCGAGATTGATACGACTGAAAATGGTTTTGTCTTGACTCCTGAGATGTTGGAAAAGGCAATTTTGGAGCAGGGTGACAAGCTTAAGGCCGTCATTCTCAACTATCCAGCTAATCCAACTGGTATCACTTATAGTCGCGAGCAATTAGAAGCCTTGGCAGACGTTCTACGTAAGTATGAGATTTTCGTAGTCTGCGATGAGGTCTACTCAGAATTGACCTATACAGGGGAAAATCATGTCTCTTTGGGAACGATGCTGAGAGATCAAGCCATTATCATTAACGGCCTTTCTAAATCCCATGCCATGACAGGATGGCGTTTAGGTTTTATCTTTGCACCAGCAAACTTCACAGCTCAACTCATCAAGAGTCACCAGTACTTGGTTACTGCTGCAAATACCATGACGCAACATGCTGCAGTAGAAGCTTTGACAGCTGGTAAAGACGATGCAGAACCTATGAAGAAAGAGTATATTCAACGTCGGGACTACATTATCGAGAAGATGACGGACCTTGGTTTTGAGATTATCAAACCAGATGGAGCCTTTTACATTTTTGCTAAGATTCCTGCAGGTTACAATCAAGATTCTTTTGCTTTCCTAAAAGATTTTGCTCATAAGAAGGCTGTTGCCTTTATCCCAGGTGCTGCCTTTGGTCAGTACGGAGAAGGGTATGTTCGCCTATCTTATGCAGCTAGCATGGAAACGATTAAAGAAGCTATGAAACGTCTTGAGGAGTACATGAAAGAAGCATGATTCAGTCTATTACGAGTCAAGGCCTGGTGCTCTACAATCGTAACTTTCGTGAGGATGATAAGCTGGTCAAAATCTTTACAGAGCAAGCTGGGAAACGGATGTTTTTTGTGAAACATGCTAGCAAATCTAAACTTGCTCCAGTCATTCAACCCTTGGTGCTGGCTCGTTTTCTCTTAAAGGTTAACGATGATGGACTCAGCTATATCGAGGATTACCATGAGGTAAAGACTTTTCCGAAAATCAATAGCGACCTCTTTGTTATGGCATATGCAACCTATGTTGCAGCCTTGGCAGATGCTAGTTTGCAGGATAATCAGCAGGACGCACCCTTGTTTGCTTTTTTGCAAAAGACTTTGGAGTTGATGGAAGAGGGCTTAGACTATCAGGTTTTGACCAATATTTTTGAAATTCAAATTTTGACACGTTTTGGAATCAGCCTCAACTTTAATGAGTGTACCTTTTGTCATCGTGTGGGGCAGGCCTTTGATTTTTCATTCAAGTATGGTGCCTGCCTTTGCCCAGATCATTACCACGAAGATGAAAAACGATGCCATTTGAATCCGAATATTCCTTATCTGCTCAATCAATTTCAAGCCATTGATTTTGAGACCTTGGAGACTATCTCGCTCAAGTCTGAAATTAAGCAGGATTTGCGTAAGTTTATAGATCAAATCTACGAGGAATATGTCGGTATTCACCTAAAATCAAAGAAATTTATTGATTCCCTAGCCGACTGGGGACAATTACTAAAAGAGGAAGACAAATGAAAAAAATCGCAGTAGACGCAATGGGTGGCGATTATGCACCACAAGCTATTGTAGAGGGTGTCAATCAAGCCCTTGCTGACTTTTTAGATATTGAGATTCAACTTTACGGAGACGAAAGTAAAATCAAGCAATATCTAACAGCTACAGACCGCGTCAGCATTATCCATACAGATGAGAAAATTGACTCTGATGACGAGCCTACAAAAGCCATCCGCAAGAAGAAAAATGCCAGCATGGTATTGGCAGCTAAGGCTGTCAAGGATGGAGAAGCAGACGCTGTTCTCTCTGCTGGGAACACAGGAGCCTTGTTAGCGGCAGGATTTTTCATCGTTGGTCGTATCAAAAATATCGACCGACCTGGGCTTATGTCAACATTGCCAACGATTGATGGTAAGGGTTTTGATATGCTGGATCTCGGAGCTAATGCCGAAAATACAGCTCATCACCTCCATCAATACGCAATTCTAGGTTCATTCTATGCCAAGAATGTTCGTGGTATTGCAAATCCCCGTATTGGCCTTCTGAACAACGGTACAGAAAGCAGTAAGGGAGATCCACTACGCAAGGAAGCCTATGACTTATTAGCGGCTGACGAGAGTTTGAATTTTGTCGGGAATGTGGAAGCACGTGACTTGATGGATGGTGTTGCAGATGTAGTCGTAACCGATGGTTTCACGGGAAACGCTGTTCTCAAAGCTATTGAAGGTACTGCTATGGGGATCATGGGATTACTTAAGAATGCCATTGTAGGTGGCGGACTTAGAGCCAAGCTCGGCGCATTCCTTCTCAAGGATAATCTCAGAGGTTTGAAAAAACAGCTCAACTATTCAGATGTTGGTGGTGCCGTCTTGTTTGGCGTTAAGGCGCCTGTTGTTAAGACTCATGGTTCAAGTGACGCTAAGGCTGTATACAGTACGCTTCGTCAGATTCGTACCATGCTTGAGACAGATGTAGTTGCACAAACTGCGCGTGAATTTTCAGGAGAATAATATGACAGATAAAGAAATTTTTGACCGTGTTGTTACGATTATCCAAGAACGTCAAGGAGAAGACTTTGTTGTAACCGAAAACTTGAGTTTGAAGGATGATTTGAATGCTGACTCTGTGGATTTGATGGAATTTATCTTAACAATCGAAGACGAATTTGGAATCGAAATTAGTGATGAAGAAATCGACAACCTCAATAGCGTCGCAGATGTATTAGAAATTATCAAAAATAGAATATAAAAAAAGCAACATGCAGAGCATGTTGTTTTTTTGTCGTGTGGAATATTTATTTTAACGAATTATAAAATCCAAATGCTTGCTTAAACTTTTAAAAGTGCTATTTGGGTGTAGATACTGTTTTTTTAGAAAGAGTTATCAATTTCTTATTTTGTTTGGCTAAAATAGTCTTACAGAACTTTTAATTAGGTTGTTAAGAAAAGGATAAGAATATGAAATTCAGAAAAAAACACTATCGCTCACAGATGGATCAGAAGGACTGTGGAGTGGCTTCATTGGCCATGGTGTTTGGCTGTTTTGGAAGCCATTATTCATTAGCACGTCTGCGTGAATTAGCCAAAACGACTATAAATGGGACGACAGCTTTGGGTCTGGTGAAGGCTGCGGAAACATTAGGTTTTGAGCCACAAGCAATTCAAGCAGACATGACTTTGTTTGATTCTCCAAATTTAATCTTTCCTTTTGTGGTTCACGTGCTTAAGGACAAAGAATTCTTTCATTATTATGTAGTGACAGGGATGGATCAGCAGAACATTCATATAGCTGATCCAGATCCAGAGGTTAGATTGACCAAACTATCGCGTGAAAGATTTGAAGAAGAATGGACAGGGACAACTATCTTTGTGGCTCCCTCCCCAAATTATCAGCCACATAAGGACAAGAATCAGAGTTTGACTTCTTTTCTACCTATTTTGATAAATCAGAAAGGTTTGATCACCAATATCATATTAGCGACCGTTCTAGTAACCTTTATTAACATCGTTGGTTCATACTATCTACAATCTATTATTGATACTTATGTACCGAATCAGACGTCTTCGACCCTAAGTATTATTTCTATATGCCTTGTTATCGTTTATGCTCTTCAACAGATTTTGTCTTTTGCTCAAGATTACCTTTTAATTATCCTTGGGCAACGTCTATCGATTGATGTTATTTTATCTTATATCAAACATATTTTTAATCTACCTATGTCCTTTTTTGCAACACGTCGGACGGGGGAGATCGTGTCACGATTTACAGATGCTAATAGTATCATAGATGCCTTGACTTCAACCATTATTTCAATTTTTTTGGATATATCTATGATGTTGATGATTTCCATAATTTTGTTTTTGCAAAATAGTAATCTCTTTTTCATGAGCTTATTGGGGCTTCCTATTTATGCTGTAATTATTATTGCTTTTATGAAACCTTTTGAAAAGATGAACCGGGATACCATGGAAGCAAATGCAACCCTATCATCTTCTATTATAGAGGATATTAATGGTATTGAAACGATTAAATCCTTAGCTAGCGAAAAAACACGCTACCAAAAGCTTGATAGGGAATTTGTGGACTATCTGAAAAGGTCCTTTACTTATAGCAGAGCAGAAAGTCAGCAAAAAGCTCTTAAAAAATTTGCTCAACTGCTGCTAAATGTCTGCGTATTATGGATGGGTGCTAATTTCGTTATGGATGGAAAGATGAGTTTAGGCCAGTTTATTACATATAATACGCTTCTTTATTATTTCACCAATCCTTTAGAAAACATTATCAACCTTCAGAGTAAGCTCCAAACAGCTCAAGTTGCGAATAGTCGTCTCAACGAGGTGTATCGGGTCAACTCTGAGTTTGAAGGACAGAAAATGGTAGAGGATTTGAGCATGGTTCAAGGAGATATGACTTTTAAGGGAATTCACTACAAGTATGATTATGGTCAAGATATCTTATCGGATATCAATTTGAACATCAAACAGGGCTCTAAAATAGCTCTTGTAGGGGTTTCAGGATCAGGGAAGTCGACCTTGGCTAAGATGATGGTTAATTTTTTCAACCCAAGTCAGGGAGAAATCAGACTGGGGGATATGAATTTAAATCAGATTGATAAAAAGTCTCTGCGCCAACATATCAACTATTTACCTCAGCAACCTTATGTATTTAATGGAACAATATTAGAAAATCTTCTCCTTGGAGCCAAGGAGGGTACGACTCAGGAGGATATACTACGTGCAGTTGAGCTAGCAGAAATTCGTGAAGATATTGAGCGTATGCCCTTGAATTACCAGACAGAATTGACTTCTGATGGAGCCGGGATTTCTGGTGGTCAACGCCAGAGGATTGCTTTGGCGCGTGCTCTCTTGACAGATGCCCCTATCTTGATTTTGGATGAGGCGACGAGCAGTCTAGATATCTTAACAGAGAAACGGATAGTGGACAATCTCATGAATCTAGATAAGACCTTGGTTTTCATTGCTCATCGCTTGACTATTGCTGAACGGGTGGAGAAAGTTGTTGTTTTGGATCGAGGTAAGATTGTAGAAGAGGGCAATCATGCTGACTTGCTTGCTCGAAATAGTTTTTATGCTCATTTAGTTAACTGTTAGAAAGGAGAAAGAATGTACCTTGAATTTTTAGAAAGTGCGGAATTTTATAATCGACGTTATCATAATTTTTCCAGTCGAGTGATTTTTCCTATGTCACTTTTGGTAGTGTTTATGTTTGGATTTGCAATGTTTGCAGAAAAGGAAATTAGTTTATCTTCGAAAGCTACAGTTGAACCTAGTCGTATCATTGCTAATATCCAGTCAACTAGTAATAGGCGGATGGTAGTTAATTATCTGGAAGAGAACAAGCAAGTGCAACGAGGAGATTTACTTGTTCAGTATCAGGAGGTTGGAGATGTGATTCAGTATGAAGCCAATGTTAATCAGTTGGAGAGTTTTAGACATCATCAAAGTAAAACAAGTAACCTTAAGAACAGTACTGCACAGCCAAATATAGGTCTCTTTTCTCAGAATTCTTCGACTGTACAAGAGCAGATAGCTGTAGAGCAAGATGATTTAGAAAGAGAAATAGGCAAAAAAAATCAAACTAGCTTACTTGAAAAAGGAACAATAAGAGCCCAGGAAGACGGAGTTCTTTATCTCAATCCTGAAAGGAATCAATCTGCGGTCGTCACAGAAGGAACATTACTGGCTAAATTATATCCACTATTAGATAGAGAAGGGAAAACAAAATTGACGGCCTATCTTAGTTCAAAAGATATTGTGGGAATCAAGATTGGAGATTCTGTACGCTTTACCACGACTAATGGCGCTAATGGTCAAGTGAGACTTGTTTCTACTATCACTAGTATTGATACAATTGCAACCAAAACTGACCAAGGAAATTTCTTTAAAATAGAAGCGGAAACAAAAATAACTCGAGAACAAGCTGAAAATCTTAGGTATGGTTTAGAAGGCCACTTACAAATAATCATAGGCAAGAAAAGTTATTTACGCTATTATTTGGATGATTTTTTGAATTGGGAATAATGATCACTTTTTCTTAAATAATATTTAAAAACTGTAATCTTAAAACGATTTACAGTTTTTATAAAACTCAGAAGGGAATGCGTTTACGTTCGTAAAACATTTGATTTATGCTTATTTTTGTGTTAGAATGAGGCAAAGTAATACGAAAGGCGAATAATAAAATGTCCAGCAAACTTATTTATACGGGAAAAGCTAAAGATATCTATACTACAGAAGACGAACATGTGATTAGGTCCGTTTATAAGGACCAAGCTACCATGCTTAATGGTGCTCGTAAAGAGACCATCGAAGGCAAAGGTGTGCTCAATAATCAGATTTCGTCTCTTATTTTTGAAAAATTGAATGCTGCGGGTGTGGCTACTCACTTTATCGAACGTATCTCTGATACAGAACAATTGAACAAGAAGGTTTCAATCATTCCTTTGGAGGTTGTGCTTCGTAACGTGACTGCGGGTTCTTTCTCAAAACGTTTCGGTGTTGAAGAAGGTTTGGACTTGAAAACTCCAATCGTTGAATTTTACTACAAAAACGATGATTTGGATGATCCATTTATCAATGATGAGCATGTGAAGTTTTTGGATATTGCCAATGATGAACAAATCGCTTATATCAAGGAAGAAACGCGTCGTATCAATGGATTGCTGAAAGATTGGTTTGCGCAAATTGGTCTTCGTTTGATTGATTTCAAATTGGAATTCGGTTTTGATAAGGATGGCAAAATCATCTTGGCAGACGAATTCTCTCCAGATAACTGCCGCCTTTGGGATGCTGAAGGGCACCACATGGACAAGGATGTTTTTCGTAGAGATTTGGGCAGTCTAACGGATGTTTATAAGGTCGTGTTAGAGAAGTTGCAGGGATTGAAGTAAAGTTTTACTTGGTCGTCACTACAATCTTTAAGTAGAAATAGATAAAGGAACTAAAATGGATAAACGTATTTTCGTTGAGAAAAAAGCTGATTTTCGTGTCAAATCTGACTCTTTAGTAAAAGAATTACAACATAATCTTCAGTTGAAAACTTTGAATGATCTTCGGATTGTTCAGGTTTATGATGTTTTTGGTTTGGCAGAGGATTTGTTTGCGCGTGCGGAAAAACATATTTTTTCTGAGCAGGTGACCGATACTGTTTTGGATGAAGCTGAGGTTAAGGCTGACCTTGAGAAGTATGCTTTCTTTGCTATCGAAAGTTTGCCTGGTCAATTTGATCAACGTGCGGCGTCTTCACAAGAAGCTTTGCTTTTGTTGGGTAGTTCAAATGATGTAACAGTGAACACAGCACAACTTTACTTGGTCAATAAGGATATTGATGCGAATGAATTGGAAGCTGTTAAAAACTATCTCTTGAACCCAGTGGATTCTCGTTTCAAAGACATCACTGTTGGTATTGCGAAACAGGATTTCTCTGAGTCTGACAAGACCATTCCAAATTTGGATTTCTTTGAAACATATACAGCAGAAGATTTTGCACAGTATAAGGCTGAGCAAGGATTGGCAATGGAAGTGGATGACCTTCTCTTCATTCAAGATTACTTCAAATCCATTGGACGTGTACCGACTGAGACTGAGTTGAAGGTTTTGGATACTTACTGGTCTGACCACTGCCGTCACACAACTTTCGAAACTGAGTTGAAAACCATCGACTTCTCAGCTTCTAAATTTGAAAAACAATTGCAAGCGACTTATGACAAGTATATTGCCATGCGTGATGAGTTGGGACGTACAGAAAAACCTCAAACCTTGATGGATATGGCGACTATTTTTGGCCGTTATGAGCGTGCTAATGGTCGTTTGGATGACATGGAAGTGTCTGATGAAATCAATGCCTGCTCAGTTGAAATTGAAGTGGATGTCAATGGTGTCAAAGAACCATGGCTTCTTATGTTCAAGAATGAAACACACAACCACCCAACGGAGATTGAACCATTTGGTGGAGCGGCTACTTGTATCGGTGGTGCCATTCGTGACCCATTGTCAGGTCGTTCATACGTTTACCAAGCCATGCGTATCTCAGGTGCTGGTGATATCACGGCTCCAATTTCAGAAACTCGCGCTGGTAAATTGCCACAACAAGTGATTTCTAAAACAGCAGCTCATGGTTATTCTTCATATGGTAACCAAATTGGTCTTGCAACAACTTATGTTCGTGAATACTTCCACCCAGGTTTCGTTGCTAAGCGTATGGAGCTAGGTGCAGTTGTCGGTGCGGCTCCTAAGGAAAATGTTGTCCGTGAAAAACCTGAAGCTGGTGATGTGATTATCTTGCTCGGTGGGAAGACTGGACGTGACGGTGTCGGTGGTGCGACAGGTTCATCTAAAGTTCAAACAGTTGAGTCTGTTGAAACAGCTGGTGCTGAGGTTCAAAAAGGGAATGCCATCGAAGAACGTAAGATTCAACGTCTTTTCCGTAATGGGGAAGTGACCCGTCTGATCAAGAAATCAAATGACTTTGGTGCCGGTGGTGTCTGTGTGGCGATCGGTGAATTGGCAGATGGTCTTGAAATTGATCTAGACAAAGTGCCATTGAAATACCAAGGTTTAAACGGTACAGAAATTGCTATCTCAGAATCTCAAGAACGGATGGCTGTAGTGGTTCGTCCAGAAGATGTAGATGCTTTCGTTGCTGAATGTAACAAAGAAAATATTGATGCAGTTGTCGTAGCGACAGTGACTGAAAAACCAAATCTTGTCATGCACTGGAATGGTGAAACCATCGTTGATTTGGAACGTCGTTTCCTTGATACAAACGGTGTACGTGTGGTTGTAGATGCTAAGGTGGTTGACAAGGATGTCAAGCTTCCAGAAGAACGTCAAACATCTGCTGAAACCCTTGAAGCGGATACTCTTGAAGTCTTGGCTGACCTCAACCATGCAAGTCAAAAAGGTTTACAAACCATCTTTGATAGTTCAGTTGGTCGTTCAACAGTCAATCACCCACTCGGTGGTCGCTACCAAATCACACCAACGGAAGCTTCTGTACAGAAATTGCCAGTCCAACATGGCGTGACAACAACTGCTTCTGTTATGGCGCAAGGATTCAACCCTTATGTAGCAGAATGGTCTCCATATCATGGCGCTGCTTATGCAGTCATCGAAGCAACAGCTCGTTTGGTTGCTGCTGGTGCAAACTGGTCTAAGGCTCGTTTCTCTTATCAAGAATATTTCGAGCGTATGGATAAACAAGCAGAGCGTTTTGGTCAACCAGTAGCTGCTCTCCTTGGATCAATCGAAGCTCAGATTCAACTTGCTTTGCCATCTATCGGTGGTAAGGACTCTATGTCTGGTACCTTTGAAGAATTGACAGTACCACCAACCTTGGTTGCTTTTGGGGTAACAACTGCAGATAGCCGTAAGGTTCTTTCTCCAGAATTCAAAGCTACTGGTGAAAATATTTACTACATTCCTGGTCAAGCTTTGGCACAAGAAATTGACTTCGATCTCATCAAGTCTAACTTTGCTAAGTTTGAAGCCATCCAAGCTGATCATAAAGTCACATCTGCATCAGCTGTCAAATATGGAGGTGTCCTTGAAGCACTTGCACTTGCAAGTTTTGGTAACCATATTGGTGCCACTGTAGCCCTTGAAAATCTTGAGACTGCTTTGACAGCTCAATTGGGTGGATTTATCTTCACATCTCCGGAAGAGATTGCAGGTGTTGCCAAGATTGGACAAACAGCAGCTGACTTTACACTTACTGTCAACGATGTAACGCTTGATGGACACAAACTTGACAGTGCCTTCCAAGGTAAATTGGAAGAAGTTTACCCAACGGAATTTGCACAAGCAACTGAGTTGGAAGAAGTGCCTGCTGTAACATCAGATGCAGTTATCAAAGCTAAAGAAACAGTTGAGACACCAGTGGTTTACATCCCAGTATTCCCAGGTACTAACTCTGAGTACGATTCAGCTAAAGCCTTTGAAAAAGAAGGTGCAAAAGTCAACTTGGTACCATTTGTAACACTTAATGAAGAGGCTATTGTCAAGTCTGTTGACACTATGGTTGACAATATCGAAAAAGCTAACATTATCTTCTTTGCAGGTGGTTTCTCAGCAGCGGATGAACCAGATGGATCAGCTAAATTCATCGTCAACATCTTGCTCAATGAAAAAGTACGTGCAGCTATTGATAGCTTCATCGAAGGTGGTGGTTTGATTATCGGTATCTGTAACGGATTCCAAGCCCTTGTTAAATCAGGTCTTCTTCCATACGGTAACTTTGAAGATGCAAGTAGCACCAGTCCAACCCTCTTCTACAATGATGCTAACCAACACGTGGCCAAGATGGTTGAGACACGTATTGCCAACACCAACTCACCATGGCTTGCCGGAGTAGAAGTTGGTGACATCCATGCCATCCCAGTATCGCACGGTGAAGGGAAGTTTGTCGTGACAGCTGAGGAATTTGCAGAGCTTCGTGACAATGGTCAAATCTTTACCCAATATGTTGACTTTGATGGTAAACCAAGCATGGATTCTAAATACAATCCAAATGGTTCTGTTAATGCGATCGAAGGTATTACCAGCAAGAACGGTCAAATTATTGGTAAGATGGGTCACTCAGAACGTTTCGAAGACGGTCTCTTCCAAAATATTCCAGGCAATAAAGATCAACATCTCTTTGCATCAGCGGTTAAATACTTTACTGGAGAATAAAAGGTATATAAAATGACATACGAAGTAAAATCTCTTAATGAAGAATGTGGTGTTTTCGGTATCTGGGGACATCCAGATGCTGCTAAGTTGACCTATTTTGGTCTCCACAGTCTTCAGCACCGTGGTCAGGAGGGGGCAGGAATCCTCTCCAATGACCACGGACAATTGAAGCGCCATCGTGATATGGGGCTTTTATCAGAAGTTTTCAAAAATCCTGCTAATTTGGATAAATTGACAGGAACTGGAGCGATTGGACATGTGCGTTATGCGACTGCGGGAGAAGCTTCTGTAGACAATATCCAACCTTTCCTTTTCCGCTTTCACGATATGCAGTTTGGTCTGGCTCATAATGGGAATCTGACCAATGCAGAATCTCTCAAGCAAGAATTGGAACAAAGAGGGGCAATCTTCAGCTCAACTTCAGATTCAGAAATTTTGGCTCATCTTATTCGCCGTAGCCACAATCCAAATTTGATGGGAAAAATCAAGGAAGCACTTAGTCTTGTCAAAGGTGGTTTCGCTTATCTCTTGATGTTTGAAGATAAGTTAATTGCAGCCCTTGATCCAAATGGCTTCCGACCTCTATCAATCGGGAAAATGGCTAATGGAGCAGTTGTTGTTTCATCTGAAACCTGTGCATTTGAAGTCATCGGTGCTGAGTGGATTCGCGATGTGAAACCAGGCGAGATTGTCATTATTGACGACAATGGTATCCAGTATGATAGCTACACAAACGATACTCAGTTGGCTATCTGTTCCATGGAGTATATCTATTTTGCTCGTCCTGACTCCAATATCCATGGTGTCAATGTCCATACAGCCCGTAAGCGAATGGGAGCTCAATTGGCACGCGAGTTCAAGCACGAAGCTGATATCGTAGTCGGTGTGCCAAACTCCTCTCTCAGCGCAGCTATGGGCTTTGCTGAAGAATCAGGTCTACCAAATGAAATGGGTCTCATCAAGAACCAATATACCCAACGTACATTTATCCAGCCAACTCAAGAATTGCGTGAGCAAGGGGTTCGGATGAAACTTTCTGCCGTTTCTGGTGTCGTGAAAGGCAAGCGTGTTGTCATGATTGATGACTCCATTGTACGAGGAACAACATCTCGTCGCATTGTCCAACTTTTGAAAGAAGCGGGGGCATCAGAAGTGCACGTTGCCATCGGGAGTCCTGCTCTTGCCTATCCATGTTTTTACGGGATTGATATCCAGACACGTCAGGAGCTGATTGCGGCCAATCATACCGTTGAGGAAACTTGCCAAATCATTGGTGCGGATAGCCTGACCTATCTTTCAATTGATGGCTTGATTAACTCTATTGGGATTGAAACAGATGCGCCAAATGGCGGTCTCTGTGTGGCTTACTTTGATGGGAAATATCCAACTCCTCTCTATGACTATGAAGAAGAATATCGTAGAAGTTTGGAAGAAAAAACGAGTTTTTACAAATAAAATTTCCCATTGAAGGAAAGGAAAAGGAATAAACAAATGACAAATAAGAATGCGTATGCTCAATCGGGTGTGGACGTTGAAGCGGGTTATGAGGTTGTAGAACGGATCAAAAAACACGTTGCCCGTACAGAGCGTGCAGGTGTCATGGGAGCTCTTGGTGGTTTCGGTGGCATGTTTGACCTTTCAAAAACAGGTGTCAAAGAACCTGTTTTGATCTCAGGTACAGATGGTGTTGGTACTAAACTCATGCTGGCTATTAAGTACGACAAACACGATACCATCGGTCAAGACTGTGTGGCCATGTGTGTTAACGATATCATCGCTGCAGGTGCAGAGCCTCTTTACTTCTTGGACTACGTCGCAACTGGTAAAAATGAACCAGCTAAGCTAGAACAAGTGGTTGCTGGTGTGGCCGAAGGGTGTGTGCAAGCTGGTGCAGCCCTCATCGGTGGTGAAACTGCTGAAATGCCTGGTATGTACGGTGAAGACGACTATGACTTGGCTGGATTTGCGGTCGGTGTTGCTGAAAAAAGCCAAATCATCGACGGTTCAAAAGTAGCAGAGGGAGACGTGCTTCTTGGTCTTGCTTCAAGCGGTATCCATTCAAATGGTTATTCCCTTGTTCGTCGTGTCTTTGCGGACTATACAGGAGAAGAAGTTCTCCCAGAACTTGAAGGGAAGAAACTTAAAGACGTTCTTTTGGAACCAACTCGTATCTACGTCAAAGCAGCTTTGCCACTCATCAAAGAAGAATTGGTCAACGGAATCGCCCACATCACAGGTGGTGGTTTCATCGAAAATGTCCCACGGATGTTCGCGGATGACTTGGCTGCTGAAATTGACGAAAGCAAAGTCCCAGTCCTTCCAATTTTCAAAGCCCTTGAAAAATATGGCCAAATTAAACACGAAGAAATGTTTGAAATCTTTAACATGGGAATTGGTCTCATGCTTGCGGTGAAGCCAGAATATGTGAAACGTGTCAAAGAACTTCTCGACGAGCCTGTGTATGAAATCGGTCGAATTGTGAAGAAGACAGATGCTAGTGTGGTGATTAAATAATGGCTAAAAAAATTGCTGTTTTTGCCTCTGGTAACGGCTCAAACTTTCAGGTGATTGCGGAACAATTTCCAGTAGAATTTGTCTTTTCAGATCATCGCGATGCCTATGTACTTGAGCGTGCAGAGAATCTTGGGGTATTATCCTACGCTTTTGAACTCAAGGAGTTTGAAAACAAGGCAGACTATGAAGGAGCCATCGTCGAACTCTTGGATGAACACCAGATTGACCTCGTTTGTCTCGCAGGCTACATGAAAATCGTCGGGTCAACCTTGTTAGAAGCTTATGAAGGTCGTATCATCAATATTCATCCGGCATATCTCCCTGAATTTCCAGGCGCTCATGGTATTGAGGATGCTTGGAATGCAGGCGTTGACCAGTCTGGCGTGACTATTCATTGGGTGGATTCTGGCGTTGATACTGGCAAGGTTATCAAACAAGTCCGTGTGCCACGTCTAGAGAATGATACCCTTGATACTTTCGAGACTCGCATCCACGAAACAGAGTACAAGCTCTATCCAGAAGTCTTGGATAGTTTGGGAGTTGCACGCAAATAAGGAAGTGCTAGAGCTGAAAGAAAATTTTCGACTGTAGCAGAGAAAGAACTTTTTTAAAAAAGGAAAAGAAAGAAAATGACTAAACGAGCACTTATTTCAGTCTCAGACAAAGCGGGCATTGTTGAATTTGCCCAAGAACTCAAAAAACTTGGTTGGGATATCATCTCGACAGGTGGGACCAAGGTTGCCCTTGACAATGCTGGGGTGGAAACCATTGCTATTGACGATGTGACTGGTTTCCCAGAAATGATGGACGGTCGTGTTAAGACTCTCCACCCAAATATCCACGGTGGTCTCCTCGCTCGTCGTGATCTCGATAGTCACCTAGAGGCGGCTAAGGTCAATAATATTGAACTTATCGACCTTGTTGTGGTTAACCTTTACCCATTCAAGGAAACCATCCTCAAACCTGACGTGACATACGCTGACGCGGTTGAAAACATCGATATCGGTGGTCCATCAATGCTTCGTTCAGCGGCTAAAAACCACGCTAGCGTAACAGTTGTTGTAGATCCTGCTGACTATGCTCTTGTTCTTGACGAATTGTCAGTAAATGGTGAAACAACTTACGAAACTCGCCAACGTTTGGCAGCAAAGGTTTTCCGTCACACAGCGGGCTACGATGCCTTGATTGCAGAGTATTTCACAGCTCAAGTGGGAGAAACAAAACCTGAAAAACTCACTTTGACCTATGACCTTAAACAACCAATGCGTTACGGCGAAAACCCTCAACAGGATGCCGATTTCTATCAAAAAGCCTTACCAACGGATTATTCGATTGCTTCAGCTAAACAGCTTAACGGTAAAGAATTGTCATTCAACAATATCCGTGATGCGGATGCTGCCATTCGTATCATTCGTGATTTCAAAGAACGTCCAACCGTTGTGGCTCTCAAACACATGAATCCATGTGGAATCGGTCAGGCTGACGATATCGAAACAGCTTGGGACTATGCTTATGAGTCTGACCCAGTTTCTATCTTCGGTGGGATCGTTGTTCTTAACCGTGAGGTGGATGCTGCGACAGCTGAGAAGATGCACGGTGTTTTCCTTGAAATCATCATCGCACCAAGCTATACAGATGAAGCACTTGAAATTTTGACAACCAAGAAGAAAAACTTGCGTATCCTTGAGTTGCCATTTGATGCTCAAGACGCTAGCGAAGTAGAAGCAGAATACACAGGTGTTGTCGGTGGACTCCTCGTTCAAAACCAAGACGTGATCAAAGAACACCCAGCTGACTGGCAAGTGGTAACCAAACGCCAACCAACTGAGACAGAAGCGACTGCCCTTGAGTTTGCTTGGAAAGCTATCAAGTATGTCAAATCAAACGGAATCATAGTGACTAATGACCACATGACACTTGGCGTTGGCCCTGGTCAAACCAATCGTGTGGCTTCCGTCCGCATTGCCATTGGCCAAGCTAAAGACCGTCTTGACGGCGCTGTCCTTGCTTCGGATGCCTTCTTCCCATTTGCGGATAACGTGGAAGAAATCGCTAAAGCAGGTATTAAGGCTATCATCCAGCCAGGGGGGTCAGTCCGTGATCAAGAGTCTATCGAAGCTGCTGATAAATACGGCTTGACTATGGTCTTCACAGGCGTGAGACATTTTAGACATTAAGAAAATAAAAGGGAAGAAAACATTTTCTTTCCTTTTTTTGCTTTTAAAGCAAAACGAAACAAGATTAAAACGAACGTTTATGGTATAATATTAATAAATAATTCGCAAAAGAGGTTGAGAGATGAAACTGCTTGTTGTCGGTTCAGGTGGTCGTGAACATGCGATTGCTAAGAAGTTGCTGGAGTCTAAAGATATTGAACAGGTTTTTGTAGCTCCTGGAAATGACGGGATGACTCTGGATGGTTTAGAGTTGGTAAATATCTCCATTTCCGAACATTCTAAATTGATTGAATTTGCAAAAACCAACGATATTGCTTGGACCTTCATTGGCCCAGATGACGCCCTTGCAGCTGGGATTGTGGATGATTTCAATGCAGCTGGTCTCAAGGCTTTTGGTCCGACCAAGGCTGCGGCTGAGCTGGAATGGTCTAAGGATTTTGCTAAGGAAATCATGGTCAAATATGACGTTCCTACAGCAGCCTATGGAACCTTTTCAGATTTCGAGGAAGCTAAGGCCTACATCGAGGAGAAAGGTGCTCCGATCGTAGTCAAGGCAGACGGTTTAGCCCTTGGTAAAGGTGTCGTCGTTGCTGAAACGGTTGAGCAAGCAGTGGAAGCCGCTCACGAGATGCTTTTGGACAATAAATTTGGTGACTCAGGTGCGCGTGTGGTTATCGAGGAATTCCTTGACGGAGAAGAGTTCTCTCTCTTTGCTTTTGTCAATGGCGACAAGTTCTACATCATGCCAACAGCTCAGGACCACAAGCGTGCCTATGATGGTGACAAGGGGCCGAATACTGGTGGGATGGGGGCTTACGCGCCAGTTCCTCACTTGCCACAGAGCGTGGTTGACACAGCGGTTGACACTATTGTCAAGCCAGTTCTCGAAGGGATGATTCAGGAAGGACGATCTTATCTGGGTGTTCTTTACGCTGGTCTTATCTTGACAGCTGATGGACCCAAAGTCATCGAGTTCAACGCTCGATTTGGAGATCCTGAAACACAAATCATCTTGCCTCGTTTGACATCTGACTTTGCGCAAAATATCACGGATATTTTGGAGGGCAAGGAGCCAGCTATCACATGGACAGACAAGGGTGTGACACTTGGTGTGGTTGTAGCATCAAACGGCTACCCACTCGCTTATGAGAAGGGTGTCAAGCTTCCAGCCAAGACAGAGGGCGACATCATCACCTACTATGCCGGTGCCAAATTTGCTGAAAATAGCAGAGCACTGCTATCAAACGGTGGACGTGTCTATATGCTAGTCACCACAGCAGACACCGTCAAAGACGGCCAAAACATCATTTACAGCCAACTCAACAACCAAAACACAGAAGGCCTCTTCTGCCGAACCGATATCGGAAGCAAGGCCATAAAAGATTAACAGACATATTTGCCATGACGAGCGAAAGCGAGCCAAACTAAGGTAATGGTCGCTTAATTTGCGAGCGTTAGCGAGCTAGTATAGGATAATCGTCGCAGTAGTGGAACTCCTAGTAGCTTTGCTATTAGGAGTGGAAAACTGGAGACCCAGGCTCCAGTTTTAGTAATGGAACGCCATAGGTGGTCGCTTACGTCCGCACTACAATAGACGATTATTAAAAAAGGAGAAGTAATGAAACCAGTAATTTCCATCATAATGGGCTCAAAATCCGACTGGGCAACCATGCAAAAAACCGCCGAAGTCCTGGACCGTTTCAGTGTAGCCTACGAAAAGAAAGTTGTTTCCGCACACCGTACACCTGACCTCATGTTTAAACATGCCGAAGAAGCACGTAGCCGTGGCATCAAGGTCATCATCGCGGGTGCGGGTGGCGCAGCCCATTTGCCAGGCATGGTAGCTGCTAAGACTACCCTTCCAGTCATCGGGGTACCTGTCAAATCTCGTGCCCTGAGCGGTGTGGATTCTCTTTATTCTATCGTTCAGATGCCAGGTGGTGTGCCAGTCGCAACCATGGCTATCGGTGAAGCAGGTGCGACCAATGCAGCCCTCTTTGCCCTCCGTCTCCTGTCAGTAGAGGATCAGACTATCGCGACAGCTTTGGCAGATTTCACAGAAGAACAAGGGAAAATAGCAGAGGAGTCTACAAATGAGCTCATCTAAAACAATCGGAATTATCGGTGGTGGTCAGCTGGGTCAGATGATGGCCATTTCTGCTATCTACATGGGTCACAAGGTTATCGCGCTGGATCCTGCGGCGGATTGCCCAGCCTCTCGTGTGGCGGAAATCATCGTGGCGCCTTATAATGATGTGGACGCCCTCCGTCAGTTGGCGGAGCGTTGCGATGTCCTGACCTATGAGTTTGAAAATGTCGACGCTGACGGCCTTGACGCTGTTATCAAAGATGGTCAGCTTCCACAAGGGACAGACCTGCTTCGTATTTCACAAAACCGTATCTTTGAGAAGGACTTCCTCTCAAACAAGGCTCAAGTCACCGTTGCTCCTTACAAGGTTGTGACCTCAAGCCAAGATTTGGCAGCTATCGACCTGTCGAAAAACTATGTCCTTAAGACGGCGACCGGTGGCTACGATGGGCATGGACAAAAGGTTATTCGTTCAGAAGCAGATTTGGAAGAAGCCAAGGCACTAGCCGATTCAGCAGACTGCGTTTTGGAAGAATTTGTCAATTTCGACCTTGAGATTTCTGTCATCGTTTCTGGTAACGGCAAGGATGTGACAGTCTTCCCAGTTCAGGAAAATATCCACCGCAACAATATCCTGTCTAAAACCATTGTTCCAGCACGTATTTCAGCAAATTTAGCAGAAAAAGCCAGAGCTATGGCAGTGCGAATCGCTGAACAACTGAACCTCTCTGGTACCCTTTGTGTAGAAATGTTTGCGACAGCTGATGACATCATCGTCAACGAAATCGCCCCACGCCCACACAATTCTGGCCACTACTCGATTGAAGCCTGCGATTTTTCCCAGTTTGACACCCATATCTTGGGCGTTCTCGGAGCACCACTTCCAGCAATCCACCTCCATGCCCCTGCTGTCATGCTCAACGTTCTCGGTCAACACGTCGAAACAGCTGAGCGTTATGTTACAGAAAATCCAAGCGCCCACCTCCACTTATATGGTAAACTAGAAGCAAAGCACAACCGCAAAATGGGACATGTGACTTTGTTTAGTGATGTGCCGGATGAGGTTGAGGAGTTTGGGAAAGGGATTGATTTTTAAGTGAAAATAGCGATTCTAGGACTTGGAGTCATCGGGACCACCTATGCCTACGCCTTTCAAAAAGCAGGCCATCAAGTGGAACACGTACTTAGAGATAGTAAGAAAAACAATGCTCCCAAGGAGTTGTTGGTTGATCTGCTAGATGGCCGTTATCATTCCAAAGGTGAGAACAAACACGACACCTATGAGGTTCATGTGGCGGAAGCTGATTCGGAATATGATTTTATTTTTCTGAGTGTGCGTCATGGGTTTGTCAAAGAAGCTGTGGAAACCTTGCGAAAAAATAATATCAAAGGCACTCTCGTTTTCTTCTGCAATTTCTGGAATACTCGAAAAGAGGTCCAAGAGTGGGCAGGAGATTACGACTATATTCTGGCTTTCCCGACAGCGGGTGGTCATATGCAGGAGGACCATTTGGATGGTGTCTTATTTGACCATTTAATGCTAGAAGGTGAACAAAAAGCACAGATTTCTAACTATTCTGATCTGACGGATTTACTGACTTCTGCAGATTTGAAGTGGGAAGTGCCTCATGATATGGTCGAATGGATTTGGATTCACATGGCGATTAATGCGAGTGTCACTTCGACAGCTGCACGTTCAGGGAATCTGGAAAATCCAGAAGAATTGGCTCTGAACTTGATGAATAGTTCTTCGGAATTATCATTGGCCATTAAGGCCATTCGAGAGGCTTTGAAAGTCGTAGAAGCGCGTGGCGTGAATTTGAAGCTTTACAAAGCCGAACTCTTGCCCTACAAAATTCCCGCTTGGATAGCCGGCAAGGCCATGAAAGTCATGTTTGCGAAAAATGAGCTGACACGAAAAATCATGACCTTACACAATGATAAACAGGATATTTTCTACTGTTGTCAAAGTGTCTATCAGACCGGTCAGGAGTTAGGTGTGGACATGCCCATTCTAGAAGCAAACATGAAGGGGATTTCGCTTTAGGAGGTTTTATGATTCAACTCATTGTCAACGCATTTGTTGAAAAAGAAAAGACGGGAGCAGTCGTCGAAGTCTTGTATGCTAGTAGCGATCACGAAAAAGTGAAAGCGAAGTATGAAGAGCTAGTTGCACAATATCCTGAAAACTATTTGGCTATCTATGATGCCCCGCTGGATACGGATTTGAATACACTGGATCATTATCCATCAGTGTGGATTGGGAAAGAAGAATTTGAATAAAATGACTGTTTCACGCCGTAGGGAAAGCGTAAGCGACGGGAATCTTGAGACTCTAAAGGAAGTTGCTGACATCCGCCCCACATAAGTGAAACATCAAAAGAAAGGAACAAACAATGATCGAACGTTACTCTCGCCCTGAGATGGCGAACATTTGGACTGAAGAAAATAAATACCGTGCTTGGCTTGAGGTGGAAATCTTGGCTGACGAAGCATGGGCCGAGTTGGGAGAAATTCCTAAGGAAGATGTGGCTTTGATCCGTAAAAAAGCGGGCTTTGACATCGACCGTATTTTGGAGATCGAGCAACAAACGCGTCACGATGTGGTGGCTTTCACGCGTGCGGTTTCTGAGACTCTTGGTGAAGAGCGTAAGTGGGTTCACTATGGCTTGACTTCTACTGACGTAGTAGATACGGCATATGGTTACCTCTACAAACAAGCCAACGACATCATCCGCAAGGATCTTGAAAATTTCCTCAATATCATCGCTGACAAAGCCAAAGAACACAAGTTCACCATCATGATGGGGCGTACCCACGGTGTGCACGCTGAGCCGACAACTTTTGGTCTTAAATTGGCAACTTGGTACAGCGAAATGAAACGGAACATCGAGCGTTTTGAGCATGCGGCTGCTGGTGTGGAAGCTGGTAAGATTTCGGGTGCGGTCGGTAACTTTGCCAATATCCCACCATTCGTTGAGAAATACGTCTGTGACAAATTGGGTATCCGTGCTCAAGAAATCTCTACACAGGTGCTTCCTCGTGACCTTCACGCTGAGTATTTTGCAGTTCTTGCTAGTATCGCGACTTCCATCGAGCGTATGGCAACGGAAATCCGTGGTCTTCAAAAATCTGAGCAACGCGAAGTAGAAGAATTCTTTGCCAAAGGGCAAAAAGGCTCATCTGCGATGCCTCACAAGCGCAACCCTATCGGTTCTGAAAATATGACAGGTCTTGCGCGTGTGATCCGTGGTCACATGGTAACAGCTTATGAAAACGTAGCCCTTTGGCATGAACGTGATATCTCTCACTCATCAGCTGAGCGTATCATCGCACCAGACACAACAATCTTGATTGACTACATGCTCAACCGTTTCGGAAACATAGTTAAGAACTTGACAGTCTTCCCAGAAAACATGATCCGCAACATGAACTCTACATTTGGTTTGATCTTCAGCCAACGTGCCATGCTTGCTTTGATTGAAAAAGGCATGACACGTGAGCAAGCTTACGACCTTGTTCAACCAAAGACAGCCCAATCATGGGATAACCAAGTAGACTTCAAACCACTTCTTGAAGCTGATCCAGAAGTAACATCACGCCTCACTCAAGAAGAAATCGACGAAATCTTCAACCCAACCTACTACACCAAACGGGTGGATGAAATCTTCGAACGTATCGGTTTGGGTGACTAATGACAATAAAAAAAGCGAGATTGTATCTCGCTTTTTATTTGTGCTTAATCTTTTTTCTTGCTAAGTCCATAAGCTGTGAGTGCAGCCATCAAACCTGTAGCAATCAACCATTCTGAACCTTGGCTTCCTGTTTCAGGAAGTTTATTTTCTTTTGCCACAGGAGCTGGTCCTTGAGGAAGAGGTTTGTTTTCCTCAGCAGGAACAGTTGCTGGAGCTGGTTTACTTGGAATCTCTAATTTCGGTTTTTCTTCTGCAATAGGAGCTGGCACATTTGGAATTTCTAGTGCTGGTTTTTCTTCTGCAATAGAAGCCGGTATATTTGGAATCTCTAGTTTTGGTTTTTCTTCCGCTACAGGAGCTAGTCCTTTTTCGTCTCCCACATGTGTTACAGGAGTCCCAACTTCGATGATTTGAGTAACTGGTTCTTGAGCAACAACACTAGTAACCAATGTTTTCACTTCGCTTCCGTCAGCAGCAGTAGACACAGAATAGAAATGACTACGACGTCCCTTAACACCTTCAGTTACGACACGAGTTTCTCCCTTTGTCAATGCATCAGTTTCACGAGTGATAGTTGTAAACGGAATTTCTTCGTCCTCGATCACAACACGTGGTTTGGCATCTGCAACAGGAGCAACTCCTTCTTCGTCTCCGACGTGAGTGACAGGAGTTCCAACTTCAACCACTTGATTGACAGCTTCTTTTGTGACTTTTTCTTCAAGAACTGTTTCAGTTTCCTTACCATTTTCAGTAGTAACTGAGACGTAGATTGTACGTTCACCTTTGGCACCTTCAGTGACAACTTTTTCTTGTCCTGCTGGAAGGTTAGGATTTTCCTTCTTGACAGTCTCAAATGAAATTTCTTCCGTTCTTGTGATAAGCTCTGGTCGGTTTTCAACGTTGGCAGCAGTTTCATTCTCATCAAGGCTTCCTGAGTGAGTTGCAGCTGGTTTGAGACCAAGTCTTGCTGCTTTAAGGTTAGCTACAAGTGTATCCAACTCAGCTTGTTTATTACGGTTGAGATTGTAGTTTAGTGCTTCTTTAGCAGCCTTGAGAGCATCGAGACTTTCTGTGCTATATCCTTCTAAGTTTTCAGGGATTTGAGCAAGTTCCTCGCGTAGAGCCTTGTAATCGGCACGGAAGTAGTCTTTGTTGTGATCTGCAAAGGCAGTCATCAGTTCAAAAATTTCTTCTTCTTTGTACTCAGCTTGAGGTTTGTCCGCCCAGATGGCTAGCATACTACCAGTTGTTGGAAGGTCGACTTCAGGATATTTGGTTGAAGCTAGTTGCTTAAATGGTACTTTTTCAGTATTTTCAATTGCTTTTGATAGAGGGTAGGCTTCGTCATTTTTATGATTGCCTAGAACATAGTACCAATCTCCGTTGGTATTAAGGATTTTGTAACCCTTACTTGCTAGATATTGAGGAGATGCAAGGTTATAGCCCCACCAACCTTTAGACCAGTAAGAGATGATAACATCTTTATCAAACTCAACATCGTCATTATCATCGTAGTAGAAGCCGTCGTTAAAGGCCATTGGTTGAAGCCCTTTTTCTTTAGCCATGGCAGCTAGGCTATTAGAGTACTCAGCAAACTTACCATAGAGGCCATACCACTTGAGGTAGTACCAACCTTGAGCATTGGTAGCATCATTGGCATACTCATCTGTACCATAGTTAAAGATTTTAGTCTTGCCTGCAAAGAAGTCCATGTACTTGCCAATAAGGGCTTTTGTAAAGTTCATTGCTTCTTCGTTTTCAAGGTCCATAGTTGTTTTTGAAACCTTGTCAAAGTTAGCTTGTGGATTTGCGATGCCTAGTTTTTCCATAGCAACAAGCATAGCATCCATGTGGCCAGGACTGTTGATGGCAGGGATAATTCCAATGCCTCTATCTTTAGCATATTGGATTAGTTCAGTAATTTCAGCTTGGCTTAGAGTTGTTCCGTTTGGATCGTCGTAGTAAGCTTTTGTTCCTTCAATGATGGCATTTTTCACATCGTCACTTGCATAGGTTTTGCCGTTTGCAGTGATTGTCATGTCATCCAAGAGGAAGCGAAGTCCATCATTTCCAAGGAGGAGATGAAGGTCAGAGTAACCAAGTTCGCTAGCTTTATCGACGATACGTTTGAGTTGATCTAGAGTGAAGTACTTACGTCCAGCATCGATTGAGATAACCTTGTTTTTCTCAAGTTTTTCAACTTCACGTTTAGCATCTTCTTCTTTTTGAGCTTCTGGAGTGAAGGTCAAGTTGCTAACAGCTTCTTGGAGTTTTGCAATCGCTTGGTCAATGCTATCTTGTTGAGCACGGCTAAGGTTGCTATCAAGAGAGCGAATGGCTTTTTCAGCCTCTTTAACGGCAGCAACACTTTCTGCTGTATAGCGGCTAAGGTCGGTTGGCACTTCTTTCAGAGCTTGATCAGCAGACTCGTAGTCAGCGGCGAAATATTCAGCATTTGAGTTTGCGAATTGACGCATGAGCTTGAATAGACGAGATGGAGAGTAGCGGGCAGATGGAGTATCAGCCCAAGCGGCTACCATCCCACCGATAATAGGAACGTCAGCGCCTTCTGTTTTTGGAACAGAAGTAATCGGTGTACTCTTGATACCGTTCAATCCTTGATCGAGGTTGTACCAACCTTGTCCGTCAGCATTACGTCCAAGAACGTAGTACCAAGCATCATTAGTGTTGAGGATTTCGTGTCCTTTTTCAGCTAGTAACTTAGAAGAAGCGACATCGTAACCGCCCCAGCCACCAGTCCACATAGACACGATGATGTCTTTATCAAAGGTACCAAAAGTAGTATCACTATTATAGTAGATACCGTCATTGAAGGCCATTGGTTTAAGGCCGTGAGACTTGACGATACGAGCTAAATCGTTAGCGTAGGCGATGAATTTATCATACCCCTTGTCTGGGAATCCATCTTCTGGATACCATTTATAGGCTTGAAGAACGCTCCACCCTTTGGCATCCGTAGCATCGTTAGCATATTCATCCAAACCGATGTTAAAGATTTCAGACTTGCCCGCAAAGTAAGCTGCATACTTATCAATCAAGGCTTTTGTAAAAGCAACAGCCTTTTCGTTGTCAAGGTCAACCGTACGTGCTGATTCTTTACCAAAATAGTTAAAGTTAGGCTTTTCAATACCCAATTCTTTCATGGCGTTGAGGATGGCATCCATGTGACCAGGACTGTTAACTGTTGGGATAAGTCCAATTCCTTTATCCTTAGCATAACTAATCAAGTCAGTCATTTGGCTTTCAGTCAGATGATTACCATTTGGATCGTTGTAGTAGGCATTGGTTCCATTTTCAACAGCACGTTTGACATCATCGCTGGCATAAGTTTTGTCACCTACAGTTAGAGACATGTCATCAAGCATAAAGCGCAAGCCGTCATTTCCGACTAAAAGGTGAAGATCAGTGTAGCCATAGTGTTTAGCTTTGTCGATGATTTCTTTTAGTTGGTCAGGAGAGAAGTATTTACGTCCAGCGTCAATTGATACAATTTTCTTTTTAGCCAGTTTTTCATTGACTTGAGTTGCTCTTTCTGTAGCGACTGCAGGTGCTTCAACTTTAGCAACTTCTTTCTTTTCTTCTTGTTTTTCAGATTCTGTCTTCTTAGCCTCTTCAGTTACTGCTGGCTTAGCTGGAGCTTCTTCAGATGTAACAGGGTTTGCTACGGCAGGTGCAGGAGCAACTTCAACTTTTGGTGCTTCAGAGTTTGTTGCAGGAGCAGCTGGGGTAGCTTTTTCTGTTGAAGGAGTAGTTGGAGTAGTATTTTCTGTTGAAGGAGCAGTCTCGACTTTTTCTTCACTCGTTGGTGGAGTGACTTCTCCAGTGGTTTGGACAGCAGGCTGATTCTCTGTTGTAGCAGGAACGACTCCGTCAGCAGCAACGGCCTGAGCCTGAAAGGCAAAGCCAATCAATACAGAAGCTGCTCCGATTGCATATTTACGAATAGAGAAGCGCTGTTTATTTTCTGGTTTCATTAAAAAACCTCCCTTTTGAATTTTTGATAGCGTTTTCACATACTAATCCTATTGTATGTTCTAACTAACATAAAGTCAAGCTTTTGAGGAAATTACTATAAAAAATAGAATAATTTATAAATTAAGATATATTTTTCTGCTTTTGACTATTTTTTAGTAAAAAGGTTACTAATTATAGAATTGCTTGAAATGCTATTCTCTTGAAAGAGAGGCGGTGATATAATGGGTATATAAAAAACCTGAGACAGTTGCCTCAGGTTTTTTAAGATTAGTGACCACGGTCACAAGAAATGAATTTAATTTTGTAGAAATCAGAACGTTTATAAGTTTCGATGTATTCCAAAACTTGACCAGTTGCTTCAAGCTGAGTTGTCTTCGTTTGGAAAACAGTTGGGAATTTAGTGTCGATTCCTAGGATAGAAGCGGCATGTTTTGGAGTTGGAAATACAATTTCATTAATTTCTTCAAAATGCTCGTCATTCATGTGAATGTGGTAGTCCAATTTGAAACGATTATAGATAGAACTATAATATTCGAGATTTGGATAGTTGGCATTGATGTATTGTTCAGGAATATACGAATTGTGATAGATATAGGTAACGCCATTTGTTTCACGAATACGTTCAATCTTGTAATAGAATTGATCGCCGCGTAGGCCGAGTTTTTCTAGGTATTTAAGATCATTCCCGCGTTCAATAGAAAGAACAGTTACTTTATCATCTTTTGTTTCGAAGATTTCTACATCAGAAAATTCAACGAGTTTGTGTTTACGTGCACGAGCTACGAAAGTTCCTTTCCCTTGTTGGCGGACGATATATCCGTCTTTGGCAAGGTCGTTCAAGGCGCGGACTACTGTGATTGAACTAACATCATACATGGAAATCAATTCTGCTTCAGTGTAGAACTTGTCTCCACTAGCGAATTGACCAGAAATAATCTTATTTTTCAATTCATCTTTAATATATTGATATTTTGGAATTGCCATATTTTCACCTCATTTTTTCCTTCTCCACATATGATTTTAACATAAAATCGAAAAAAATAGTAGAAAAGCATTTTAAAAAATTAAAATATCGGAATAAGAATTTAGGATAGATATAAATAATTCGTGTTTTGCCTCGTATTTTTGCTCTTCAGTCAGAATGTTGATTTTATAGGATTTGAGATGATTTTTAGAAAAGATTCAGTAAAAAAATAGAAAAATTTTAAAGAAAATTTCAAAAAGTATTGACATTATTCTCCGATTGGTTTATAGTTGATATAACAATAAATGAAAGCGCAAACTTTTCGCTTTTAGAGGAGGAAGAATGGCAAGATTTGAAATTAAAGATGATTTCTATCTGAATGGGAAACCATTCAAGATTTTGTCTGGCGCCATTCACTATTTTAGAGTTCCTGCGGAAGATTGGCATCATTCATTGTATAACCTCAAGGCATTAGGATTCAATACAGTTGAGACCTATGTTGCTTGGAACATGCATGAACCTGCTGAAGGGAAATTTAACTTTGAAGGTGATCTTAATTTAGAAAGATTTCTTCAAACTGCACAAGATTTGGGCTTATATGCAATTGTACGTCCTTCTCCATTTATCTGTGCAGAGTGGGAATTTGGTGGTTTACCGGCATGGCTCTTAACCAAGGATATGAGAATTCGGTCGTCGGACCCAGCTTTCATTGACATGGTTGGTCGTTACTATGATCAGTTGCTTCCACGTTTAGTTCCGAGATTATTGGAAAACGGTGGCAACATTCTCATGATGCAAGTCGAAAATGAGTATGGATCGTATGGTGAAGACAAGGCATACTTGAGGGCAATCCGACGCTTGATGGAAGAACGGTCAGTTACTTGTCCGCTGTTCACATCAGATGGTCCGTGGCGAGCGACTCTCAAGGCTGGGACCTTGATTGAGGATGATCTCTTTGTGACGGGGAACTTTGGTTCCAAAGCTGCTTATAATTTCTCACAGATGCAAGAGTTTCTAGATGAGCACGGCAAGAAATGGCCACTCATGTGTATGGAATTCTGGGATGGCTGGTTCAATCGATGGAAAGAACCAATCATCAAGCGTGAACCTGAGGAATTAGCAGAAGCTGTTCATGAAGTTCTAGAGCTAGGATCTATCAACCTATATATGTTCCACGGTGGAACCAACTTTGGTTTTATGAATGGTTGTTCAGCTCGAGGAACTATTGATTTACCACAAGTAACATCTTATGATTACGACGCTCTTCTTGATGAAGCTGGTAACCCGACTGCTAAATATTTTGCAGTCAAATACATGATGGCGACTTACTATCCTGAGTATCCACAATCTGAACCGCTTCGCAAGGAAAGTATGGAAGTAGAAAACATTCCACTGGTCGAGAAAGTTTCTCTTTTCGAAACCTTGGATAGTCTGACAAGTCCGATTGAAAGTCTCTACCCTAAGAAAATGGAAGAGCTAGGACAAGGTTACGGCTACCTACTCTATCGTACGGAAGCAAGTTGGGATGCAGATGAAGAACGCATTCGAATCATTGACGGACGAGATAGAGCCCAACTCTTTATCGATGGTAAACGAGTGGCGACACAGTACCAAACAGAAATCGGTGAAGATATTTTTTATCAAGGCAAAAAGAAAACGCTATCCAATATTGATATACTTATTGAAAATATGGGGCGTGTCAACTATGGACACAAATTCTTAGCAGACACACAACGAAAAGGAATTCGCACAGGTGTTTGTAAAGATTTGCATTTCTTGCTCAACTGGAAGCAATATCCACTTCCACTTGATAATCCTGAGAAGATTGATTTCTCTAAAGGATGGACAGAAGGGCAACCCGCCTTTTACGCCTTTGACTTTGAGATCAAGGAGCCGAAAGATACCTACTTAGATTGTTCTGAGTTTGGTAAAGGGATTGCTTATATCAACGGGCATCATCTAGGTCGTTTCTGGAATGTCGGTCCAACCTTATCTCTTTATATTCCACATAGCTATCTCAAGGAAGGTGCCAACCGCATCATTATCTTTGAAACCGAAGGGGAGTATAAGGAACACATACACTTAACTTGTAAACCTACACTAAAACTTATAAAGGGGGAAAACTTATGACAATTGTAGGATGCCGTATCGATGGGCGCTTAATTCACGGACAAGTCGCAAACCTTTGGTCTGCTAAACTTAATGTTTCACGTATCATGGTCGTTGACAATGAAGTTGTGAACAACGACGTTGAAAAAAGTGGCTTGAAACTTGC
This sequence comes from Streptococcus sp. Marseille-Q6470, assembly GCF_946902905.1. Lineage (NCBI taxonomy): Bacteria > Bacillati > Bacillota > Bacilli > Lactobacillales > Streptococcaceae > Streptococcus > Streptococcus sp. Marseille-Q6470. Next base: position 1,285,650 of record NZ_OX336385.1, read on the forward strand.
AACACCACCAGGTGTAAAACTTAGTATTTTGCCAGTTGATAAAGCAGCAGCGAATATCCTTGCTGGTAAATATGATAGCCAACGTCTGTTGATTGTAGCACGCAAACCTGACCGTTTCCTCGGTTTGGTAGAAGCAGGTGTGCCACTTGAAACTGTCAATGTCGGCAACATGTCTCAAACACCAGAAACACGTGCAATCACACGTTCTATCAACGTTGTGGATAAAGACGTGGAAGACTTCCGTAAATTAGCGGAAAAAGGTGTTAAACTCACTGCTCAAATGGTTCCAAATGATCCAGTTTCAGACTTTTTGAGCTTATTAAAATAGGAAAAAATTTTTAGGAGGTCATTGTTATGATACAATGGTGGCAAATTTTACTTCTCACTTTGTACTCAGCTTATCAAATCTGTGATGAGTTGACGATCGTTTCTTCTGCAGGTTCGCCTGTATTCGCTGGTTTCATTACTGGTTTAGTCATGGGAGATTTGACAACTGGTTTGTTTATCGGTGGTAGCTTGCAGTTGTTCGTACTTGGGGTAGGTACCTTCGGTGGTGCTTCTCGTATCGACGCAACTTCTGGTGCGGTTCTTGCGACTGCTTTCTCAGTTTCACAAGGAATCGAAACAGACCTTGCGATCACTACAATCGCTGTACCAGTAGCAGCACTTTTGACTTACTTCGACGTACTTGGTCGTATGACTACAACATTCTTCGCTCACCGTATTGATGCTGCGATCGAACGCTTTGACTATAAAGGAATCGAACGTAACTATCTTCTTGGTGCAGTTCCTTGGGCTCTATCTCGTGCCCTTCCAGTATTCTTCGCCCTTGCTTTCGGTGGAGAATTCGTACAAGGTGTTGTAAACCTTGTTAAAGAATACCAATGGGTTGCAGACGGTTTGACTCTTGCAGGTCGTATGCTTCCAGGTCTTGGATTCGCTATCTTGCTTCGTTACCTTCCAGTTAAACGTAACCTTCACTACCTTGCTATGGGATTCGGTTTGACAGCTATGTTGACTGTACTTTACTCAAACGTAACAAGTCTTGGTGGAGCAGTTGCTGGAATCATTGGCACTCTTCCTGCTGAAGTTGCTGAAAAAATTGGCTTTGTTAACAACTTCAAAGGATTGTCTATGATCGGTATCTCTATCGTGGGTATCTTCCTTGCAGTTGTTCACTTCAAGAACAGCCAAAAAGTTGCTGTAGCAGCACCTTCTACACCATCAGAAAGTGGGGAAATTGAAGATGACGAATTCTAATTACAAATTAACAAAAGAAGATTTTAATCAAATTAACAAACGTAGCTTGTTCACTTTCCAATTGGGATGGAACTACGAACGTATGCAAGCATCAGGTTACCTTTACATGATCTTGCCACAATTGCGTAAAATGTATGGAGATGGAACTCCTGAGTTGAAAGAAATGATGAAAGTTCATACTCAATTCTTCAACACTTCACCATTCTTCCACACAATCATCGCTGGTTTTGACCTTGCCATGGAAGAAAAAGATGGCGTTGCCTCAAAAGACGCGGTTAACGGTATCAAGACAGGTTTGATGGGACCATTCGCTCCTCTTGGAGATACAATCTTTGGTTCACTTGTACCTGCTATCATGGGATCTATCGCTGCAACAATGGCTATCGCTGGTCAACCTTGGGGTATCTTCCTTTGGATCGCAGTTGCAGTAGCGTATGACATCTTCCGTTGGAAACAGTTGGAATTTGCATACAAAGAAGGGGTTAACCTTATCAACAACATGCAAAGTACTTTGACAGCTTTGATTGAAGCTGCATCTGTACTTGGTGTATTCATGATGGGTGCTCTTGTAGCAACAATGATCAACTTTGAAATTTCATACAAATTGCCAATCGGTGAAAAGATGATTGACTTCCAAGACATCTTGAACTCAATCTTCCCACGTTTGCTTCCAGCAATCTTCACTGCATTCATCTTCTGGTTGCTTGGTAAGAAAGGCATGAACTCTACAAAAGCTATCGGTATCATTATCGTGCTTGCCTTGGCTCTTTCTGCTCTTGGTAAATTTGCACTTGGAATGGGCGCATAATTTATGACTAAATCATTGATTTTAGTGAGTCACGGTCGTTTTTGTGAAGAACTTAAAGGTAGCACAGAAATGATTATGGGACCACAAGACAACATTCATGCGGTGGCTCTTCTTCCAGAAGATGGACCAGAAGAATTTACTGCTAAATTTGAAGCTGCTATTGAAGGATTGGATGATTTCCTAGTCTTTGCAGATCTTCTTGGTGGAACACCATGTAACGTGGTGAGCCGTCTGATTATGGAAGGTCGTGACATTGAACTTTATGCAGGAATGAACCTTCCGATGGTCATTGAATTTATCAATGCAAGCCTAACAGGCATTGATGCGGACTATAAGAGTCGTGCTTCAGAAAGCATTGTGAAAGTTAATGATTTATTGGCTAGCTTCGATGACGATGAAGATGAATAAGATGTCACAAACCATCTTATAAAAAATATACATGGGAATGGGAGCGACTCCCATTCCCATGTTTTCAATCATGAAACAATATTAGATTAGAGGTTTTCAATGCTAGATTATACAAAAGAAGATTTGCTTGAGTTGGGAGCAGAGATCACCACACGCGAAATTTACCAACAACCAGATGTTTGGAAGGAAGCTTTTGAATCCTATCAAGCCCGATGTGATGAAATTTCCGCATTCTTGCAAGGGATTGCAGATAAACATGACTACATCAAGGTTATCCTAACTGGTGCTGGAACTTCAGCTTATGTAGGTGACACCTTGGTTCCATACTTCAAGGAAGTCTATGATGAACGTAAATGGAATTTCAATGCTATTGCGACAACTGATATCGTTGCAAACCCACAAACTTATTTGAAAAAAGACGTGGCGACTGTTTTGGTATCATTTGCACGTAGTGGAAACTCACCTGAGAGTGTAGCAACCGTTGACTTGGCTAAGGCTCTAGTTGACGAGCTTTATCAAGTAACGATCACTTGTGCGGCTGAAGGGAAATTAGCACTTCAAGCTCATGGTGACGATCGCAACCTCTTGCTCTTGCAACCGGCAGCTTCTAACGATGCTGGCTTTGCTATGACATCAAGCTTTACTTCAATGATGTTGACAGCACTTTTGGTCTTCGATCCAACTGAATTTGCTGTTAAAGCTGAACGTTTTGAAGTGCTTTCTAGTCTTGCTCGTAAAGTTCTTGACAATGTGGCAGATGTGAAAGAATTGGTTGACCTAGACTTTAACCGAGTGATTTACTTAGGTGCAGGTCCATTCTTCGGACTTGCTCATGAAGCACAACTGAAAATTTTGGAATTGACTGCTGGTCAGGTTGCAACTATGTATGAAAGCCCAGTTGGCTTCCGTCATGGTCCAAAATCTCTTATCAATGAAGATACTGTAGTTTTGGTCTTTGGTACTACGACAGACTATACTCGTCAGTATGACTTAGACTTGGTTCGTGAAGTTGCAGGAGATCAAATCGCTCGTCGCGTTGTTCTCTTGAGTGATCAAGCCTTTGGTCTTGAAAACGTCAAGGAAGTCGCACTTGGCTATGGCGGTGTCTTGAATGACGTTTACCGTGTATTCCCTTATATTGTTTATGGTCAATTATTTGCTCTCTTGACTTCACTTAAAGTTGGCAACAGACCTGATACACCATCACCTACAGGTACAGTAAACCGCGTCGTTCAAGGTGTCATTATTCACGAATTTAAATAATAAGGAGAGAAGGATGAAAGCATACACAGAACGTGTATTTGGGAAAGTGGATGACAAGGATGTTGTCGCTTATCGCTTTGAAACAGAAGCAGGCTACCAACTAGAAGTCATGACCTATGGTGCAACGATTCTACGCTATGTAACTCCTGATAAGGCTGGTAATTTTGCCAATGTTATCCTAGGCTTTGATGATTTTGACAGCTATGTAGGTAACAGTCCTAAACATGGAGCGAGTGTAGGTCCAGTTGCAGGTCGTATCGCAGGTGCGACATTCGAATTGAATGGGAAAACCTATGAACTCGAAGTCAACAACGCTAGCAACTGTAACCACAGCGGTTCGACAGGTTGGGATTCTAGCTTGTTTGAATTGGTTGAAGTCAGCGACCATGGTTTGACTCTTTACACAGAAAGAACAGACGGTACAGGAGGTTTCCCTGGAAATCTTAAAATCTGGATCAGCTACCACTTGGAAGAAAATGGTGCTTACGAAGTTAGCTATAAGGTGACGACGGACCAGGATACCTTGGTCAATCCGACCAACCATAGTTACTTTAACTTGTCTGGGGATTTCACTCAGACGGTTGATCGCCATGTTTTCCAACTGAATACAGAAGGTATTTACCCAATCGCTCCTGACGGTGTGCCAGCTAAAACTCCAGATGCTAATCGTGACGTGGTTAAGCATATCTACAATGGTGCCTTGTTGAAAGATATCTTTGCAGACGAAGATGAGCAGATTCAACTCGTATCTGGATTGGACCATCCATTTGCTCTTCCTGCAGGACATGATAATGCTGGTTTCCTCTATGACCAAGTGTCAGGTCGTTTCCTGCTCTTCAAGACAGAAGCACCTTGCTTTGTAGTCTACACAGCTAACTTTGTGGATGAGAGTGTCATTATCGCTGGTCAACCAATGATTCAACATAATGGGATTGCTCTTGAGGCGCAAGCTTTACCAGATGCTATTCATAGTGATTTTAAAGATCAAGTTATCCTCAAAGCAGGTGAAACTTTCACAAGCAAAACACGTTACGAAATCGTTGTTAAATAATAAAAATTCTCTGAAGTCATAGGATTTCAGAGAATTTTTTATTATTCTTCATCTGGTGTGAGAATCATCGGAATGATGATTGGTTCACGTTCAGTGTTTTCGTAAAGGAATGGTCGAATGGCGTTTACGATAGCACCATTGACAGATTGGACACTGGCATCCTTGTTTTTCAAAGCGATACGAATAGCATTGAAAAGGATACGTTGACTTTGGCGAATCAAGTCACCAGATTCGCGCATGTAGACGAAACCACGACTAAGGATATCTGGTCCAGAAATAATCATCTGAGACTCAAAGTCTACCGTTGCGACAGCAAGTACAACACCATCTTCGGATAGGTCTCGGCGGTCTTTTAGGACTGCCGCACCGATTTCGCCGATACGATTTCCATCGACGTAGATGTCTTGGGCATTGAAGTGACCTGCGATACGAGCAGAGTTTGCAGTAAGGGCAAGGACATCACCATTGCTCATGATAAAGATATTGTCCTTCTCAACTCCAGTATCTACGGCAAGTCCAGCGTGGACTTTTTGCATGCGATATTCACCGTGAACAGGCATGAAGTATTTAGGTTTGATAAGGCGGAGCATGAGTTTTTGTTCTTGCTGACCACCGTGTCCAGATGTATGGATGTTGTTAATCTTACCATGGATAACTTCAACACCAGCTTCAGAAATGATATTAATCAATTTGTTGACGCTAGTGGTGTTTCCTGGAATTGGGCTAGATGAGAAGATAACCGTATCACCAGGCTGGAGTTGCACCTGACGGTGGGTTCCGTTAGCGATACGAGAGAGAGCCGCCATAGGTTCACCCTGGCTACCCGTACAGAGGATAAGAATTTCACCCGCAGGGTAGTCTTTGATTTCATTTGGCTCGATAAAGGTTCCCTTAGGAGCCTTGATGTAACCAAGTTCAATCCCATTGACAATGGCTTTCTCCATAGAGCGCCCGAAGACAGCAATCTTACGACCTGTTTTAACAGCAGCATCAGTCGCTTGCTGGAGACGGAAGATATTTGAGGCAAAGGATGCAAAGATGATACGTCCTTCGATACCTTGGATAATCTTCATGATAGACTGGCCGACAACCTTCTCAGAGTTTGTAAAGGTTGGCACTTCAGCATTTGTCGAGTCAGAGAGTAAGCAAAGCACTCCGTCTTCACCTAGGGCTGCCATACGGTGCAAGTCTGCAGGTTCACCAACTGGTGTAAAGTCAAACTTGAAGTCACCCGTACAGACGATTTTCCCTTGAGGTGTATGGATGACGATACCCAAAGGTTCTGGGATAGAGTGAGTAGTTCTAAAGAAAGTTGCTTTAAGATTTTTAAAGGTCAACTCAGTGTTGTGGTTGATTTCGTGAAGTGTAGCATTGCGCAAAAGTCCATGCTCTTCGAGTTTTCCACGGATCAAAGCAAGGGCTAGTGGACCTGCATAGATAGGGATATTTGCTTGCTTGAGCAAGAACGGAATCCCACCGATATGGTCCTCGTGTCCGTGTGTAATCAAGAGAGCCTTGACGCGGTCGATATTTTCGACAATATAAGAGTAATCAGGGATAACGTAGTCGATACCAAGAAGATCATCCTCGGGAAATTTAATCCCTGCATCAACGATGATAATTTCGTCTTGGTATTCGATTCCGTATGTATTTTTACCGATTTCTCCTAGACCACCAATGGCAAAAACGCCCACTTCTTCTGGTTTAAGAGTATAGGCCATATTAGAACTCCGTAATTTCGAATGCGCCAGTTTCTTTTTCGTAGTCTAGCAATTTGTCTGACAAGAGCTCGATATATTCAACGTTGAATTCTGGACGGTTTTTTTCAACAAGTTCACGGGCAATGATACGTCCCTCAAGTTCTGAGTTAGCATCAATGTCTAAGTAAAGTGAGCGTGTTGTTTCACGACGTGGGCTACGGTCTTTTGTTTCTTGATAAAAAACTTTGTAAATCATGTGTTTCCTTTCTGTTTTCAGGTCAGCTGTATTCAAAAAATTACCAGCTTGAAGCTGTTTGTTTCTATTTCATTTTCTGCCTGTATTGACCTTGATTCGTTACAATTATCTCAATTATAACATAAAAAGGGGAATTAGTAAAAGCAGGAAACATGAAAGTAAGGAGCTTGAAATGTGTTTCATTTTGCCCGATACAAGTATTTGAAGACTTTAGAATCACGTGCTATAATAAAGTTAGAAAAGAGGTTTTTCCTTATGAAGGAGGGCAGGATATGTTTCAACTAGCTATTATCATTCGTCTTCTGGCCTTTGCGGCATTTGTTGTCTGTGTTTACGGAGGAAATGTTTTGTATACTCGGCTAGAGTATCGGAAAGCCAAACTCCTGTGGAAGATTGGCTTCGTGACTCTGTATTCGTTTTTCCTTCTTCTTGTGACCTATGTGGTCTGGTTTGTATTTTACTTTGGCTTGAATACTTAAGTGCTGAGGCTGGGACAAAAGTCCTAGCCTCTCAATTGTCTTTGGATTGTCGAGCAAGACGCAGTGGTTGAGTGGGCTCTACTAGGCTGATTTCATCAGCTTTTACAGCCCTACTCAACTGTGCGGAGGTGGGACGACGAAATCGAATTCTAACGAATGACCGATTTCTGTCCCACTCTCATTTTCGTTTCAAGACAAAGAAAATTCCCATGCGAGGGCTTTTGTAGTATAATAGTAAACAGACAATAAGATAGGAATGTGTTATGAAAGTATTAGCTTTTGATACGTCCAGCAAGGCTCTTTCTCTAGCTATTTTAGAGGACAAGCAGCTTCTTGCCGAGACCACGATTAATATCAAGAAAAATCACAGTATTACCCTCATGCCTGCTATTGATTTTTTGATGACCAATCTAGATTTGACACCCAAGGATTTGGATCGAATCGTCGTAGCAGAGGGGCCGGGTAGCTATACAGGTTTGCGGATCGCAGTGGCGACCGCCAAGACCTTGGCTCATACCCTAAACATTGAGTTGGTGGGCATGTCAAGTCTCTTGTCTCTGGTGCCATGCCAACAAGAAGGGTTGCTTGTACCTTTGATGGATGCACGCCGTAACAATGTATACGCAGGATTTTATGAACATGCTCAACCTGTCTTTCCAGAAGCGCATCTGTCCTTTGCGGAAGTCCTTGAGCAAGTCAAGGATGCTGACCAGGTAACCTTTGTCGGTGAAGTGGGTCCCTTTGTCGAACAGATTCAAGAGCAATTACCACAGGCTAACTATCAAGAAACCTTACCAAATGCAGCGAATCTAGCTCTTTGGGCTTGGGATAAGGAAGCAGACTCTTTGCATGACTTTGTGCCAAATTACCTTAAGCGTGTAGAAGCTGAGGAAAACTGGCTCAAGAATCACACCGAGTCTGGAGAATCTTACATCAAACGCCTATGATTGAAATCAAACGAATCCAACAGCAGCCTGATGAGGCACAAGCTATCTACGAAGTGATGACAGATGTTTATCCCGTCAGTCCTTGGACGTTGGAACAAATTCAAGCAGACCTGTCTCAAGACCAGACTTGGTATGCTCTAGCTTATGATGGGGAAGAAGTGATAGGTTTTCTAGCAATTCAGGAGAATCTTTTTGAAGCAGAAGTCCTGCAAATTGCTGTCAAAAAAGCCTATCAAGGTCAGGGGATAGCCTCAGTCTTGTTTGCAACATTGCCGACAGATAAAGAGATTTTCCTCGAAGTTAGAAAGTCCAACCACCGAGCGCAAGCATTTTACAAGAAAGAAAAAATGGCAGTCATCGCTGAGAGAGTGGCCTACTACCATGATCCGGTTGAGGACGCTATTATCATGAAGAGAGAAATAGATGAAGGATAGATATATTTTAGCATTTGAGACATCCTGCGATGAGACTAGTGTCGCCGTCTTGAAAAACGATAACGAGCTCTTGTCCAATGTCATTGCTAGTCAAATTGAGAGTCACAAACGTTTTGGGGGCGTAGTGCCAGAAGTAGCTAGTCGTCATCATGTCGAGGTCATTACAGCCTGTATCGAGGAGGCGCTAGCAGAAGCAGGAATTACCGAAAACGATGTGACAGCTGTGGCGGTTACCTATGGACCAGGATTAGTAGGAGCCTTGCTTGTTGGTTTATCAGCTGCCAAAGCCTTTGCTTGGGCGCATGGACTACCTCTAATCCCTGTGAATCACATGGCCGGTCATCTCATGGCAGCTCAAAGTGTCGAGCCTTTGGAATTCCCCTTGTTAGCTTTATTGGTTAGCGGTGGACACACAGAGTTGGTTTATGTTTCTGAGGCTGGTGATTATAAGATTGTTGGGGAAACTCGTGATGATGCGGTTGGTGAGGCCTATGATAAGGTAGGCCGAGTCATGGGTTTGACCTATCCAGCAGGTCGGGAGATAGACGAATTGGCTCATCAAGGTCAGGATGTTTATGGCTTTCCTCGTGCCATGATTAAGGAAGACAATCTAGAGTTTTCATTTTCAGGTTTGAAGTCTGCCTTTATCAATCTTCACCACAATGCCGAGCAAAAGGGAGAAAGCCTGTCTACAGAGGACTTGTGTGCTTCCTTCCAAGCAGCAGTTATGGATATTCTCATGGCAAAGACCAAGAAGGCCTTGGAGAAATATCCTGTTAAAACCCTCGTTGTGGCTGGTGGTGTGGCAGCTAACAAAGGACTTAGAGAACGCCTAGCAGCTGAAATCACAGACGTCAAGGTCATCATTCCACCTCTGCGACTTTGCGGAGACAATGCGGGTATGATTGCCTATGCCAGCGTCAGCGAGTGGAACAAAGAAAACTTTGCAGACTTGGAGCTAAATGCCAAACCAAGTCTTGCTTTTGATACCATAGAATAAAGAGTCAGCTTGTGGCTGGCTTTTTTGTTTGGACAAATGCCAGAGTTTTTTAGTATAGTAGAAATATGAGATTTAAAAAAACAATCAGTATGGCGTTTGCCCTAGTGGTATTATTGCTGTCTCTAATGGTTTTTCAGCTGTTTCAAAAGACACAACTGGTCATGTTTGAATCTATTTCATTTAACATGCCCCTCAAATCTTTTGAAAAAGTGTTTGGAAAACCTAATGAAATAGTAGAAGAGACAGAAACAGGCTATCACAATCCTTGGCATGCAAAAGATCCCTATCTCTATAAAACCGGGCGCCTTTTCTACGACTATGAAAGTTTTAAATGGAAAGGTTATAGTGGTCGCGTGACCTTTACCTTCTCAAAATCGCATCGTTTACAAGGGGCTACGGTTTATTTCCCTGTGGCGTCCAAGGCTCAACAGAAGGAAGTGCTTTATAAGATAACCCAAGATATGAAAGCAGAAATTGAAGCTCTTCCAGATTATCAGTCCATGACCACTGATACGGTAGGGCTCTATGATGACGGTTATCGCTACAAGGTTAAACTGAAAGGGCAAAAGAGAGAGCTCTGGATTGATGTCTATCCTACAGAATATGAGGATGATGACAATCCTGGGAATAATCAATATAATATTCGTATTGATCAATCTCGATGGTACTCGCCCTAGGGTTCTTGTTTTGAACGCTTTGTGACAATAGAATGATGTATTTGTAAGAATGAGGAGGTTTATGAAAGAAAAAGGATTTTGGGAGGGAGTACGGGCTGCGGTGCCGACGGCTCTAGGCTATGTTAGCATCGGGCTTGCTTGTGGCATTATCGGTTCCCCTTATGTAACCCCTGTAGAGATGGGCTTGATGAGCCTCTTTGTCTATGCTGGGAGCGCCCAGTTTGCCATGATAGCCTTGATAGCAGTTCAAGCACCTGTGGCAGCCATAGCTATGACGGTCTTTTTGATTAATCTGCGTCTCTTTTTGCTGAGTTTGCATGCGTCGACTTATTTCCGCCACACTAGTCTCTGGCATAATATCGGAATGTCTAGTCTCTTGACCGATGAGACTTACGGGGTCTTGATGGGAGAGCTAGTTCATACGGATAAGGTCAACCCTATGTGGATGCATGGGAACAATCTTAATAGCTATATTTCTTGGTTTTTGGGAACAGTTGTCGGAACTGCTCTAGGTGGACTTTTGCCAAATCCGGAAGTTTTTGGTCTAGATTTTGCCCTAGTGGGAATGTTTATCGGGATTTTCACTTCCCAGTTTCAGATTATGCAGAAACGGATTCCCTTGCGTAATATTTTCGTAATTTTAGCGGTTGTAGCTGTATCTTTCTTCTTGCTCTTGACGGTGGTGTCTCAGTCATTAGCTGTTCTGTTTGCGACCTTGCTAGGTTGTACCATGGGGGTGGTCTTGGATGGTCAGTAAGTATATTTTATTAGCGATTGTCTTTTCAGGTCTAGTGACTTGGATTCCTCGTGTGATTCCCTTTATCCTAGCCAAGTACAAGGGTTTGCCGCCTATCGTAGAGCGCTTTTTGAAATTTCTCCCAGTTTCTATTATCTTTGCCTTGATTCTTTCAAGTGTGGTGACAGGAAAAGTTGGAAGCCTTCCACAGATAAAATGGTTAGACTTTCTAGCAGTCTTCCCAACAGCCTTTGTGGCCTTTCGTTACCGTAATCTGGTGGGGACAGTTCTCTTTGGAGTGGTTTTGATAGCAGTCCTACGTTTGGTCTTTTAATTAGCCATAAAGAAAACCTATCACAAATATAGAAATCATATAATGGCGCAATCCTAATTTTTCTGTTAAGATAAGACTGTATTTTATTTTGGAGGAATTATCATGAAAAAAATCGTTAAGTATTCATCACTTGCTGCCCTAGGGATTGTTGCCGCAGGTGTATTAGCAGCTTGCTCAGGTGGTGAGAAGAAAGATGCTACAACTAGTGAAGCAACATCTGGTAAGAAAGAAATTATCGTAGCGACTAACGCTTCACCAAAACCATTTAACTATGAAGATAATGGTGAGTTGACTGGTTACGAAATCGAAGTTATTCGTGCTATCTTTAAAGACTCTGACAAATATGATGTCAAGTTTGAAAAGACAGAATGGTCAGGGATCTTTGCAGGTCTTGACGCAGATCGTTACCAAATGGCAGTTAACAACATTAGCTACACTAAAGAACGTGCAGAAAAATATCTTTATGCAGCACCAACTGCTAAAAACCCTAACGTTCTCGTAGTTAAAAAGGATGACAACAGCATCAAATCACTTGATGATATCGGTGGAAAATCTACTGAAGTCGTTCAAGGAACAACATCCGCTAAACAGTTGGAAGAATACAACAAACAACACCCAGATAACCCAACTATCCTTAACTATACGAAGGCAGATTTCCAACAAATCATGTCTCGTTTGAGCGATGGACAATTTGACTACAAGATTTTTGACAAGATCGGTGTAGAAACAGTTATCAAAAACCAAGGTTTGGATAACTTGAAAGTCATCGAACTTCCAAGCGACCAACAACCTTACGTATATCCACTTCTTGCAAAAGGTCAAGATGAGTTGAAGGTATTTGTGGATAAACGTATCCAAGAACTATACAAAGACGGAACTCTTGAAAAACTGTCTCAACAGTTCTTTGGTGGTTCTTACCTCCCAGCAGAAGCTGATATTAAATAATTTAAAAATACCTCTGTTAGTGACAGAGGTATTTTTATGTAAGCACATTCAAAAAAGCGACTGGATTGCCCCATATTCTTTGACAAAGCCCGTCGGAATGGGTTATAATAATAAATAATACATTTAAAGGAGATTGTTATGAAACATAAAAAGTTTCTATCCTCATTTACATTAGCTGCGGCTTTGTTAGCAGCGGGCGCAATGAATCATGAGGTTCAAGCTAATGAAAAGCCTGTAGATGCTAAGGAAAAAGCTGTTGCGCCATCATCATCTGAAAAACAGATTACAGATGCGCAAAAGGAAGTTAAGAAAGCTCAAGCGTCTGTAGATGAAAAAGCTTCAAAAGAAGCGGAGGCTAAAAAGGACTTAGCAAAGGCTGATAAAAAGGTTGCTGAGACAAAAGAAGCTATCAATATCGCTAAAAATGCTGATGCTATCATCGAAGAAGAATCAAAAGTAGCATCTGAGAAGAGCGCTGAAAAAACAGAAGCTGACAAAGCTTTGGCAAATGCAGAATCTACAGCAACAGCAGCTCAATCTGCAGAAACTGCTGCTAAAGAAGCTAGCCAATCTGCCAATGAAAAGCGTGACGCTAAAGCAGCAGAGGTAAAAGAAAAGCAAGCTGAACTAGATGGCATGACTGATGCAAGTCTTAAAAATCAAATCTCTAATGCTGAAAGCGAGGTTAAAAAAGCCGATCAGTCTCTTCAAGAACAAACGAAAGCAGCGAATGAAGTAGCGAATAAGATAGCAGAAAAACAAAAGGAACTTGACAATTACAAACCAACAGTCTTGAAAAAGGTCTTGAATCCAGAAGAACAAGGACATAAAGCTCCAGCATCTGAGGATGATTATGACTATAACAAAAAAAATCGCCCTAGAGACGCCGCAGGCAAACCTTTGATGGAAAATGTTGACTTTCAAGGTGTTCGTGAAGTTGAAGAGGAAGCAACTGAAGAAATGAAACGCTTCACTAAGGCTTTAGCTGATTATAATGCAAACCCATATGATGCAGTTAATCACAAATATAAAACAAGACCAGTCTTTAAGTTTGTTGTGGATAATCGCAAATTGACAGAAGCTTTCATCGAGTTAGCAAATGAACTCCGTCGTGCTAATGGTGTTACACAAGACTTAGCTCTAGACGAAGCCTACATTAAACATGCAGAAGAACGTTCAAATGAAATGGCTACCACTGGAGTCTTAAGCCATGATACCAAGTTCTCACACCCAGATGGAGAAGATGTTCGTGTAGAAAATATTGGAATGAATTATGCAATTCCTGGAACAGATGGTGGACCAAACTTTGTGGAAGTTAAAAATGGTCAAACGATTTATAATTACGATAAGATTATGAGTTATAAACAGTTTGCTTATGAATCCCTTTTAGCTTGGTATGCAGACTTTAATAATATAAAAGGAATCGACTACGGACACCGCAGAGCCCTTCTTACACCGGTTGGAGGAAAAGTAGGTGTAGCCCAAGGAACGATTGAAGGAAAAAATCCTAATAATATTTATTATACATATACAAGTAATGCCTATACACCTGAAACAGTGAAGGAATACAGTTCTAATTTCTATGCCTTTAATGAAGACGATAAATTGCATCCGACCTTCTATGGTAAACGCATGAAGTTCTTGCCTGAGCATCACTTTGTATATGTTGAGAAAACAGTTGTTGACAAATCTGCTGATCTTAAGTCTGAACTTGCATCATTGAAAGCAGAAAAAGCTGATAAAGATGCTAAAAAATCAGCTGCTGAAACTAAAAAAGCTGACTTGTTAGTAACATTGGACAAATTAAATAAACAAGCTAATAATCTAGTCAATGCGCGTGAACAAGTTAAAAAGGATTTGGAACAAGCTAAATCTGATTTGGCAACGTTAACTGCTGATGCGAAAGCAAAAGCTGAATTAGTTGCTACAAAATCACAAGAGGCAACTAAAGCAAGTCAAAATCTAAAAGCCTTGCAAGCCAAGGTAGCAGAATTGGCTACAGCTATTAAGAATGCAGAAGAAAAACGCGATAAAGCAATGGCCTTGAAAGGTCAAGCATCAGCCTTAGAAACAACATTGAAGCAAGCAGAAACTGATAAAGCAAATGCACAGAAAGTTAGTGACCAAGCGGAAGCTGAATTGAAATTGGCTCAAGCAGCCCTAGCAGAAGCCAAAGCGAAGCTACAAGCTTTATTAGATGTACTTGAAGCAGAAAATATGCTGAAATTGGCAGAAAAAGACGGAATGATTATTGGTCTACCAAAAAATGCTCCAGTTCAAGACACACTTCCAGAATTTGATCTTCGTAAACTTGCTGATAAACCTCAAGGTGCAGAAGCTAATAAACCTGTAGAAAAAGCTTCTACGAAAGCATTACCAAATACAGGAACAAACTCAGGAGTAGATGGGCAAACGACTCTATTCGGAGTTTACGGTTTACTTGCGAGCCTCGGCTTAGCAGGCATCGCAACACGACGCAGAAGACAAGGTAAATAATTCTTAAAAAGCTATCTAGCAATCAGCTAGCTAGCTTTTTTTATGCAGAGCTACAGAAGTGAATGTAGATTAATATTCGCTTAATATGTATAGTTTCAAACTATAGCCTTACCTATCTAATAACAATTTGCGAAATCAAATAAAGTATGAGATACTATTACGGTATTATTTTTAAAGGAGAAAGAATCATGAAAATCAAAAAATGGTTAAGCGTAGCAGCGATTGCTACAGTAGCAGGCCTTACACTTGCAGCTTGCGGAAATTCAGACAAGAAAGCAGACAATACAACTACAGTTAAAATTGCGACTGTTAACCGTAGCGGTTCAGAAGAAGCACGCTGGGACAAAGTCCAAGAATTAGTTGAAAAAGATGGCATCAAATTGGAATTCACAGAGTTTACAGACTACTCACAACCAAACAAAGCAACTGCCGATGGTGAAGTAGACTTGAACGCTTTCCAACACTACAACTTCTTGAACAACTGGAACAAAGAAAACGGAAAAGATCTTGTAGCGATTGCAGATACTTATATCTCACCAATCCGTCTTTACTCAGGTAAAAACGGAGAAGAAAACAAGTACACTAAAGTAGAAGAAATCCCAGATAACGGTGAAATCGCAGTACCAAACGATGCTACTAACGAAAGCCGTGCTCTTTACCTTCTTCAATCTGCTGGTTTGATCAAGTTGGATGTTTCAGGAACTGAACTTGCTACAATCGCAAACATCAAAGAAAATCCAAAGAACTTGAAAATCACTGAATTGGACGCTAGCCAGACAGCTCGTTCATTGACATCAGTTGATGCAGCTGTTGTCAACAACACTTTTGTTACAGAAGCAAAATTGGACTACAAGAAAGCACTCTTTAAAGAGCAAGCTGACGAAAATTCAAAACAATGGTACAACATCATCGTTGCGAAGAAAGATTGGGAATCATCACCTAAAGCTGATGCAATCAAGAAAATTATCGCAGCTTACCACACTGATGAAGTGAAAAAAGTTATCGAAGAAACTTCAGACGGCTTGGATCAACCAGTTTGGTAATAAACATAGGGAGGTGGGAGAGATTTTTTCCACCTCTTGCTTTTATATAGAGCCTCAAGCAAATGAAATCCACTTGTATTGATTCCAAAGGTACAAGTCCTAGTAGAAAGGTAGAGAAAAAATGGTTTTTCCTAGCCAAGAAGAACAAATTGAAAAATTTGAAAAGGATCATGTAGCGCAACATTACTTTGAAGTTTTGCGTACCTTGATTTCTAAAAAATCAGTCTTTGCCCAACAAGTCGGGCTGAAAGAGGTGGCTCGTTATCTAGGTGAAATTTTTAAACGTGTTGGCGCAGAAGTTGAGATTGATGAAAGTTATACGGCGCCTTTTGTCATGGCACATTTCAAAAGTTCGAGACCAGATGCTAAAACCATCATTTTCTACAACCACTACGATACAGTACCGGCAGATGG
Source organism: Streptococcus sp. Marseille-Q6470 (assembly GCF_946902905.1). Classification (NCBI taxonomy): domain Bacteria; kingdom Bacillati; phylum Bacillota; class Bacilli; order Lactobacillales; family Streptococcaceae; genus Streptococcus; species Streptococcus sp. Marseille-Q6470. Next base: position 1,301,901 of record NZ_OX336385.1, read on the forward strand.
TGACCAAGTCTGGACAGAGGATCCTTTCACGCTTTCTGTGCGTGATGGTATTATGTATGGGCGTGGGGTGGATGATGACAAAGGTCATATCACTGCTCGTTTGAGTGCTCTTAGAAAGTATATGCAGCACCACGATGATCTCCCTGTCAATATCAGCTTCATCATGGAAGGGGCAGAGGAATCGGCCTCTATGGATTTGGATAAATATCTAGAAAAACATGCGGACAAACTCCGAGGTGCAGATCTATTAGTCTGGGAACAAGGGACCAAAAATGCCTTAGAGCAGTTAGAAATCTCAGGTGGAAATAAGGGAATTGTAACCTTTGATGCCAAGGTCAAGAGTGCAGACGTCGATATCCATTCTAGCTATGGTGGAGTCATCGAGTCGGCTCCATGGTATCTTATACAAGCTTTGACTAGTCTTCGGGCTGCAGATGGCCGTATCTTGGTAGAAGGTTTGTACGATGATGTGCAGGAGCCGAACGAACGCGAGTTGGCCTTGGTTGAAACCTATGCTCAACGTAATCCAGAGGAAATCAGCCAGATTTATGGCTTGGAATTACCACTGTTACAAGAGGAACGTACTGCCTTTCTAAAACGTTTTTTCTTTGAACCAGCTCTCAATATCGAAGGAATCCAATCAGGATATCAAGGGCAGGGAGTCAAAACAATCTTGCCAGCAGAAGCTAGTGCCAAGCTAGAAGTTCGCTTGGTTCCTGGTCTCGAACCTTATGATGTTTTGGAGAAAATCCGAAAACAACTAGACAAAAACGGCTTTGATAAGGTAGAATTGTACTATACTTTGGGTGAGATGAGCTATCGAAGTGACATGAGTGCGCCAGCTATTCTCAATGTCATTGAACTGGCCAAGAAATTCTATCCACAGGGCGTATCTGTTTTGCCGACAACAGCTGGAACAGGTCCTATGCATACCGTATTCGATGCCTTGGAAGTACCTATGGTTGCTTTTGGTCTAGGAAATGCCAACAGCCGAGACCACGGTGGAGATGAAAACGTACGAATCGCAGACTATTACACCCATATTGAATTAGTAGAGGAGCTGATTAAAAGCTATGAGTAGAGATATTATCAAGTTAGATCAAATCGATGTGACTTTTCATCAAAAGAAAAGAACCATCACAGCGGTTAAAGATGTGACCATTCACATCCAAGAAGGGGATATCTACGGAATCGTTGGATATTCTGGAGCAGGGAAGTCAACCTTGGTTCGTGTGATCAACCTTTTGCAAAAACCATCTGCAGGTAGAATTACTGTTGATGATGATGTGATTTTTGATGGGAAAGAAACCTTAACTGCTGGACAATTACGTCGCAAACGTCAAGATATTGGGATGATTTTCCAACACTTTAACCTTATGAGCCAAAAAACGGCCGAGGAAAATGTAGCCTTTGCCCTCAAACATTCTGGACTTAGTGAGAAAGATAAGAAGGCTAAAGTGGCTGAATTATTAGACTTAGTCGGATTGGCTGACCGTGCCGAAAACTACCCTTCACAACTTTCTGGTGGTCAAAAACAACGTGTAGCTATTGCGCGTGCCTTGGCCAATGATCCGAAGATTTTGATTTCAGACGAGTCAACTTCAGCTCTTGATCCGAAGACAACCAAACAAATCTTGTCACTCTTGCAAGAATTAAACCGTAAACTAGGTTTGACCATTGTCTTGATCACACATGAGATGCAAATTGTCAAAGATATCGCCAACCGTGTGGCAGTGATGCAGGATGGCCGCTTGATTGAAGAAGGTAGCGTTCTTGAGATCTTCTCAAATCCTAAGCAACCATTGACTCAGGATTTTATCTCAACTGCGACAGGTATCGATGAAGCTATGGTTAAGATTGAGAAGCAAGAAATCGTGGAACACTTATCTGACAATAGCATTCTGGTACAACTCAAGTATGCAGGGGCATCTACAGATGAACCGCTTTTGAATGAATTGTACAAGCACTACCAAGTAACAGCCAATATTCTTTATGGAAACATTGAAATTTTGGATGGTACTCCGGTGGGTGAGCTGGTAGTTGTTTTATCTGGAGAAAAAGAAGCGCTGGCGAATGCTCAAGACGCTATTCGTCAGGCTGGTGTGCAACTAAAAGTATTGAAGGGAGGACAGTAAGATGGCAGAGTTAATTCAAACATATTTACCAAACGTCTATAAGATGGGCTGGTTAGGCCAAGCAGGCTGGGGAACAGCTATTTACTTAACGCTTTATATGACAGTTCTTTCCTTTATCATTGGAGGGTTCTTAGGACTTGTTGCAGGACTGTTCCTTGTCTTGACGGCTCCTGGGGGTGTCTTAGAAGATAAATTTGTCTTTTGGGTTTTGGATAAGATTACTTCAATCTTCCGTGCGGTACCATTTATCATTCTCTTGGCGGTCTTGTCGCCCTTCTCTCATCTAATTGTCGGGACAAGCATTGGTCCAAATGCGGCTATCGTACCGCTATCTTTTGCAGTCTTTGCCTTCTTTGCACGTCAGGTTCAAGTGGTTTTATCAGAGCTTGATAATGGTGTGATTGAGGCGGCTCAAGCCAGTGGTGCTACATTCTGGGATATTGTAGGGGTTTACCTATCAGAAGGGCTACCAGACTTGATCCGCGTGACGACTGTAACCTTGATTTCCCTCGTTGGTGAGACAGCTATGGCGGGAGCAGTAGGTGCCGGTGGTATTGGTAACGTAGCCATCGCCTATGGATTTAACCGTTTCAATCATGATGTGACAGTCCTTGCGACACTCATCATTATCCTAATTATCTTTTCTATCCAATTCTTGGGGGACTTCTTGATCAAGAAATTAAGTCATAAATAAAAAAGAGCCCGAGGCTCTTTTTTTATTTAACTTTTCTGCACAACCTTCTTACTAAGTGCTTGTCCAATAAGGGCACCAAGAAAAGCGCCGATGAGAACACTTGTGATAAAGAGGAGGATATTAGCAGGATTCGGTGCAACCATGATGCGATCGATATAGTCCTGAGATTTTCCACGAGCGACTAGAGTTGCGAGATAGGCTTGAGGGGTCAACCACATGAGTAGGATGGGACCAGTAGTACCAAAAGCAAAAACTAGGAAGGAAAGAAGGTTCTTGACCTTGTCTTTGTAGTGACCTAGGTGAGCGATGCCGTCTGCTCCAAGACCACAGATAATTCCTGGGAGAAAGGCTCCAGCACCATGCTTGCTCCCGAGGAAAAAGAGAGAAATCACAAGCCCAATCGTTGTAATTGCTCCGAAACGAGGTACTTTTGCTAAAAGGATCATATAGACGCTACCACCCACTAGGGCAGCAAAAGCAGGGGCGTAAAACATATTTCCAGTGTGGTCGACAAGGCTTCCTAGTAAAACTCCCACTCCGATACAGAGAAAGTAGACCAGGGCGGCTACAAGGGTTGTCAAAATATTCTTTTTCATAAGTTCTCCTTCGTATATCTGATGTTATTCATTGTATCATGCCTGTGGAAGATTGTAAATGCTGGCTAGGGACTAGTATTTACTAGGAATTATGATAAAATAGGAAAAAATAAAAGACGAGTGGCAAGAGTATGAAAAATTTAGGTAAAGTTTTTAAAGAGTTGCGGGAATCAAGAAAAATTTCCTTGAGAAAAGCAACGGGGGATGATTTTTCAGCATCCCTATTATCACGTTTTGAAAATGGGAAGAGTGAAATATCTGCTCAAAAGTTATTTGTTGCTTTAGAGAATATTCATGCTAACGTAGAAGAACTCTTATTTTTAGCGAGAGGTTTTCACCAGGATGCTAATTCTGAATTCAGAAATCAATTGTTTAAAGCCGTAAACCCAAAAGATTTAACATCTTTGCATACCCTCTATCAGAGAGAATACCAACAAATCCCTTTTTCAAAGGATAAACAAGAACATATTCTCAATGCTATTTTGATAAAATCCTATATGAAAGCTATTGATGAGACGATTACATTGACCTCTGAGGAAGAAAGAGTTCTACATGATTATCTATTTTCTGTTGAAATTTGGGGACTCTATGAACTTTCGTTCTTTTCTTCCTGCTCTCCTCTTTTATCAGTCCAGCTTTTGACAAAGTATACTCGGGAAATGTTGCGGAAGTCAGATTTTTTGCAAGGAGTTGGGAAAAATCGAAACATGATGCACACCTTGCTCCTCAATGGCTTTATGACCTGTATTGAAGCTGATGATTTTACCAACGCCCTCTATTTCAAAAAACAAATTGAAAAGAACTTCTTTGAAGAAAATGAAACCTATTTTCGAATAGTCTACCTATGGGCAGAAGGTTTGCTTGATAGTAAGCAAGGAAGAGTGGAGGATGGGCAGAGAAAAATGGAGGATGCTGTCCGTATTTTTGAGATGATTGGTTGTAGCAAATCTGCAGATTATTATAGAAGCGCCATAGAGTGTTAAATATTTGCAACTGGATAAATTAAATTGAAACGATAGGACTGTGAAGATACTTATTAGTATTAGCAAGTTCTATCGTTTTCGTTATGAGTTTAGTTTGTTGCATATATTCAAAAAATTTTTCCCAAAGGATTCTTGATGCTATACTAGAACTACCATAAAAGTAGTATGTGAGAAAGGAATCTATATGAAACTATTACTAAGAAATCAAGCTTATCGAATCTTGAGTTTATCACGATTTTTCAATGCTTTTGGAGCTTCAATTTTTAATTTAGTATTTGTGGTCTATGCCTCGACTTTACCAGAGGCTTCTGTTGCCGTTGCCGTGGCTAATGTTGTGATGATGCTTCCAACTCTTTTTACAGTTTTTGTTGGAATTCGGGCAGATTATACCAAGGACAAGGTCAAATGGATGACCTATGTCGGTTTATTTCAGGCGGTTTTATTTTTTCTAGCAGCCCTAGTTGTTCAGCAAGCTAGTTTCTTTGCCTTTTCGACCCTTTGCCTCATCAATGTCATTAGTGATGTAGCCAGTGATTTTGCTGGTGGATTGCGAATGCCTCTCGTTAAAGAAAAAGTAGCAGAGTCAGATTTGATGGAGGCCTATTCCTTTTCGCAGTTTATTACCTACATCTCTGCGATTGGCGGGCAGGCTTTCGGAGTTTGGCTATTAGGGGTGTCGACACAGAACTTTTCGCTCGTAGCTGGAATCAATGCCATATTTTTCCTAGTGTCAGCTCTCATTCTCTTTTTAGGAAGGGCTGAATTAAGCTTATCAACTCCATTTGCTGATAGTAAATCAATGAAAAATGAGAAGCTTTCTATCAAAGATCAGTTTTTAACGATTTACCGAAACCTACGTCTCGTTTTTCTTCAAAGTGGACAGAAAAACTTTGGATTTATGCTCTTTGCTATCTTACTTATCAATGCTTTGGGAGGTGCTTTAGGTGGTATCTATAACATCTTCCTTTTAAATCATTCCTTACTGGATTTTTCCTACAAGGATGCCTTGTTTATCTTACAATTGATTACCTTATTAGCGGTTATCATCAGTAGTCTTACGGGCAATGATTATTTTGGGAAGCAATCTCTGCCTAGATTGATGATGTGGGTTACATTAGGAGCCAGTCTAGTTGGTCTATCTAATTTGTTAAACCAAGTCTTGCTCGGGATGTTTTTCGTCTTTTTTACCATGTACGTCTCTGGTAAAATCTCTCCAAAGATTAGTGCTCTGCTTATGAAAAATCTTGCTCCAGAGGTTCTCTCTCGTACCAGTAATTTTTTAGGTTTGTTGTTTACTCTATCTATACCAGTGGGGACGGCCTGTTTTTCACTGGTGGCAGTATGGAATATGCAGTTGACTTGGATGCTTTTTGTAGGTCTTTCTTTGTTAGCTATTCTTCTGACAAGTCTCAATCTCAAAAATAATCTTTAAATCCATGCTTTCTTCATACTGTCCCAATCCCTTCATTTATGGTAAAATAGGACTATTAAGTTAGAAAGAGGATTCTCTATGAAATTACAAAAACCAAAAGGAACGCAGGACATTTTACCTGCAGAGTCTGCCAAATGGCAGTACGTTGAAGGCTTTGCGCGTGAAATTTTCAAACGCTACAACTATGCAGAAGTACGTACCCCTATTTTTGAGCATTACGAAGTCATCAGTCGTTCCGTTGGGGACACAACTGATATCGTAACAAAGGAAATGTACGATTTTTACGACAAGGGCGACCGTCATATCACTCTACGTCCAGAAGGGACTGCGCCAGTTGTCCGTTCTTATGTGGAAAATAAACTCTTCGCACCAGAAGTTCAAAAACCAAGCAAGTTCTACTACATGGGCCCAATGTTCCGCTATGAGCGTCCACAAGCAGGTCGATTGCGCCAATTCCACCAGATTGGTGTGGAGTGCTTTGGCTCTAGTAATCCTGCTACCGATGTAGAAACAATTGCGATGGCAGCCCACTTTTTGAAAGCAATCGGGATTCAAGGTGTCAAACTACACCTCAACACTCTTGGAAATCCTGAAAGCCGTACGGCCTATCGTCAAGCCTTGATTGATTACTTAACACCACTCAAAGATAGTTTGTCTAAGGATAGTCAGCGTCGTTTGGAGGAAAATCCTCTTCGTGTTTTGGACTCGAAGGAAAAAGAAGACAAGGTGGTAGTGGAGAATGCACCATCTATCTTGGATTACCTAGATGAAGAAAGCCAAGCTCACTTTGATGCTGTTCGTCAGATGTTGGAAAGCCTTGGAGTAGACTACATCATCGATACCAATATGGTACGTGGTCTGGACTATTACAACCATACGATTTTTGAGTTTATCACAGAAATCGAGGGCAATGATTTGACAGTCTGTGCAGGTGGTCGCTACGATGGCTTAGTTGCCTACTTCGGTGGTCCTGAAACTGCTGGATTTGGTTTTGGACTTGGTGTCGAGCGCCTGCTTCTCATCCTTGAAAAGCAAGGTGTAGCTCTCCCTATCGAAAACGCTCTAGATGTCTATATTGCGGTTCTAGGGGAGGGAGCTAATCTCAAGGCCTTGGAATTGGTACAAGCTCTTCGTCAGCAAGGTTTCAAAGCAGAACGTGATTACCTCAACCGCAAGCTAAAAGCTCAATTTAAGTCAGCCGATGTCTTTGCGGCTAAAACTCTTATCACTCTCGGAGAGAGCGAAGTTGAAAGCGGACAAGTGAAAGTTAAGAACAATCAAACTCGAGAAGAAGTAGAAGTTTCGCTTGATGCTATCAGTCAAAATTACTCAGAAATCTTTAAAAAACTAGGCTTTTAATAGTTATATAATGAACCAGGAATTTATTCCTGGTTTTTTTACTTTATATTAAAAAGACGACTATTGAGGTCTCTTTTTGTATAAAAGGATGAGAAAAACTGAACGTTTTTGGAAGGACAAGTGGAATATTATAAAATCACTTGTAAACGAATTCAAAAAATGCTATGATATATTTGATTAATAAAAAGGAGTTAACCATGAATCATTTTAAAAAGAACGCGATACGTATGTTTGCCTTTTTAGGTGTAATTGTGTTATCTTTGACAGTACTGACGACAGTATTTGCGGCTAATGTTACAGACTATACAAATAAAACAACAATCACTGTTGATGGTCAACCACTGACAGATGAAACTCAAATCAGTACAGGTAAAGTTTTGGAAGCGACCAATACCATTTCTTTCCCTGACACTCAACAAATTAACGAAGGCGATATACTGGTGCTTGACCTTCCTAAAGAGTTGGGTTTGATTACGAAACTAGAGTTCCCAATTACACATAGTAGTGGTGAAGTGATTGGAAATGCAGTGACAGATCCAAGTACTCAAAAAGTAACGATTACTTTTACAGATTATTTCTCTAAGAATTACAAAGATAAGGTAATGTCTTTAAAATATTCTGTTCGTCCAAACGTAACGAACTTACCAGAAACAGGTAAATATACATTCCAATTCGGTACAGAAAACTATACACTTAATTACAATAAAACAGACGGTGAAGCTGGTGACTATGAAATGAAATATGGTTACCAAGATTCAGAAAATCCTAACCGAATCAAGTGGCGTATTGTTTTGAATGCTGTTCAGGACAAATTGAACAACATGGTCATTAAAGATGACTTTAGCGATAGTGGACAAGTCTTGGTGGAAAGCTCTTTCCGTGCAGTTCGTTATGCAACGCAACCAGAGAAAATTCCAAATGAAGCAGCACTTCTTAAACTAGAACCAATCGATAACTTTAGCAAAAAAGCTGAATTTACTCGAAATGCAGATGGTAAAATCACAGGATTCACCATTAACTTTGGTGATAACTGGAACTGGGCAATGTACATTGAGTACACAACAGAATTGACTTCACCACTTCCAGAAGGTACTAAAGTTGCCAATGTTTTGGAATGGTCAGCAAGCAACTTCCAAAAATCTCGTTCAGTCAGTGCATTGACGCGTTTAGAAACAGCTTCAGGTGAGGGTAGTGGAGATAAGACAACCACCACAACTACAACCACCACCACAACAACCGAAGCGCCAACGACGACTACAACAACGACGACAGAAGCGCCAACGACCACTTCGACCACCACAACAACCGAAGAGTCAACGACCACTTCGACCACCACAACAACCGAAGAGTCAACGACCACTTCGACCACCACAACAACCGAAGAGTCAACGACCACTTCGACCACTACAACAACAGAAGGGCCAACGACTACTTCAACTACAACGACAGAAGCACCAACGACTACTTCGACTACAACAACAACCGAAGCGCCAACGACTACTTCAACTACAACGACAGAAGCACCAACGACTACTTCGACTACAACAACAGAAGGGCCAACGACCGCTTCAACCACAACTTCGACAACGACAACTACAACCTCAAAACCAGATGTTCCAGGAACGACGACTACAGAGGAAAAACCAAAACTTCCTAAAACTGGAGAAGCCGTAGGAACTGGCTTGGTATTTGCAGGAATCGTCATCTTATCAGGCACAGTTGTATTGAAACGTAAATATTCTAATAAGTAATAGTTGAGTTTCTTTAGATAGGGGAGAGCATGGCTCTCTCCCTTTTTTAAAAAAGTAGATATTATGGAGTATTTAGATGAAACTATCAATTCTTATCACTCTTTTAAATGAAGAATTAGTTCTCGCTCAAACACATAAAGCCATCTCTGAGCAGTTAGAGAGTATGATTTTATCGGAAGAACTATCTGACTACGAAATTCTCTATGTGGATGACGGCAGTAGCGATAGCACACTAGAATTAATCGATGCTATTGCCAATGAAAACCCACGGGTCAAGTATATCAGCTTTAGTAGAAACTTTGGACGCGAGAGTGGAATTCTTGCTGGTTTTAAGTATGCGACTGGTGATGCAGTTATGGTGATGGATGGTGATTTGCAACATCCGCCCTACCTTATCCCTCTCTTTGTAGAAGCTTATAAAGAAGGATATGACATTGTCAGCGGTCAGAGAACTCGAGAAGGGGAGTCATTTGTAGGAAGCTTCTTTGCTCGTAGTTTTTATAAATTCTCAAACCACTCTATGGACGTCAAATTGACAGACGGGAAATCTGAATTACGACTTCTCAGCAAGAGAGCTGTGGATGTGTTTGTTTCGCTGCCTGAGTACAACCGATTTAACAAAGGGCTTTATGAGTGGATCGGTTTTAAAGAGAAGGTTATCCCTTATAAAAACGAAGTTCGTAAAGCAGGAAAAAGCAAATTCGGCTTTAAGAAGTCTATGAACTATGCTTTCCAGGGGATTATCTCATTTAATGATCGCCCTCTTAGAATTTGTATTCAATTTGGATTTGTCAGTATGGCTCTGTCTCTTCTCTATATTGTTTATGAATTTTGTAAATTTATCTTCTCTTCCGACTATACGAGTGGTTATTTCACGACAATAGCGGCGATTATCTTGTTTAGCAGTGTGCAACTGATTTTCATCGGTGTGCTTGGAGAGTATATCGGGAAGATTTACTACGAGGTGAAGCAACGTCCTCACTTTATTATTGCGAAAAGTAATATTGACCAAGCTGAAAAAGACAAGATTGGTTAAGATGACATAGGAGAAATCAATCATGAATAAGTGGTTAATGCAATTGCAAGAGTTGAAGGGAAAACACCCTAAAGCCTTGCTTTATACGATGAGTGCCTTACTACCGATGACCATCATGTTGGTTGTTTGGTTCTTTATGGGTAGCTATCCCTTTGGGAACAAAAGTCTGATGGCAGTTGACTTTGGTCAGCAGTATATCAGCTTTTTTGGCTTGCTTAAAAATGCGGTACTTACAGGTGATTTGAGTAGCCTGACTTATTCCTTTACCAAATCGCTCGGTGGAGACATGATAGGGGTTTTAGGCTATTACTTGATGAGCCCTTTTAATATTTTTTATATTCTTATCCCTTTCAAACACTATGGTTTAGCAGTATTTCTGACTATTTGGCTCAGATATGGAGCCATCGGCCTTTCTTTCTCTCACTTCCTTATCAAGCGTTATAAGGGAGCAGAGTCACGTTTGTGGTTAGTACCCTTATTTTCAACAGCCTATGCTCTTTCGGGGATGCTCGTTTCCTATCAGATGAACGTTATTTTCTATGACGCGATGATTATGTTACCGCTCGTCATCGTTTATCTGGAAGAGCTCTTGGATGGTGGAAGACCCTATCGTTACGCTTTTATTCTAGGGCTAACAGTCTTTCTACAGTTCTATATGGGCTATATGATTTCGATTTTTATCGTCCTATACTCTTGCTATTATAGTTCACCACGCCTCTCTATTCAGGGAACTCTGAAACAGAAGCTGAAATACTTCTTGAGTCCTCTGGTAAAAACATTTGCCTTTTCTGTCATTGGAGTCGCTACGGCTTCGGTATTGATTGTGCCGGTCTTTTATAATCTCCTTGAGAGTAAGGGGCAGGTTGGAGATGCCATGAAGTTCTCCTTCGCCTTTCAGATCAATCCCGTAGATATCTTATCGAAGTTGGCTATCGGTGGCTTTGATACTGCTTCAGGCTGGTCAGCTGGGCCGAATCTTCCAAATATCTACATCGGTGCTTTAGGATTTTTAGGTTTTATCCTTTACTTCACATCGAAACAGGTAGCCAAGGAAAAACGTTGGGCTGCAGGTGCGGTCACCCTTGTCTTCTTCATTTCCTTTGTCAATGAATTTGTAAGTAAAATCTGGCATATGGGGCAAAATCCAGCTGGATTCTTCTTCCGTTTCTCATGGCTTTTCTCTTTCTTTATGCTCGTTTTAGCCTATCAGGTAGTTAAGGGACAAGTAGAAATTTCTCGCAGAGGGAAGTTGCTTTCAGCTGTGTTACTAGTTTTATCAGCAATTTATCTCTATACAAAGAAATTCACCTATCTTCCAAAAACACAGCCAGAAGCATTGACTCAATTTCTAACAAAGAATGTTATTGTATTTTGGATTTTACTATTAGCTATCACTGCAGCTTGCTCTTATCTCTATTGGAGTCGTTCTCGTAAAGATCCTAAAGTGAAAAAAATGGTGCTATTGATAGCTGGGGCTGTCGTCCTTCTTTTAGGCATTCTTCTCCAAACAGGTTATCTCTTATCTCAGGTTGTATTAACCTTGTTGGTTTACTTGGCGGTTATCTTCTTACTGCGCTCAAGAATGACAAGATTAGCCATTCTTGCCTTATCTACCCTAACAATCTTTGAGTTGGGTTGCAACGCTTATCTATCTCAAGCAACCTTTGGGTATGCGGATGTAGATAAGTTTGTAGATGCAACGGTATCTGTAAAACAAGTGACAGATGATGTTCAGAAACAAGCAGACCAACCATTCTATCGAATCGCCTCCACCTTTGCCTATTCAAAAACAGTGCCATCGCTTGTTTCCTACCCAGGTTTAAGTACCTTTAGTTCTAGCTTAGAGCGTACGACCATGGATCAATTCGCCTACATGGGTGATCAAGGGATTAATGCGGCGACAGAGTATGAAAATGGGACCCTGTTAACCGATGCCCTATACGGTGTTCGCTACTATATGGATGTCAAGGATCTGGATCCTACAGAGAAAGAAGCTCATCCTGAGAGAATGTATTTCACTCGTTTTGCAAGTCGTTTTGATATGCAACGTTATTTCACGCGTAAGGTATATGAAGATGAGCGTTATATTGTGTACGAAAACCCAAATTCTTTCCCATTAGCTTATGGAACAAATGATTTGGTAAGAAATATCAACTTCGGTAAAAACAACGCTATTCAAAATCAAAATATCATTCTCAACTCTATGGAAGGTGCGAAAAAAGACGAAGAAAATTATCTCGATTATTTCAAGCCCCTAGCCTATGGAGATGTCGAAACAGAAAATCTTACTGAGGAAAATGTCGACAAAGAAAAAGGAACCGCAATTTACAAGCGGGTGGACTCTTCTAAGGATGCAGTGGTTCGCTACCGAATTACTCCGCGAACAGACTTGACTTATTACTTCTTCGTACCTGCAGGTCTAAATACAGAGAAAGATTATTCCGTCCTTCTGAACGGCAAGTGGTTTACTCATTCTAAGAGAAATACGCAACGTCAACTCTGGCAAATTGCAGACAAGGCGGAGAATCAAGAATCTGTGCTTGAGTTCCGCTTTAAAACAGATAAGGTTGACCTTTCAAATGCAGGTGTTTATCGTGCAGAAATCAGTCAAATTCAAAGTGCTTTAGAAAAACGGAAGGAACAAGGTCTACAAGTTGAGAAATTCTCGAATACTCATATCGTCGGTTCAGTGAATATTACTGATGACAGTAAATACATGATGACCTCTATCCCTTATAGTGAGGGTTGGAAGGTGAAAGTAGATGGCAAGGATGTCCCTGTGACAAAAGCATGGAACAGCTTTATTTCCTTCCCGATTACTTCCGGACAACACAAAGTAGAATTTGTCTTCTCCCAAAAAGGAAGGTTTACAGGTGCTGTATTGACTCTCATCAGTCTAACAACGCTTTATATCGTCAGAAGAGATTACAAGAAGGATGATAAAAACCAGCTGAAAGAAAATCAAAACGCTCCATCAGCTGAGTAAGCAATTTTTTATCAACTATAAAAAAATACGGTCAGGATACCATTCCTGACCGTTTTCTTTTACAAAATGACAAAAATCTTAAACTTTTTTGACAAATATGCTTGTCAAAAATAAAAAGATGTGTTACAATGAAATCAAGATAAGAACAAAGGAGAAAAAAGACATGCTAAAAAATCGTCTAAAAGAGCTTCGGGCTCGCGATGGCCTGAATCAAACAGAGCTGGCCAAACTAGCTGGCGTGTCCAGGCAAACCATCAGCTTGCTTGAGCGAGATGAGTATACCCCATCCATCGTCATTGCCCTGAAGATTGCTCAGATATTCAATGAGCCAGTCGAGTCAGTCTTTCGCTTAGAGGAGGATGAGTGATGAACAAGTATAAAGTGATTTATTATCTATCTATAGTTGTGTTTATCGTAAATCTTTTGGCTATGATTGGAAGCCTATTTGGTTGGTTTTCTATCGTCGAAAGTAAATATCTCTTCTGGATTAACATAGTTTTACTATTAGTCTTTAGATGGGTAGAGAGAAAGATAAAGTTTAAAGAAATCGTAAAAGGAGAAAAGTTATGAAAGAGTTTTTAGCGGGTTTTCAAGTCGATACTGAGAACAAAGAACTTGCCGGTGTTTGTGCAGGTTTAGGAAATTATTTTAACATTCAAGCCGACATTGTTCGTTTGGTGACAGTCTTCTTGTTTCTCTCTTCGACGGAGATTGGGATTATAACAGTTACAGCCTATGCTTATCTAGCAGGTTGGCTTGGCAATGAACCCTTGGGATATGGAGCGAAGAAAGCAAGAAACCAAGCTGTTCTCGTACTTGTTGTTTGTTTGCTTTTGGTAACGCTTGGAGCAGATGGCCTGACAGCTATTTTTGAATCAGGTAAAGCCTTTGGTCAATGGTTGTCTGGCTTGTTTTAGAAAGAGGTTGAAATATGGAAAAGAAACATATCATTTTTGCACTGAAGATTTTTCTTGCAAGTGCTTTATTAGGAATATTTGCTGGTTTCCTTGATCTTAATCCTTTAGGCATCACTCAAGCTCAAGTAGTCGTTGCATTGAAATCATTCTTTCTTGGTTTAGGGATGCTTACGGTGATTCTAACTTTTTATTTCACTAGAAAAAGCCATCAGGCCTATCAGAGTTATCAAAGAGAAGAGGAGGACGAAGAAAACGAACAAGACTATCTTGCCATGTATCGTTTCTTAGATTATGGTACAGTAGCTTGGAATGTTTGCCAAATTAGTATGCTATCCTGCCTACTTTTAGATTTGGGAGGTTTAGGACCATCAGCAACATTCTTACTTTTGATAGTTTTAGGTATCTGGTCGGGTGTTTACTGCCTCAAAATCACCAGCAAGATTCGTAACTACAAACTTTCTATTATGGCGACTCCTAAGGAAGTTTTAGACTACCTTGACACTTATGATGAGGGAGAAAAACAGGCTGAAATGGAAGAAGCTTACTTGATCTTGTTCAAGGTTAATCAACTCCTCATTCCTGGGATCTACGTTGTCTTAGTAGTTCTATCTGTAGTATTAGGTCAAGTACAGTTAGTTGCTCTACTCGTAGCAGTTGTCATCCATATGTACACGAATGTTGCACAGTTGCGTAAAACAAAACGTTATTTCAAATAGGAGAATCTTATGAAAACACTTAAAAATATTGGTTGGTATAGCCTTACTTTCTTATCATTTATTATGGTCTATAGTTTTATTCAGGGCGTAGGTTTAGTGGCTATGAAAATGGGTGCGCCTGAATATGTTGCTGTCCCAATTTATGTCTTATTGGCAGGAATTTTCACCTTCGTTACTTACAAGTGGTATAAGACAGGAACCGTTACGATTGAAAAAACAGCCCTTAACAAATACATCTGGTTGCCTGCCTTGGTATTGGTTCTTGTCATAGCAGCACAAAATTTCTTACCAAATGATCCATCAGTCAATCAACAGATGTTAGAACAAATGACTCATAATCAACCTCTTTTCTCTTTCTTTATGATAGTGGTCTTTGCGCCTCTTACAGAAGAATTGACCTTTAGAGGAATGTTAGCTCGCTATGTCTTTCCTCAACAAGATAACGTCAAGCAGACAGTTCTCTTTCTTCTTGTAAGCACCATCATTTTTGCACTTGTTCATTTCCCTGGGACTCCTCAACAGTTCCTGGTCTATGCTTCACTCGGCTTTAGTTTGGGACTGGCTTACATCAGCAAGGGTGGTCTGGCCTATAGTATAGCTCTACATGCCTTGAATAATTTAATCGGATTTTTAATGATTATCATGCTATAATAGACTCAGGAGGAAGTCATGAAACGAGTGATATTATTAGCAGTGATTCAGGCAGTTGTTCTCTTCCTTATTATTGGAGCGCTTGCCTATGCTTTTAAAGGGGATTTCTTTTATAATCATCTAGCAGTTATCTTTGCACCAATTGCAGGTATTATGCGATTTGCGACAGCCTATGCAACGGAGATTGTTCTCCCTAAAAAGGCAGGGGAGATTGCTGAAAAGCGAAAAAAATAAAGAAATACCAAATCCAGCGAAAGACTTTGCTGGATTTTTTCATTTATCGCAGGAAACTCTCAACTTTTCTGATGATTTTCATGAAGAGCCTGCGCTTTTATGGTAAAATAGTAACAGAATACAAGAGGAGAGAAGAAATGAAACGCAGTATGTATGCTGGTCGTGTTCGTGAGGAACACATCGGACAAGAAATTACCTTGAAGGGTTGGGTTGCCCGTCGTCGTGACCTGGGTGGCTTGATCTTTATCGACCTTCGTGACCGTGAAGGGATTATGCAGTTGGTTATCAACCCTGAAAAAGTATCAGCAGAGGTGATGGCAACAGCTGAGAGCCTTCGTAGTGAATATGTCATCGAGGTGACTGGTCAAGTTGCTGCACGTGAGCAAGCAAATGACAAGTTGGCGACTGGAGCGGTTGAACTGAATGTAACAGCTCTTGCTGTACTCAATACAGCTAAGACAACACCATTTGAAATCAAGGATGGCATTGAAGCAAACGATGATACGCGTCTACGTTACCGTTACCT
Source organism: Streptococcus sp. Marseille-Q6470 (assembly GCF_946902905.1). Classification (NCBI taxonomy): domain Bacteria; kingdom Bacillati; phylum Bacillota; class Bacilli; order Lactobacillales; family Streptococcaceae; genus Streptococcus; species Streptococcus sp. Marseille-Q6470. Next base: position 1,317,917 of record NZ_OX336385.1, read on the forward strand.
TGATCTTCGTCGTCCAGAGATGTTGGAAAACCTTAAACTTCGTGCCAAAGTAACACATTCTATCCGCAACTACTTGGATGAGTTGGAATTTATCGATGTGGAAACGCCATTCCTTTCTAAATCAACACCAGAAGGAGCGCGTGACTATTTGGTGCCTTCTCGTGTCAATAAAGGGCATTTTTACGCACTTCCTCAAAGTCCGCAGATTACAAAACAGTTGCTGATGAATGCGGGATTTGACCGTTACTACCAAATCGTCAAATGTTTCCGTGATGAAGACTTGCGTGGTGACCGCCAGCCTGAATTTACCCAGGTCGACTTGGAAACTTCATTCCTGACTGAGCAAGAAATCCAAGATATCACAGAAGGATTGATTGCGCGCGTGATGAAGGAAACCAAAGGAATCGAAGTAACACTGCCATTCCCTCGTATGAAGTACGATGACGCGATGGCTCTTTATGGCTCTGACAAGCCTGATACTCGTTTTGAGATGTTGCTTCAGGACTTGACAGAAGTTGTCAAGGGAGTAGACTTCAAAGTCTTTTCAGAAGCTCCTGCTGTTAAAGCCATCGTCGTCAAAGGAGCTGCAGATAACTACTCACGTAAAGACATCGACAAGATGACAGAAGTAGCCAAGCAGTATGGCGCTAAGGGTCTTGCTTGGGTTAAGGTTGTTGATGGAGAATTGAACGGACCAGTTGCTAAGTTCTTGACTGCCATTCAAGGCGATTTGGCAAGTGCACTTGGTCTTGAAGATAAAGACTTGGTTCTCTTTGTGGCTGATACGCTTGAGGTAGCTAATGCAACACTTGGTGCCCTTCGTGGACGTATTGCCAAAGAACTTGGCTTGATTGATAACGATAAATTTAACTTCCTCTGGGTTGTTGACTGGCCAATGTTTGAATGGTCTGAAGAAGAAGGACGTTATATGAGCGCCCACCATCCATTTACGCTTCCTCAGGCAGAGACTGCTCATGAACTCGAAGGGAATTTGGCTAAGGTTCGTGCTATTGCCTATGACATCGTCTTGAACGGTTATGAACTTGGTGGTGGTAGCCTTCGTATCAATCAAAAAGACCTTCAAGAACGTATGTTCAAGGCTCTTGGCTTCTCGGCTGAAGAAGCCAATGACCAATTTGGTTTCCTTTTGGAAGCGATGGACTATGGATTCCCACCACACGGGGGCTTGGCTATCGGACTTGACCGTTTTGTAATGCTCTTAGCAGGAGAAGAAAATATTCGTGAAGTCATTGCCTTTCCGAAGAACAACAAAGCGACTGATCCGATGACGCAGGCGCCATCAACAGTAGCTCTTAAACAACTAGAAGAACTCAATCTACAAGTAGAACAAGATGAAACAAACGAAACAAACTAAGAAGTGGCACTATTATTTGCGTCGCTTTGCTCATCGCGTAAAAATCTTACGTGTCTTACAAGGAATTTCTAAAGAAAAATACGATGAAAAAATCTCAGCTTCTCTGGTATATGGTTTTTTATCAGCTGTAGCTGTCAATTTCTTTTTCCAACCAGGACACGTTTATTCAAGTGGTGCAACAGGTTTAGCACAGATTATCTCAAGCCTTAGTAACTACTGGTTTCATTTCCACATCCCAATCTCTGTCGCTTTCTATTGTATCAATGTTCCGCTCATGATTTTAGCTTGGCGACAGATTGGCCATAAGTTTACGATTTTTACTTTTATCACGGTATCCATGAGCTCGCTCTTTATCCAGTTTGTGCCAGTGGTGGTCTTGACAGAAGATCCTATCATCAATGCCCTGTTTGGGGGTGTCGTTATGGGATTGGGAATTGGCTTTGCTCTACGCCATAATATCTCCAGCGGTGGAACAGATATTGTCAGCCTGACCATTCGTAAGAAAACAGGTCGAAACGTCGGTAGTATCTCCTTCTTAGTGAACGGTACAATTATGCTGATTGCAGGATTGACCTTTGGTTGGAAATATGCTCTCTATTCTATGATTACTATCTTTGTCTCAAGTCGTGTAACAGATGCAGTTTTCACCAAACAAAAACGCATGCAGGCCATGATTGTCACTAGTAATCCAGATGCAGTCATTGAGAAAATCCATAACAAATTGCACCGTGGTGCGACTATGATTCATGATGCTGAAGGGACTTATAACCACGAGCGTAAGGCAGTTTTGATAACGGTTATCACTCGTGCAGAGTTTAATGATTTTAAACTAATCATGAAACAAGTTGATCCGACAGCCTTTGTATCTGTCTCAGAGAATGTCCATATTCTAGGACGATTTGTCGAAGTTGAAAACTAGTTGTTCAGGTAAATAGTATACAAAAAAACCAACTCAAAATAGAGAGTTGGTTTTTTATTTTTCAACGATTTTGTGCGCAATCACTTGTCTATAGCAGATTTGACGATTTTCTTTGACATCATTGATGATTTGAAGAATGGTTTCAAATGAAGTTCGGCCAAGAGCAAGGCTATTGATATCAACATAGGCAGCTAGATTCAATCTTGGATTTACTGAGTCAAAGCTGAGGACTGGAACATCAAGCTGATGTTCGTTGAGGTAGTTACAGACACCTTCAGCTAAGAGACTATCTGTTGTGATAATTGCATCGGTCTGAGGGTCATGTTTAAAAAGTTGTTTACTAAAGTTATAGCCCTTTTCTTCTAGGAACTCGTCGGCAAAGAAGGTACGGTGGCTATCAAGAGCTAGATGATGTTCTTGAAGAGCTTGCTCGTAACCTGTCAGACGGTCTTGAGTAACAAAGAGTTTCTTGGTACCACCAATGAAAGCAATTCGACTACATCCTTTTTTGATGAAATATTCGGTCGCATCAAATCCAGCTTGAATATTATCATTGTCAACAAGCGGAATAAAAGGGGAAAGTGATTTTCCAAGAATGAGGAAGGGAAATTGCTCATCGACAACTAGTTGTACCAAGGGGTCATTTTCTTGAGCATACAAGAAAATAAGCCCGTCCACACGTTTTCCGTAGACCATTTGTGAAATAGCGTTTAAACGCTCTTTTTCGTCCTTACCGGTCGCAATCTGAATGGCATAGTGATTCTCTGAGGCAACCTGTGCAATCCCCCTAAAAACAGAAGGGAAGAAAGGGTTTTGGTAGAAAACGTCTGAATCATCTGGAAGAACCAAGCCAATAACTTGTGTATAACTGCTAACGAGACTTCGAGCATTAAGATTAGGATGATAATTGAGTTCTTTCATTGCCTTTCGAACTCGTTTTTTAGTCTCGTCACTAATCGTAGATTTGTTTTGAATAACACGGGTTACGGTTGAGGGAGAAACCCCTGCAGCCTTGGCCACGTCTTTAATCGTAACAGGCATAATAATCTCCTACTTTTGGTAGTCTGGATCACGATAATGAGTCTTGTAAAAGATAGTGACCAGGTATAGAACAAATAAAATGTTTTGAACAGTAATCAAAGTCGCCATATTTTGACCCAAGAGACCTAGAATCAAGGTAATGAAAGTTGGTAAACCTAAACAGTTCAAAATAAAATGATAACACTCTTTGTAGGTCTTAAATGAGAAGAGACGTGATTTTTTCGTAAAGTAGAGCAAAAGGCTAGCGCCTAAAGCGACAATGAAAAAATTAAGTCCAAAGAGGAAGCTGGCGCCTAAGACCAGAAAGAGGCTAATATAGACACGATTCTGTTGATACCAGTCTTTGGAAATAGCCTGAGTCAAGCTTTCCTTGTTTTGGAAGCTCTCAGTTGTAATAGCGTGATAGCGGATACTGGTTAACTCTTTTCCTTGCTTACTGATGACGAGTTGCTCGGGTTCAAAGCTAAGAAGTAATTCTTCAGGGAAACTTGAAGGAGCAGTAGCGCCGATTTGTACAGAAGCTTGATGGGGAGTTGTCCCCGTATAACTTAGTTTACCATTGACAATCTGGGCATTGGTAGCCAAATCTTGAACCACACTATCCGTCAAAGGTGCGTAGACATCATCAATAAAGGTTTCCAAAGGATAGGTTTCCTGAGAACTGTTCTGAATAGCAATTGGCACCATCGACAAGCTAATCAAGAAAATACTGGTAAAAATCAGTTGAAACCAATTTAGGCCGAAACGATGAGATAGGGGCTTACGGAATCCCCAAATACTATTAAAATAAGAAAATGGATATGGTAACATAAATCTCTTTCTATAGACATTTTTCTATACGAGTATTATCGAGTATTATATAGAGAAATGTTTTTTATTTCAAGCGGGGATAGTAGAATCCTTGGTAAAAGTGAATGTTTGTTAGGATTCGTCCACTAACTAACAAGGTAATCTCTGCAAGCTCTTCTTTCTCACCAGACAATCGATGTACAAGTTCAAAATGAAAAAGGGTGGCGAGGGTATATTACCCCTTGTCGCCACCGCTTGTAAGTCCTGAAACGAAGTTCTTTTGCAAGAAGAAGAAAAGTGTACAGATTGGAAGAGCGATGAGGATAGCACCTGCTGAGAAGTAGGCGATCTTCAAGTTCTTCGCATTGTTAACGAAGGTTTGTAGACCAACGGCAACTGTAAAGTATTCTTTTTCACGAAGCAAGAAACTAGAGAGGATATAGTCTCCGAAAGGTCCCATGAAGGCCCAGAGTGCTTGTACTGCAACCATTGGGCGAACAAGAGGGAGAACGATTTGCCAGAAGCGGCGGAAGTGTCCTGCACCATCAAGTTTTGCAGACTCATCAAGAGACATTGGCACGGTGTCAAAGTAACCTTTCATCAACCAAGCATTCATCGGGATACCACCACCGACGTAAAGGAAGATGAGGAACCAGCTATGGTTGAGGGCGTTCAACATGAGGGCCATAACGAAGAAGGCAGTCAAAGCGGCCATTGTTGGAACCATTTGGATGATCAAGAAGAAGACCAAACTTTGTTTACGAGCAAAGAAATTGTAACGACTGTAGGCATAACCAGCAAGGACGATAATACTTGTTTGAACGACCATAGTGATCAAAGCGATGATCAAAGTGTTGAGGTACCATGTTCCGTACAAGGTTTCAGTGAAGAGTCCTTTGAAGTTGTCAAAACTAAAGTTGACATTGCTGTCGAGTTTAAAGGCTACGACGTTACCAGACTTGAAGGCAGACATAATCGTAATTAAAAGAGGATAGATAATAACGATTGAAAGACCAATCAAGTAGAGGTAAGTAAGGCTTTGAGTCAGTCTACGTTTGAGTTTAATTGAGTTATTCATCTTAGACGTCCTCCATATCAAATGCGTGTAGTTTCTTGAATGCAATCATAGAAATAGAGATGACGATGATTGAAATAATCAATGTAACGGCAGCAGCCATAGAGTATTGAGGAGCTGTACCAGTTGTCAAACGATAAATCCATGAGATCAAGATATCGGTTGAACCAGCTCCACCACCTACACTACCAGGACCTCCGCCATTGAAGAGGTACATAATAGAGAAGTTGTTAAAGTTGAAGGTGTATTGGCTGATCAAAGTAGGTGCCGCAACGGCCAAGATCATTGGGAAAGTGATGTTGCGGAATTTTTGCCAAGCATTTGCACCGTCAATGTAAGCTGCTTCGTACAAGTCATTTGGAATAGATTGTAGGATACCGAGTGTCAAGACATAAATATAAGGGAAGCCAAGCCATCCTTGCATCATAATCAAGGCAACCTTAGTCCAAGTAGGGTTTGTTTTCCAAGGGATTAGTGCTCCATCGAGGAATGGAAGAACCTTAGCAAAGAGAGGGATTACTTGAGTATTGATAGCACCAACACTATCGTTGAACATATTTGAGAAAGTCAAGATAGTGATAAAGGCTGGTACTGCCCAAGGAAGAAGGAAGATAACACCAAAGATACGTTTACCCTTGATAAATGGTTGGTTCGCAATGATAGCAGTGAAAATACCAATAACAATCTGCAAAGTAGAAGCAGACAAAGCCCAGATAATGGTCCAAGAAAGAACGGAACCAAAGGCTGAACGAAAGGTACTCAAGCTCCAGATGTTTGTGAAGTTTGTCAATCCAACCCAGTCCAACAATTTATTTGGTGGTAAATGTTGGAAGTCATAGTTTGTGAAGGCAATCATCAAGGTTACGACAACGGGGAAGATGATTGCAAAGGTCATGGCAATATAAGACGGAATAATCAAGAGATAAGGGAAGCCATTTTCATAGATTCCTTTGATCATATCTTTTAGCGTAAGTGGTACTGGAATTCCATTATTAATACGTTTTGCGATAGTATGTGCATCTTTAATATTTGAGAAATAAAAGAGTACATAAACGACTACAAAGATTAAATGGAAGGCACCACGAATCAGCATGAAGAGGGAATTATCACGACCTGGCTTGTCACCAAGAGTAATGAGGTTGCTCAATTCAGGGGCTGCAAGTGCTAGGAAATAAAGGACAAATACGATGGTTACACCAAGGAAGATAAAACCTTTTGCCTTTTGTTTGTTGTAAATCTGTCCTAACCCAGGAATGAGAGACAGCAGTGCTGCTTTACTAGGTTGTTGCTTTTCCATAATAACTCCTTTCATAGGATACTGGTTTCTAATTAAAACCTAAACTATATATGTTTTCTATTGATAAATTCAAAGGGGGATTTGAATTCCACCCCCCTTGAACAAATTTTTTATTCACCAAATTTTTGTTTGATTGTTTCTTTGATCAATGTTACAGCATCGTTTGCAGCTGTCTTAGCATCTTTCTTACCACTTACAGCTTCAAATAGCATTGTTTTAGCTGGGTCCCAAACAGCTGACATTTGAGGGATGTTTGGCATTGGTTGAGCGTTTTGGAACTGTTTGATAACAGCTGTTGTCAACTCATCGTTTTTACCTTCAGCATATGAACGAGCCTCAGTGTTAGCTGGGATTTCGTTAGTTTTATCGTAGAAGGTTTTTTGTTCTTCAGTTGAAACAAGGAAGTCTACAAATTTTTGAGCAGCTTCAAGGTTCTTAGTACTTGATGGGATGATCCAAGCTTTACCACCACCGAATGTTTCATAGTTTTTACCGTTTGGAAGAGTTGGGATAGTCGCAACACTGTAGTTTACTTTAGCATCTTTGAAGGCCTGAGCTTTCCAAGGACCATCGATGATAGCAGCTGTTTTACCTTCTTGGAATTGAGTTTGGATTAGGTTTGGAGCTCCTTCTGTATCTTGCATACCTTTAGGCCATTTTTCGTACCAAGTTTTAGCGTAGTTGATAGCAGTGATAGCTCCTTCGTTTGCAAGTCCGATATCTTTAGGATCTTTACCGTTTTGGCCGAATACGTAACCGCCGTTACCAGCAAGAAGTCCGTATGCATAGTAGAAGTTTGTCCAGTCAGCAAGGAAGGCAGTTGTTTTACCATCTTCACCAGCGAAGGCATATTTGCTATCTTTAGCAAGTTCTTCTAATTCAGCAAAAGTTTTTGGAGCTTCTTTAATCAAGTCTTTATTATAGTACAAAACAAGTGACTCGATAACAGCAGGAGCACCGTAAACTTTACCGTCAGCAGCTGTTACAAGAGATTTAGTTTTATCATCTGTTTTAGCACCGTCGCTCAATTTCACTTCTGAAAGTTGTCCGTCTTTACCAAGGCTACCTACTCGGTCGTATGGTGCCATCATAACGTCAGCAGCTTTACCAGATTGGTTATCTAGAGAAAGGTTATCGAGACCACCCATTTGGTCTCCTGTTTTGATAGTAACTTTTACTCCAGCTTCTTTTTCGTAAGCTTGTGCAGCTGATTCAGCAAATGCTTTATATTGGTCTTCAACGTATAAAGTAAGTTCTTTACCTTCAGATGAACCAGAATCAGCCGCTTTATCAGCAGTTTTGCTTCCGCAAGCTACCAAAAGCAAGCTAGCAAGAGTAGCAGTACCAAGTACAGCTGCGCTCTTCATGAATTTAGTTGACATAGTGTATTCCTCCTAAAGAATAACAAATTTTAATTTCGAGGAAACGCAAACGTTTTCCCTTATGACCATAGTATAGCACAAACAGAAAACGGTTGCAAGCGTTTTTTTGAAAAAATTTTAAAAAGCTTGTTGCTGGCTAATTCCTAAAATTGTTTGTATAATAGAAGAGAAATAGGAAATCATGCAAATTTCGATTCAAAAATAATTGAAGGGAAACGATTGCATGATTGGGATGCTTAATGAAAGGATTTTAAAAATAAGAATATAGTAACTTAAAAGTTTATCAATAAAAAATAAATCATAAAAGTTTTTTAAAAACGCTTGCATTTATTTTAGAAATGGGTTATACTTTACATAGCGCAAACGTTTGCGCACAAATTTGAACAATTAATTAAAAAAACACTTGAGGTGCTATTATGAAGAAACGTCAAAGTGGTGTGTTGATGCACATCTCATCACTTCCAGGAGCTTACGGAATCGGATCATTTGGTCAAAGCGCCTATGATTTCGTTGACTTCTTGGTTCGTACAAAGCAACGTTACTGGCAAATCCTTCCTTTAGGAACAACCAGCTACGGAGATTCTCCTTATCAATCTTTCTCAGCCTTTGCTGGAAACACTCATTTTATCGATCTTGATATTTTGGTAGAGCAAGGCTTATTAGAAGCAGGTGATCTTGAGGGAGTAGACTTCGGTAGCAACCCAACTGAAGTTGACTACGCTAAAATTTACTATGCACGTCGTCCCCTTCTAGAAAAAGCAGTCAAACGTTTCCTTGAAGTTGGAGATGTGAAAGACTTCGAAAGATTTGCTCAAGACAACCAATCATGGCTTGAACTTTTTGCAGAGTATATGGCTATTAAAGAGCATTTTGATAACTTGGCTTGGACAGAGTGGCCAGATGCAGATATTCGTGCGCGTAAAGCTTCTGCTCTTGAAAGCTACCGTGAGAAATTAGCTGACAAACTTGTTTACCACCGTGTAACCCAATATCTCTTCTTCCAACAATGGTTGAAATTGAAATCATACGCTAACGAAAACCACATTGAGATTGTGGGTGATATGCCAATCTATGTTGCTGAAGATTCAAGCGATATGTGGGCAAATCCACACCTCTTTAAAACAGATGAAAACGGGAAAGCAACTTGCATCGCAGGATGCCCACCAGATGAGTTTTCTGCTACTGGTCAGCTTTGGGGGAACCCAATCTATGACTGGGAAGCAATGGATCGCGATGGTTACAAATGGTGGATTGAACGCTTGCGTGAAAGCTTTAAAATCTACGATATCGTGCGTATCGACCACTTCCGTGGATTTGAGTCTTATTGGGAAATCCCAGCTGGTTCTGAAACCGCAGCACCTGGTAAATGGGTGAAAGGACCTGACTACAAACTCTTTGCAGCTGTTAAAGAAGAACTTGGTGACTTGAACATCATCGCTGAAGACCTTGGTTTCATGACTGATGAAGTCATCGAGCTTCGTGAGCGTACTGGATTCCCAGGAATGAAGGTCCTTCAATTTGCCTTCAATCCAGAAGACGAAAGTATCGACAGCCCACACTTGGCACCAGCTAACTCTGTTATGTACACAGGAACACATGATAACAACACTGTTCTTGGTTGGTACCGTGATGAGATTGATGATCCAACTCGTGAGTATATGGCACGCTACACAAACCGTAAAGAGTACGAAACAGTGGTGCATGCTATGCTTCGTACAGCCTTCGCATCAGTAAGTTTCATGACGATTGCAACTATGCAAGATTTGCTAGAGTTGGATGGTTCAGCTCGTATGAACTTCCCATCTACTCTTGGTGGAAACTGGTCATGGCGTATGACAGAGGAACAATTGACTCCTGCTGTCGAAGAAACTTTGCTTGACTTGACTACAATTTATCGCCGTATCAATGAAAATTTGGTAGAATTAAAGAAATAAGACATTATCAGGAGACATAAAAATGTTACCATTAAAAGAATTTGTACAAAATCGTTACAATAAATCTATCGCAGAATGTAGCAATGAGGAGCTTTACCTTGCTCTTCTTAACTACAGCAAACTTGCAAGCAGCCAAAAACCAGTGAACACTGGTAAGAAAAAAGTTTACTACATCTCAGCTGAGTTCTTGATTGGTAAACTCTTGTCAAACAACTTGATTAACCTTGGTCTTTATGACGAAGTTAAAAAAGAACTTGCTGACGCAGGTAAAGAGTTGATTGAAATCGAAGAAGTAGAATTGGAACCATCACTTGGTAACGGTGGTTTGGGACGCTTGGCAGCCTGCTTTATCGACTCCATCGCTACACTTGGTTTGAATGGTGACGGTGTTGGTTTGAACTACCACTTTGGTCTTTTCCAACAAGTGCTTAAAAACAACCAACAAGAAACTATTCCTAACGCTTGGTTGACTGACCAAAACTGGTTGGTTCGCTCAAGCCGTAGCTACCAAGTGCCATTTGCACACTTTACATTGACATCTACTCTTTACGATATCGATGTGCCTGGTTACAAAACTGCTACTAAAAACCGTTTGCGTTTGTTTGACTTGGATTCAGTTGATTCTTCAATCATCCAAGATGGTATCAACTTTGACAAGACAGATATCGCTCACAACTTGACTCTTTTCCTTTACCCAGACGATAGCGATAAACAAGGTGAGTTGCTCCGTATCTTCCAACAATACTTCATGGTTTCAAACGGTGCGCAATTGATCATCGATGAAGCAATCGAAAAAGGAAGCAACTTGCACGACCTTGCTGACTACGCAGTTGTACAAATCAACGATACTCACCCATCAATGGTTATCCCTGAATTGATCCGTCTTTTGACTGAACGTGGTATCGAACTTGATGAAGCAATCTCTATCGTTCGTAGCATGACTGCTTACACAAACCACACAATCCTTGCTGAAGCCCTTGAAAAATGGCCTCTTGAATTCTTGGAAGAAGTGGTTCCTCACTTGGTACCAATCATCAAAGAATTGGATCGCCGTGTTAAAGCAGAATATAAAGACCCAGCTGTTCAAATCATCGATGAGAACGGACGTGTTCACATGGCTCACATGGATATCCACTACGGATACAGCGTAAACGGGGTTGCAGCTCTTCACACTGAAATCTTGAAGAACTCTGAGTTGAAAGCTTTCTACGATCTTTACCCAGAAAAATTCAACAACAAAACAAACGGTATCACATTCCGTCGTTGGCTCATGCATGCTAACCCAAGCTTGTCTCACTACTTGGATGAGATTCTTGGACGCGAATGGCACCATGAAGCTTCTAAATTGGAAGACCTTCTTTCATACGAAGACAAGGCTGCTGTCAAAGCAAAACTTGAAGATATCAAAGCTCACAACAAACGTAAATTGGCTCGTCACTTGAAAGAACACCAAGGTGTGGAAATCAATACAAACTCTATCTTTGATATCCAAATCAAACGTCTTCACGAGTACAAACGTCAACAAATGAACGCTTTGTATGTGATCCACAAATATCTTGACATCAAGGCTGGTAACATCCCTGCTCGTCCAATCACAGTATTCTTTGGTGGTAAAGCAGCTCCTGCCTACACAATCGCTCAAGACATCATCCACTTGATTCTTTGCTTGTCAGAAGTAATTGCCAACGATCCAGAAGTAGCACCACACTTGCAAGTGGTTATGGTTGAAAACTACAACGTTACTGCAGCAAGCTTCTTGATCCCAGCATGTGACATCTCAGAACAAATCTCACTTGCGTCTAAAGAAGCTTCAGGTACTGGTAACATGAAATTCATGTTGAACGGAGCTTTGACTCTTGGTACTATGGACGGTGCTAACGTGGAAATCGCTGAGTTGGTTGGCGACGAAAACATCTACATCTTCGGTGAAGATTCAGAAACTGTTATCGACCTTTACGCGAAAGCAGCATACAAATCAAGCGAATTCTACGCTCGTAAAGCGATCAAACCATTGGTTGACTTTATCGTGAGCGACGCTGTTCTTGCAGTTGGTAAGATTGAACGCTTGGAACGTCTTTATAACGAATTAATCAACAAAGACTGGTTCATGACTCTTCTTGACTTGGAAGATTACATCAAAGTGAAAGAGCAAATGCTTGCTGACTACGAAGACCGTGACGCATGGTTGGATAAAGTTATCGTTAACATTTCTAAAGCAGGATTCTTCTCATCTGACCGTACAATCGCTCAGTATAACGAAGATATCTGGCACTTGAACTAAGATATACAATTTAATAGTTATTACACTATCTAGCAAAAAAAGCGAGTTTCAATTGAAATTCGCTTTTTTTTTAATGTTATGGACTTGAGGTTGACTGGTCTCAAAAGAAAAAATAATTTGTCAATAATTTCTAGCCTTAAAAATCAAACCTAGAGAACACTAAGAAGGCTGATTAAGTCTAAGGTTCTTCTTAGCTGTACCTCAAATTTCTTGTATTCGTTTACAAATAGTATTATAATAGTATTATAGTAAAGAAAGAGGGTGTTTTTATGTGGAAAAAATATTTTTCAAAATATAAATGGACTGATTTATTTTGGATTCTTTTTGTAATTGGAGCATGCCTCTTGACGGGTAATAGTTCTTCGTTTCCACTGACTCATCAAGAAATCTCTTTTCATGGATGTTGTTATGGGACATCACTTGCCTTATATCACTTGCTATTTATTGATAAATTTGTCATTTCAAATCGAAAATAAATGGAGAGGTAAAAATTTTTTATACTTTTCGGAAAGACAGTGAAAAATCGTTTTTTAAACCCGCATCTCAAGAAAAGGTGCGGGCTTTGTAGTATCTCAAAAATTTATTTACAGTGCTTTTCCGACCAGAATCTCTGCTTCGATAGTAATCTCAGTTAACTGGCTCCAATCAATCTTGCTCTGGTCGACATGAAAAAGCAGGGGCGTCATGCTGAGCAAGGCTTGGCGTTGCTCTACGGTGATAGACTTGGTCAGGGAAGCAATCTGACTAGATTGGATGCTGAAGTGTTCTTGGAAGTGTTCCTTAATATCTTGATTAGAATAATCCTTCTTTGTCAGCTGGTCCTGTACCATTTGACGGATTTCCTTGAGGTGGTTTTCAGTAGGAATGACCTTGATTAAGATGCCGTCCTTTGATAAGACTCGTCGGAATTCTCCGTAGTTGGCAGGTGAGAAAATATCAAGTAGGATATCCATGCTGGCGTCTTTTATAGGAAGGCGAGCCAGGTCACCAACAAACCAGTTGACTGCCCAGTTGGATTCGCTTTTGGCAGCGATTTGAACCGAGTCTTTTGAAATATCAAAGGCATAGAAGGTTTTATCAGAGTGACTTTCTTGGAGTTTACGAGAGTAGAAGCCTTCGCCACAACCGATGTCCAAGACAGTTTTTGCAGATGATTTAGTCGCTAGTATGTCTGAGATGCCTTCTAAGATAGCTTGATAAAAGCCAGCTTCTAGGATTTGCTGGCGATTTTGAAAGTTTTCCTTGTCGTAGTTGGCCGATTGCTTGATTTGTGGTGCTAGATTGACATAGCCGAATTTTGCTAGGTCAAAAGAATGGCGGTTGCTACACTTGAGGCTAGACTCTACCAAGGTCAGATTTTCTTGGCAGATAGGACAGGCAAAGGCACTAGCAGAAGCAAAGCGCTGGAGTTTGGGTTTGAGGTTTGTATTCATAATAGTAGTGTAACAAAAGAGCTTCTATATAGCAAACAATCTGGCGAATTTGAATTCCTTTAATTGCACTAATTTATCAAATTTATTTACTTCCATAGAATTGATTGGTTAGTATAGTTTTCAATTCAAGACAATATTTACTTGCCTCAAATTCAATAATATCATATTGGGCAATCTTATTTTTGTAGAATGGGTCTTGCATGATGATTTCTTGGACAACTTCCTTATTCTTACCTTGCATAAGAATAATTCCTCCAGTTCTTGGATTTTTTCTACCAGATGCAATAAACAAACCTTCTGCATAATAATGGTTCAGAAAATTTATGTGTTCTTGTAAATATTTTTCAACTGCCTCAAGTGGCTCAATATAGGTAAGGTTTATAATAAACATAAATAACTCCTTTAAAATAAATGATAAAAAGATTATAATACTTTATAAATAAGTTGTGTAGTAGGCACATTTTTGTAAGGAGAAAAAATGTTAACAAATAAAAATTGGAACTGTAGTATGTCTCGTGTCTTAGATGTGGTTGGTGGAAAATGGAGGATGAATATATTATGGGTTATAAACAAGCATAAGAAAGTCCGCTTCAATCAATTGAGAAGAGAAGTTGAAGGGATTACAACTATCAGTCTAACACGTGGACTAGATGTTTTAATAGAGAACCAATTGGTTGAGAAATTTGATTTTGAGACTATGCCACTCCATACAGAATATCAGCTAACAGAAAAAGGTAAATCACTGATGCCGATTTTAAAGGATTTAAATCAATGGGGAAAAGAATGGCTGTAATAACTTTTTAGCTGGGGAGTGACCTTACATAATTCTAGGGAAAAGTATATAAGAAAACCACGAAGTTTCGTATTAACTTCGTGGTTTTACTTTCTTAATAAGTCAAAACAAAGTATTTTTTCTTACCACGGCGGATAACAGTCAGTTCGTTCTCTAACTTATCAGCATCACTCAAGACATAGTCAAGGTCTTGGATGCGGTCGCCGTTGATATAGATAGCTCCATTTTGAATATCTTCACGGGCTTGACGTTTTGAGTTAACCACACCAGAAGATACAAGGAGTTCAACGATGTTGTGGTTTTCGTCTGCTTGTACTTGGTAGTTTGGCACACCACGAAGTCCTTGTTTGAGTTCTTTGACAGAAAGGTTTTTGATATTCCCTGCAAAGAGTTGCTCAGTGATGTTAAGAGCTTCTTTGTAGGCTTCTTCTCCGTGAACAAGTGTAACGACTTCACGAGCCAAGACTTTTTGAGCCAAGCGTTCGTGTGGCGCCGCTTCAAATTGTTTACGGATGTCTTCAATCTCGTCAAGTGACAAGAAAGTAAAGATTTTCAAGAAGCGAACAGCGTCAGCGTCCATGACATTCATCCAGAATTGGTACATTTCGTATGGAGAAGTCTTTTCAGGGTTGAGCCAAACTGCATTTCCTTCTGATTTACCAAATTTCTTACCAGTTGCGTCTGTGATGAGTGGAACAGTGATGACGTGACCTGTCTTATCAGCCTTACGACGAAGCAACTCTGTACCGGCAGTCATATTTCCCCACTGGTCAGAACCACCGATTTGAAGGGTTACATTGTGCTCTTGGTTAAGAACGAAGAAGTCATAACCTTGCATGATTTGGTAGGCAAACTCAGTGTAAGAAATCCCTGTTTCAATACGTTTCTTCACAGACTCCTTGCTCATCATGTAGTTGACAGTGAAGTATTTCCCGATATCACGGAGGAAGTCAATGAAGCTGATGCTGCCAAACCAGTCGTAGTTGTTGACCATGACAGCTTTATTTTCACCATTTTCAAAGTCAAGAAAGCGAGAAAGTTGTCCTTGGATAGACTTGACCCAGCCATCTACTGTGTCTTTTGTTTGGAGACTACGCTCAGCATCTTTGAAGGACGGATCTCCGATGAGACCTGTAGCACCGCCAACGAGCGCATAAGGTTTGTGACCTGCTAACTGCAAACGACGACTTGTCAAGATTGCGACAAGGTGACCTAGGTGAAGGCTGTCAGCAGTTGGATCGTAGCCAGTATAATAAGAAACTTGACCTTCTTCTAGGGCTTTACGCAAAGCTTCTTCATCAGTCGTTTGAAAAATCAAACCACGCTCTTTTAGCTCATCAAAAATGTGCATGTGTCTTTTCTCCTTTTTAAAATATTGTTTCTACCTATTTTACCACAAACTTAGTAAATAACCTAGTAAAATCGGGAAGAAAGTTGCTGCTTGGACTTTTTTGGAAACGAGTGAAATATGGTATAATAGCACTAGCTTATTTTCAGAGAAATAGATAAAAATCGTTAAGAAAGGGGCTGAAAAATGTCTCATATTATTGAATTGCCAGAAGTCTTGGCCAACCAGATTGCAGCAGGAGAAGTGATCGAGCGTCCTGCCAGCGTAGTTAAAGAGTTGGTCGAAAATGCTATCGACGCTGGCTCAAGACAGATTATCGTTGAGATCGAAGAAGCTGGTCTTAAGAAAATCCAAATTACCGATAATGGGCACGGGATTGCCCACGATGAAGTCGAGTTAGCTCTCCGCCGTCATGCGACCAGTAAGATTAAGAATCAAGCGGATCTTTTTCGGATTCGGACCCTCGGTTTTCGTGGTGAAGCTCTGCCTTCTATCGCATCTGTTAGTGTACTGACTCTTTTGACAGCAGTGGATGGAGCAAGTCACGGGACCAAGTTAGTTGCTCGTGGAGGAGAAGTTGAAGAAATCATCCCTGCGACCAGTCCTGTTGGGACCAAGGTTTGTGTGGAGGATCTCTTTTTCAACACACCAGCTCGTCTCAAATATATGAAGAGCCAACAGGCAGAGTTATCTCATATCATCGATATTGTCAATCGTCTAGGCTTGGCCCATCCTGAGATTTCCTTTAGCCTGATTAGCGATGGCAAGGAAATGACACGAACAGCTGGCACGGGTCAACTGCGCCAGGCCATTGCTGGAATTTATGGTTTAGCCAGTGCCAAAAAGATGGTTGAGATTGAGAATTCTGACCTAGATTTTGAAATTTCAGGTTTTGTCTCATTGCCTGAATTGACACGTGCTAATCGTAACTATATTAGTCTTTTTATCAATGGCCGTTATATCAAAAACTTCTTGCTCAATCGTGCTATTTTAGATGGTTATGGTAGCAAGCTCATGGTGGGGCGTTTTCCGCTAGCCGTTATTCACATCCAGATCGATCCTTATCTAGCAGATGTCAATGTGCATCCAACCAAGCAAGAAGTGCGAATTTCCAAGGAAAGAGAGCTGATGGCGCTAGTTTCAGAAGCTATCGCAAAGAGTCTCAAGGAACAGACCTTGATTCCTGATGCCTTGGAAAATTTAGCCAAATCTACCATTCGCAATCGTGAAAAAGTAGAGCAAACGACTTTACCACTGAGAGAAAATACGCTCTACTATGAAAAAAATGAACCGACAAGACCAAAACAAGCTGAGGTGGCAGACCATCAGGTGAACCTGACAGAAGAGAAGCAGGATTTGAACCTCTTTGCTAAGGAAACTTTAGACCAGATAACCAAACCAGCCAAACTGCATTTTGCAGAGAGAAAATCGGTCAGCTACGACCAACTAGATCATCCAGAGTTAGATATGGCTAGTTTGGATAAGGCTTATGACAAGCTGGAACGAGAAGAGTCTTCTAGTTTCCCAGAGTTGGAATTTTTCGGGCAGATGCACGGCACCTACCTCTTTGCCCAAGGTCGAGATGGGCTCTACATCATAGACCAACATGCAGCTCAGGAGCGGGTTAAATACGAGGAGTACCGTGAAAGTATTGGTAATGTTGACCAGAGCCAACAGCAACTCCTTGTACCCTACATCTTTGAATTTCCAGCGGATGATTCCCTTCGTCTCAAGGAAAGAATGCCTCTCTTAGAGGAAGTGGGCGTCTTTCTAGCAGAGTACGGGGAGAACCAATTTATCCTAAGGGAACATCCTATTTGGATGGCAGAGGAGGAAATCGAGTCTGGTATCTATGAGATGTGTGATATGCTCCTTTTGACCAAGGAAGTTTCAATCAAGAAATACCGAGCTGAACTAGCCATTATGATGTCCTGCAAGCGGTCCATCAAGGCCAACCATCGTATTGATGATCACTCTGCTAGACAGCTTCTCTATCAGCTCTCTCGATGTGACAACCCCTATAACTGTCCACACGGACGTCCTGTTTTGGTGCATTTTACCAAGTCAGATATGGAAAAGATGTTCCGTCGCATTCAGGAAAATCACACTAGCCTACGAGAACTAGGTAAATACTAATACTCTTCGAAAATTAAATCTAAACTGCGTCAGCCTTACCTTGCCTAACTCAAGTTATGCCTACGGATAGCTTCCTAGTTTACTCTTTGATTTTCATTGAGTATAAATTGAAGGGAAAATTATGTACGAATATCTAAAGGGTATTATTACCAAAATTACTGCTAAATACATTGTTCTAGAAGCTAACGGGATCGGCTACATCTTACACGTAGCCAATCCTTATGCTTACTCAGGGCAAGTCAACCAAGAAGCACAAATCTATGTGCATCAAGTAGTCCGCGAAGATGCTCATCTACTTTACGGTTTCCGTTCAGAAGACGAGAAGAAACTCTTTCTCAGCTTGATTTCGGTGTCGGGCATTGGTCCTGTATCCGCTCTTGCCATCATCGCAGCTGATGACAATGCAGGGCTCGTTCAAGCTATCGAGACTAAGAACATTACCTACTTGACTAAGTTTCCGAAGATTGGCAAAAAAACAGCCCAACAGATGGTCTTGGACCTAGAAGGTAAGGTGGTTGTGGCAGGCGATGACCTCCCTGCTAAGACTGCAGCTCCATCTAGCAGTGACAACCAAGAACTGGAAGAAGCTATGGAAGCCATGTTGGCACTGGGCTACAAGGCAACTGAGCTTAAGAAAATCAAGAAATTCTTTGAAGGAACTTCAGATACTGCTGAAAACTACATCAAATCTGCCCTTAAGATGTTGGTGAAATAGGAGAACTCTATGCCAAAACGCTGTGGCTGGGTTAAAATGAACAACCCTCTATATGTAGCCTACCACGATGAGGAATGGGGGCAGCCCCTACATGATGACCAAGCACTTTTTGAGTTGCTTTGCCTGGAAACTTATCAGGCTGGACTATCTTGGGAAACGGTGCTCAATAAACGCCAAGCCTTTCGGGAAGCTTTTCATGGTTACCAAGTTCAAGGTGTTGCAGACATGACGGATGAAGAGCTGGAAGCTTTGATGAATAATCCAGCAATTATCCGCAATCGTGCCAAGATATTTGCGACACGTGCCAACGCCCAAGCATTTTTACAAGTCCAAGCAGAGTTCGGTTCTTTTGATAGCTATCTCTGGTCTTTTGTAGATGGGAAAACTATCGTCAATGATGTCCCTAACTATGCTCAAGCACCAGCCAAAACAGTCTTGTCTGAACGTATATCCAAAGATCTCAAAAAACGTGGTTTTAAGTTCACAGGCCCAGTCGCCGTCTTGTCATTTTTACAAGCTGCAGGTCTGGTTGATGACCACGAGAATGATTGTGAATGGAAGGGTCTTAAATGATGTCTAACAAAAATAAGGGAATTCTGATTTTTTCGATACTCTATACAGTTCTCTTTGTAATAGATGGTATTAGTGTATTTGATACAGTATTGCCATCTGTGCCAAAGACTTATCTAGCCTATATAGTCGTATTTTTGTATGCTTGCTTCTTATTTAAATCGGAATTCCTGCAATGCTGGAAGAAAGTCAGAAATTCCAAGAGAAAGTTCTTCTTGGGAGTTTTAAAGGGCTGGCTCCTTCTCTTTCTAATGACCATCCTTTTTGCTCTCCTTTCGGAAATATTGAAACAAGTTTTGGGTTTGAGTGGTCAAGGGCAAAATGAGGCTAGTATACAAAGTGCTTTTAAAGAACAACCACTACTGATAGTAGTTTTTGCTTGTGTCATAGGTCCTGTGGTAGAAGAAGTCTTCTTCCGACAGATTTTATTGAAGTATCTGAGAAAGTACCTATCAAGCTGGTTGAGTATCTTTATAGTCGGACTTGCCTTTGCCCTAACCCATATGCACAGTTTGGATTTGTCAGAGTGGGTCGGTGCAATTTATTACTTGGGTGGAGGCTTAGCCTTTTCTATCATCTATGTGAAAGAAAAAGAAAATATCTACTATCCCTTGGTCGTCCATATGATAGTGAACAGCCTTTCCTTTATCATTTTAGCCTTGTCTTAATCTTATACATAAAAAAAGCAACCGCTCGATGTGGTTGCTTTTTATAGTAGTTGTATTCTTATAGAGCAGTAAGGAAAGTCAGTCCGCCAAGGATAACCCCGGCTGAGTTTGGAATGATTAGAATCCAATCTTTCTTAGGCTCTTTTGTCCATCCGTAAATAACCCAGATTAAGCAAGAGACTGCTGCTGATAAAGGTTGGAATGGTTGAGCTTTATTTCCTTGTAAATTAGCAAAAATTTGGGGGATGTAGGCTATAAATACAATAATCCCGATAAAGGCACCAATTGAACCAACAATTTGATTAATTCTCTGTTTAGTCATATATATTTCTCCTTATTACTTTATTAGTATAACAGAAAAACAACTTGGATTCAAGGATAAAACCTAGGGATTCTAAGGGAAGATTTACATTAGAACGTTTTTAGGCGATGCGTCTACTTTTATTTGGAGAATAAAAAAAAGCTTTGGAGCCATAATAAAAGTAGTCTGTCTGTAAAACACACTACTTTTATTGTTTATTTTAATATCTAGCAGGTCCTGCACTTGCACTCTTGATGTTGAAACGTTTTTTGAGGTAGAAACGTAGAGCAAGAAGTGCTCCTCCGATCACTAACAAAACAAGTGGTGGTAGGCTGATGTTGATGGCTTGTGGAAGGAAGTTGCTCAAGAAGAGGATGAGAACCCAAGCAAACATGGTTGCTAGCATAACCAAAAGTGATTTCCAGAATGGAGGGCGTTGGCTACGATCAGTATCTGGTCCGTAGTAGCGGTAGATGAAGTGGTAGAGAAGGTAAAAGGCAACTCCACCGAAGGCCCCTACACTGATAAGTGTTACCAATCCGTAAGCTACTGGTTGGTTTGAGAAGAAGCTCATCAAGGCGCTAACTACTGCAAATAGTCCTGTAATGAAAAGGGCTGAATCCAACATCATCAATTTTGGATCGTCGTTTTCCTTTGGATGTTCTTTCTCGTATTGCTCTTTTTCGCTAAAGCTGTGAGCCCAGTGAGTTGGCGCTCCGTAGATTGAACGAGCAGTCACCCCTTTTGGTTGTTCTTCAAGGATATGAGGAATGACTTCTTCAAGGATAGCCTTGATTTCAGCGTCGGTTTTTCCGTCCTTGAGAAATTGTTGGGTTGCAATGTGGATAAATTCTTGGTTTTTCTTTGTTAATTCTTTTAAATCAATCTGTGACATAATAACTCCTGTTTAGAACCATTTTTTATGGATGAGGTAAAGAGTGAGAGAAACACTCATAGCAAAGGCGATAAAGACGATGAGCCAGAAAGCATGCGGTTCTCCGTTTAAAGGAATTTCATTATCCTTAAAGTTCATTCCGTAGGCTGAGAAAATCATGGTCGGGATAGACATAACGATGGTCACGAGGGCCAAGGTTTTCATGATATTGTTCTGGTTGTTTGAAATGATAGAGGCAAAGGTCTCTGTCATAGAGTGAAGGACGTTTCCATAGATATCCGCCATCTCGATGGCCTGTTGCGTTTCAATCAAGGTGTCTTCGAGTAAGTCCTCGTCTTCAAGGTATTTCTTAATATTGCTCGTTGCGCTGGTCAATTTTTTAATCACGCGCTCGTTTGTCTTAAGAGAGGCCTTGAAGTAGACGATGGTCTTTTCCAACTCCATGAGTTCAATCAATTCTTCATTTCGAGTAGATTTGTGAAGTTGGGTTTCGATTTGCTCACTCTTACGTTCAATTGAACGAAGGGCTGTCAGATAAATTTCAGCGTTACGGTAGAGGATTTGAAAGATAAAGCGCGAACGCATAAAGGTATAGAAATTCCGAAGTCTCCGATTGATAAAGACATCTAGAAGTGGGAGAGGTTCCAAACAAGTGGTAATAATAGCCTCTTCTGTGATGATAATCCCCAAGGGAATGGTCACATAGTAGGTGCGGTTATTTCTCTCCTCGGTAATAGGAACGTCTACGATGATCAGAGTGTATTCATCTTCAATGGTAATACGAGACATTTCTTCCGCATCGAGTGGTGCACGGAGGTCAGCGATATCAATATCAAAAGCAGAAGCGATTTCCATCGATTCGCTCTGGGTAGGATTGACGAGATTGATCCAAGTGCCCGGCTGGAGCGTATCGATCTCTTTAAATTCAGTTGTTGTTGAGAGAAAGACTTGTTTCATATCTCCTATCCTTTCCTAATCTATTCTGTGTTTAAGTGATTTTTAGCACCGTACTATTATACTACAAAATCGGCTTTTTTGGTAATAGAATTTCACTTTTTTTGGTATAATGGAAAGCAACAATGGACTAGAAAGAAGTAACATGCAAGATAAGATTGTCATCCATGGGGCACGCGCCCATAATTTAAAAAATATTGACGTGGAAATTCCACGTGACAAGCTAGTTGTGGTGACGGGGCTGTCGGGTTCGGGCAAGTCCAGTCTTGCCTTTGATACCCTGTATGCAGAAGGGCAACGTCGCTATGTTGAGAGTCTATCAGCCTACGCTCGTCAGTTCTTAGGGAATATGGAGAAACCAGATGTGGACTCTATCGATGGTCTTAGTCCTGCTATTTCCATTGACCAGAAAACGACTAGTAAAAATCCACGTTCGACTGTCGGTACTACGACGGAAATCAACGACTATCTCCGTCTCCTCTATGCACGTGTAGGAACACCCTACTGTATCAATGGACATGGAGCCATCAAGGCTTCGTCTGTCGAACAGATTGTAGACAAGGTTTTGGAATTGCCAGAGCGCCAGCGTCTGCAGATTTTGGCTCCTGTTATTCGTAAGAAAAAAGGGCAACATAAGACTCTGATTGAAAAAATTCAAAAGGATGGCTATGTTCGTGTCCGTGTCGATGGAGTTGTTTACGATGTGACCGAAGTTCCAGAACTTGAAAAGAATAAACAACACAACATCGATGTGGTGGTAGACCGTATTATCATCAAGGAAGGTGTCCGTAGTCGTCTCTTTGATTCGATTGAAGCAGCGCTTCGTATCGCTGAAGGTTATGTAGTTATTGATACTATGGATGATTCCGAGTTACTCTTTTCAGAACATTATGCCTGCCCAGTCTGTGGCTTTACGGTTCCTGAACTAGAACCTCGTCTCTTCTCTTTCAATGCTCCGTTTGGTTCTTGTAGTGAGTGTGATGGTTTGGGGATCAAGCTAGAGGTTGATACGGACTTAGTCGTACCAGATGCTAGCAAGACCCTTCGTGAGGGAGCTTTAGCACCTTGGAATCCTATCTCTTCTAACTATTATCCAAATATGCTAGAACAAGCCATGACAGCCTTTGGAGTGGACATGGATACGCCTTTTGAGAACTTGTCTGATGAAGAGAAACATCTCATTTTCTATGGTTCAGATGGTAAGGAATTCCATTTCCATTATGAAAATGAATTTGGTGGAGTTCGTGACATCGACATTCCTTTTGAAGGTGTTATAGGGAATATTAAGCGACGCTACCATGAAACCAATAGTGACTACACCCGTACACAAATGCGTCTTTATATGAATGAGCTAACCTGTGGTACTTGTCATGGTTATCGCCTCAACGATCAGGCCTTATCCGTTCGTGTAGGAGGAGAGGAAGGACCTCATATCGGAGAAATTTCAGACCTCTCCATCGCAGACCATTTGGAAGCTATTGATCGGTTGACCCTATCAAAAAATGAAGCCATTATTGCTCGTCCGATTCTTAAGGAAATCAAGGACCGCTTGACCTTCCTCAATAATGTCGGACTCAACTATCTGACCCTTTCTCGTTCGGCAGGAACCCTATCGGGTGGAGAAAGCCAACGTATTCGCTTGGCAACTCAGATTGGTTCTAATCTCTCAGGAGTTCTCTATATCTTAGATGAGCCGTCTATCGGTCTTCACCAGAGGGACAATGACCGTTTGATTGCCAGTCTGAAAAAGATGCGTGATTTAGGGAATACTCTCATTGTAGTAGAACATGATGAAGATACCATGCGTGAGGCGGATTATCTGATTGACGTTGGTCCTGGAGCGGGTGTCTTTGGTGGAGAAATTGTCGCAGCAGGAACGCCTAAGCAGGTGGCTCGAAACAGTAAGTCCATTACAGGACAGTATCTATCAGGAAAACGTGCCATTCCAGTACCGACGGAACGCCGTATAGGCAATGGTCGCTTTATCGAAGTGACAGGTGCGCGTGAGAATAACTTGCAAAATATCACTGCTCGCTTCCCACTCGGGAAATTCATTGCGGTGACAGGGGTCTCTGGCTCAGGGAAGTCGACACTTATTAACAGCATCCTCAAAAAAGCCATTGCTCAAAAGCTTAATCGCAATTCAGATAAACCTGGAAAGTTTAAGACTATCTCAGGGATTGAGCATATCGATCGTCTGATAGACATTGACCAGAGTCCAATCGGACGGACACCGAGGTCTAATCCTGCGACCTATACAGGTGTCTTTGATGACATTCGAGACCTCTTTGCTCAGACAAATGAAGCCAAGATTCGAGGTTACAAAAAGGGTCGTTTCAGTTTTAACGTCAAGGGTGGTCGCTGTGAAGCTTGCTCGGGTGACGGGATTATCAAGATTGAGATGCACTTCTTGCCAGATGTTTACGTAGCCTGCGAAGTCTGTCATGGGACTCGCTACAACAGTGAAACGCTAGAAGTTCACTACAAGGAAAAGAATATCTCGCAAGTCTTGGATATGACGGTCAATGACGCAGTAGAATTTTTCCAACATATTCCGAAAATTCAACGTAAACTCCAGACCATCAAAGATGTTGGTCTAGGTTATGTGACCTTGGGACAACCAGCTACGACACTTTCTGGAGGGGAGGCTCAGCGTATGAAACTGGCTAGTGAACTCCATAAGCGCTCGACCGGTAAATCCTTCTACATTCTAGATGAACCGACAACTGGTTTGCATACTGAGGATATCGCTCGCCTACTCACCGTTTTGTCCCGCTTTGTCGATGATGGCAATACAGTTCTCGTCATTGAGCACAATCTAGATGTTATCAAAACAGCAGATCATATTATCGACCTAGGACCAGAAGGTGGTGTTGGCGGTGGTACTATTATCGCAACAGGAACACCAGAGGAAGTAGCTGCTAACCAAGCTAGCTATACAGGACAGTATTTGAAAGGAAAGTTACATCATGAATAAACGTGTGCAAGCATTTCTCGATAAAATGCAAGAAAAAGAACTAGATGGAATCATTATCAACAACCTTAAAAATGTCTACTATTTGACAGGATTTTGGGGTTCAAATGGAACAGTCTTTATCAGTCGTGACCGTCAAATTTTGGTGACGGATGCCCGCTATATCATCGCTGCTAAGCAAGAAGTTACTGGTTTTGAGATTTTTGCAGAACGTGACGAGTTGGCTACAATCGCAAAAATTGCGAAAGACATGGGTCTTTCTCGTATCGGGTTTGAAGATGAAATTTCAGTTTCTTATTATCACCGTATGCAAACTGCCTTTGAAGGTTTGGAACTAGTTCCACAAACTCAGTTTGTTGAAGCGCTTCGCATGATTAAGGATGAGACAGAGATTGCGACGATTCGTAAGGCTTGTTCAATATCAGACCAAGCTTTCCACGATGCCCTTGACTTTATCAAGCCAGGGAAGACTGAAATTGAAATTGCCAACTTCCTTGATTTCCGTATGCGTGAGTTGGGAGCGGCAGGTTTGTCTTTTGATACCATTCTAGCGAGCGGCATCAACTCTTCTAAACCCCATGCTCACCCAATGCACAAGCCAGTAGAACTAGGCGAAGCTATCACTATGGATTTTGGGTGCCTTTATGACCATTATGTCAGTGATATGACCCGTACCATCTACCTTGGTCATGTCAGTGATGAACAAGCAGAAATCTACAACACTGTTTTGAAGGCTAACCAAGCTCTGATTGACCAAGCTAAGGATGGATTAGGTTTCCGTGATTTTGATAAAATCCCTCGTGATATTATTGTGGAAGCTGGCTATGGAGAATACTTTACACACGGTATCGGGCACGGTATCGGACTTGATATCCACGAAGAACCTTACTTTAGCCAAACTTCCAAAGAAGTTATTAAATCGGGTATGGTCTTGACTGATGAACCTGGTATTTATATTGAAGGTAAATACGGGGTTCGTATCGAAGATGATATCCTGATTACAGATACAGGTTGTGAGTTATTAACCCTTGCTCCAAAAGAATTAATCGTAATCTAAGAAAAATGAGATAAATCGTTGACTTTTACTAGTTAAAGGTTTATACTGAAAGGCGAAAACGGTAGGTGAGGCTACCATAGGGATACGGATGACTACCGCAAAACAGTGGAGACACTACTCGTTGGTCAACAGTCCTGGTCGCGAAGGTCAAGACTAAGCTCATTACATCGCCCTATGGAGTTAAAGCTTGAACGAAAACAGACAATAAGTTTTTTAGTCCTGCCATTTTATGGCAGGACTTTCTGCTGTTTTAAAACAAAGAAAGGAGACAAACGATGCAAATTGACGATCATCCAGAACCGCACATACACAGCCAATCGCTGATTTGTGTCGTTCTGTCCCTATAAAGTGATTGGTCTCTGTGTATGATACTCTTCGAAAATCAAATTCAAACCACGTCAACGTCGCCTTGCCGTACTCAAGTACAGCCTGTGGCTAGTTTCCTAGTTTGCTCTTTGATTTTCATTGAGTATGAAATCACCATTCATACAGATAGGAGAAACCAATGAAAACTACAAAAGAAAGACTAGCAGCAGCTATTCAAACTCCATTTAAAGATAGTCTAGCTTTTTACCATACAAGTCTAAAAGGCTTAGACCAAGAACAAGTCGAAGAAAACCGTGACCTATATGGTGAAAACACCATTACAAAAGGTCAAGAGGATTCCATCTTTAAAAAGATTTATGAGTCCATTATCAATCCTTTCACAATCATTTTGCTTGTGATTGCCTTTATTTCTCTCGTTACAAACGTCTGGCTGGCCAAACCTGGTCAAGAGGATCCAACGACTTCTATCATTATCGTTGTCTTAGTTTTGATTTCAGGAGGTATCCGTTTTGTCCAAGAATTGCGGAGTGACAAGGCAACAACCAATCTTTCAAAAATGATTGTCAATACAGCAACTGTTATTCGCGATGATCTTGAACAAGAGTTACCCATCGATGACTTGGTTGTGGGAGACCTCGTGAAATTGAGCGCTGGAGATATGATTCCAGCAGATGTCATCTTATTTGAATCACGAGACTTTTTTGTTCAACAGTCAGGTTTGACTGGAGAAAGTGATGCAGTCGAAAAACTTGCTTTAAATAAAGCTACTAATCAAAATGTAGAGAGTCTTTTAGAAGCAGAATCTTTGGCATTCATGGGGACAAACGTTATCTCAGGAAGTGCGATAGCTATGGTTCTAGCAGTTGGTGATGACACCATGATGGGGGCCATTGAGCAAACTCTCAACACCTATGATGAACCAACTTCTTTTGAACGTGAAATGAACAGCATTTCTTGGCTCTTGATCCGCTTGATGCTTGTCATGGTTCCAATTGTGTTTTTCGCAAATGGTTTGACCGATGGAGACTGGCTAGAGGCTGGAGTTTTTGCCTTGAGCGTTGGTGTTGGACTTACACCAGAAATGCTACCAATGATTATTACAGCCAGCTTGGCCAAAGGTTCCATTATCATGGCCAAGGAAAAAGTGGTCATCAAAAAACTCAATGCTATCCAGGACTTAGGAGCAATCGATATCCTATGTACGGACAAAACTGGAACTTTAACGCAAGATGAGATTGTTTTAGAATACCCATTAGATATCCATGGCGATTTGGATATGGCAGTCTTAAGAAGAGCCTATCTAAATTCACATTTCCAAACAGGTTTGAAAAACTTGATGGACCGTGCTATCATCAGTAGAACTGAAAAAGAGGCCAAAGAACACGCTATCCTACAAAATTTAGATACTAGTTTCCAAAAAATCGACGAGCTTCCATTTGACTTTGAGCGCAGACGCATGAGTGTCATTGTCAAAGACGATAGCAATGTTGTTAGTATGGTTACCAAGGGTGCTTTAGAAGAAATGTTGAACATTTCGACACATGTGGAGTACCGTGGAGAAGTCATCCCTCTTACTGAAGACATTCGTCAAGAAGTGTTGGCAGAAGTTGGTCAATTAAACCGTCAAGGTTTGCGTGTCTTAGGTGTTGGTTACAAGTCAGGTCTACGTGAAGACTATGCCTATGCTGTGACTGATGAAAGTGACATGATCCTTACGGGTTACCTTGCCTTTTTGGATCCACCAAAACCATCTGCAGCACCTGCTATTCAAGCTCTGCTTGAGCATGGTGTCAAAACAAAAATTTTAACTGGGGATAATGAAAAAGTAACCCAAGCCATCTGTGAAAAGGTTGGTTTGGATGTTGAACACATCCTTTTGGGCGCTGAGATCGACCAAATGACAGACCAAGAATTGGCAGAAGTTGTTGAAAAAGTAACAGTCTTTGCTAAATTGTCACCTGACCAAAAAGCGCGTATCATTCTACAGTTGAAGAGAAACGGTCATGGAGTTGGTTATATGGGTGACGGTATTAATGATGCCCCATCTATGAAGGTAGCAGATGTCGGTATTTCTGTAGATACAGCAGTAGACATTGCCAAAGAAACAGCGGATGTTATTTTGTTAGACAAGGATCTCATGGTTCTTGAAACTGGTATCGTTGAAGGTCGTAAGGTCTACGCCAACATGACCAAGTACATCAAGATGACCGTCAGTTCAAACTTTGGGAATATCTTCTCACTCCTTGTTGCGAGTATCTTCTTGCCATTTTTACCAATGGCTCCTGTTCATCTCATTGTTTTAAACCTAGTCTATGATTTGTCTTGTGTGGCATTGCCATTTGATAATGTGGATCAAGACTTCCTCAAACAACCTCATACATGGGAAGCAAAATCTATTACTCGATTTATGGTTTGGATGGGTCCGATTTCATCGATCTTTGATATTTTGACCTTTATTTTCCTCTATTTTATCATTGTTCCTTTGGTGACAGGCTATCATTATGTTCATGGTTCTGAATCTGCCCTTCAGTTTATTATCTTGTTCCAAACAGGATGGTTCATCGAATCTATGTGGTCTCAAACCATGGTCATCCATATGCTTCGTACAGCAAAAGTTCCTTTTGTACAAAGCAGACCAGCTTGGCTTGTGATTTTTACAACTTTGGTTGCAGCTTTCTTTGTAACTAGTTTACCTTATGGACCACTAGTAAATATCCTGCGTTTAGCTCCGTTGGGACTGCCATACTTCTTGTTTTTGGTCGGTATTATTTTCTTGTACATGTTTAGCGTCACCGTTATTAAGAAGTTTTACATTAAGAAGTACAGAGAGTGGTTATAGTTCGTGTTTTGTTAAGAAAAAAGGAGAAAAATGAGTAAAAAAGTTAAATTTTTTTAAAAATAGGTCGCAAGTCGGATGTTTTTTATGGTATAATAGAATAAACTGATAGTAACATGTAGCGAAAGGGGTAGGTACATGATCAAAATTTATACAGTCTCAAGTTGTACTAGCTGTAAAAAAGCTAAGACCTGGCTCAATGCCCACCAGTTAAGTTATAAAGAACAAAACCTCGGTAAAGAGGGGATTTCTAGAGAAGAACTATTAGATATTCTAACGAAAACAGACAATGGAATTGCGAGCATTGTATCATCAAAGAATCGCTACGCTAAAGCTCTTGGAGTTGATATCGAAGATTTGAGTGTCAATGAAGTGCTTAATTTAATCATGGAAACACCACGCATCCTAAAAAGTCCAATTCTTGTCGACGAGAAACGTTTACAAGTTGGCTATAAAGAAGATGACATTCGTGCCTTCTTGCCACGCTCTGTCCGCAATGTAGAAAATGCAGAAGCACGTTTACGTGCAGCACTATAAAACATAAAGGCTGGGAGTGACTCCTAGCCTTATTTGATAGATAAATAAGGAAAAATAAATATGAAGAAGATAGTTATCGGTACAGTTGCCCTTCTATTTTTACTAGCTGGCTGTGGACAAAAAAAAGAGTCTGCGGAACCTTCTAAAGACACAACGACAGAAGCTCTTCAATCAACTCTACCTGTTTTAGAGAATGCCAATAACAATACAGTTGTAACCAAGACTCTTGTTCTACCTGTTGACGAAAATGGGGTTCAACAAACCCAGACCATTACCTATAAGGGCAAACAGTTCTTGACCTTAACGATTCAGCAAAAACGACAAGTTTCAGAAGACCTCAAGAACTTTATTGCAGAGCATGGATTAGGGGAAGCAAAAAAGGCCTTGAAAGAAGGTGAAGACAAGGATGAATCAGTCCAAGAAGCACGTAAAATTCCTGGATTTAGCCTTGAAACCAATCTTTTAAGTGAGACCGAGATTGAAACAAAAACAAGTTATGATTTTCAAGTTCTAGACGTTAAAAAGGCAAGCGAAAGCGAATATTTAAAAAATGTAGGTTTAGAAAATCTACTAAAAAACGAACCAGAAGAATATATTGAAAATAGAGTAGCAAGTGGCGCGACTGTCCAGTAAGGACGTTACAGAAAAACAACAAATTCAGAATGTGTTATTTGTAGAAAGGTTGTGAATGTGCTATAATAGTACTATTCTAAGGAAAGAGGGTGTTAGAATGGGATTTACTGAAGAAACCGTACGTTTTAAATTGGACGATTCCAATAAAAAAGAGATCAGTGAAACATTGACAGAAGTCTATGCTTCATTGAACGAGAAGGGGTATAACCCTATTAATCAAATTGTGGGCTATGTTCTCAGTGGAGACCCAGCTTACGTTCCTCGTTACAATAACGCAAGAAATCAAATCCGTAAATACGAACGCGATGAGATTGTTGAAGAATTGGTCCGCTACTACCTTAAGGGACAAGGAGTCGATCTATAACCAATGAGAATTATGGGGTTGGACGTTGGTTCCAAAACAGTAGGAGTAGCGATTAGCGATCCGTTAGGGTTTACAGCACAAGGACTCGAAATCATCCAAATCAATGAAGACCAGGGAGAGTTCGGTTTTGAACGACTCAAGGAATTGGTTGATAGCTATAAGGTGGAGCGCTTTGTTGTTGGTTTGCCTAAAAATATGAACAATACCAGTGGACCGCGGGTTGAAGCGAGTCAAGCATATGGGGCAAAACTGGAAGAACTCTTTGGTTTGCCAGTGGAGTACCAGGATGAACGCCTAACTACGGTTGCTGCAGAGCGCATGTTGATTGAGCAAGCAGACGTTAGTCGTAATAAGCGTAAAAAAGTTATTGATAAATTAGCGGCTCAATTGATTTTGCAAAATTATTTAGATAGAAAATTTTAAGAAAGAGGAGAAACTATGTCACACGATCACAACCACGATCACGAAGAACGTGAACTTATTACACTTGTAGATGAGCAAGGAAACGAAACTTTATTTGAAATCCTTTTGACTATTGACGGAAAAGAAGAATTTGGTAAAAACTATGTTCTTCTTGTACCAGTTAACGCAGAAGAAGATGAAAACGGCGAAGTTGAAATTCAAGCTTACTCATTCACTGAAAATGAAGACGGAACAGAAGGTGAATTGCAACCAATCCCTGAAGATTCAGACGATGAATGGAACATGATTGAAGAAGTCTTCAACAGCTTTATGGAGGAGTAAAAACGTTCGGGGAACGTTTTTAGCCCAACTCCTAGAAACTAGAAAGAGTTGGAACATCCGGTGGATGTTTTTAGCCCTGCGCTAGAAAATAGAAACGCAGGCAGTCTGGGAGACTGTATCACCCCAACTCCCAGAAACTGGAAAGAGTTGGAACATCCGGAGGACGTTTTTAGCCTGACGCTAAAAATAAAATTTAGCTAGTATCTAGCAAAATGAGTAAAAAGCGAAGAGAATCTTCGCTTTTTTGTTAAGGAGATAAGCATGATTGAAGTAGAAAAATGGCTTCATAGTCGGATTGGCTTGAATTTTAGATCAGGCTTGGGACGGATGCAAAGAGCAGTAGATTTACTGGAGAATCCTGAGCAAACCTATCCGATTATCCATGTAACGGGTACTAATGGGAAGGGGTCAACCATTGCCTTTATGAGGGAACTCTTTGTTTCTCATGGCAAGAAGGTTGGGACCTTTACTTCGCCACACATTGTTAGCATCCATGATCGTATTTGTATCAATGGAGAGCCCATATCGGACGTAGATTTTATTCGTTTAGCAGAACAAGTCAAAGCAATGGAGCAGAGACTTCTAGAAACCCATGATCAGCTATCTTTTTTTGAGTTGCTGACCTTAATTGCTCTACTCTATTTTAAAGAGCAAGGGGTGGATTTAGTCTTACTTGAAGTAGGGATTGGTGGACTTCTTGATACCACTAATGTGGTGACTGGGGAGATTGCAGTCATCACATCAATCGGCCTCGATCATCAGGAGACCTTAGGTAATAGCTTGGCAGAAATTGCTGAACAGAAAGCAGGAATTTTTAAGTCAGGTAAGTCGGCTGTTATTGTAAATCTAGCTCCTGAAGCACAGATGGTTTGTCAAAAGGTTGCAGAAGATTTGAGAGTGACTCTCTACCAAGCTGATCAAGATTTTTCTTTCAAGAATGGATGTTTCTCTTCCTCTCTAGCGGACTTGAACCAACTAAAACTGGGATTGGAAGGAGCCTATCAGGAGGAAAATGCAGCTCTTGCCTTGCAGGCTTTTCTATTGTTTATGGCACAAAGAGATGAGAATGTTGACCAAGAAGCGATTCGAACTGCTTTGCGAACTACCAGATGGGCTGGGCGTCTTGAAGCAATCACTGACCACATCTATTTGGATGGCGCTCATAACTTACCAGCTCTGGAGCGTTTGGTTGAGTTTATTCAAGAAAAAATCCAGCAAGGTTATCAAGCTCAAATTCTTTTTGGTGCCCTGAAGAGAAAAGATTATGGCGGTATGTTGACATCCTTAACTGAGCATTTGCCTGATGCAACTCTCTATGTTACGACTTTTGATTACCAAGGTTCCTTGGAGGAGCAAGACTTGGGAGGTTATACAAGCATTGCTTCTTATCGAGATTTTATAGATCACTTTGAAGCTTCTGCAGGAGAGCAAGACTTGCTATTTGTGACAGGTTCTCTCTATTTTATATCTGAGGTTCGTGCCTATCTTATGAATCCAAAGTCATTTGATTGACTCTCCTATCTTTAATTGTTATAGTAGAGGTGTGGTGGCTCAGCAGGGTTATTCTGATTTTAAGCCACTAAAAGAAAGGAGGCATTATGTCACTAAAAAAATTCACACTTTCTCTTGCTTCTTTGGCAAGTCTTAGTCTCTTAGTTGCATGTTCACCAAAAGATCAAGCAACTCTTTCAACTCAAGCAAGTACTAGTACGGAAGTAACGACTGCTCAGTCAGCAGAAACGACTGTTTCTAGTTCGACTATTAGATCAGTAACCAACATTGATGGCACCTATAAAGGACAAGATGATGGAGATAGCATTACTCTCGTTGTTACTGGTAATACTGGAACATGGACGGAAGTAGAACCTGATGGTGATCAGGAAATTAAGAAGGTAACTTTTGAACCAGACAGTCAGAAAGTCATCATCGGAGATGACGTCAAGATTTATGTAGCTGAGGAGAATCAAATAATCATCGATGACATGGACCGTGAGGTTTCTGATCGTATTGTTTTAAAAAAATAGATATTTTTAAGGATTTGGATCTGGATAAAACAGATACAAATCTTTTTTAATTATTTTTTGTATGAAAAAAGTTCCATACTTTAAGGGTCATTATTTTACCCAAAGTATAGAACTGATGAATTATAAGTTATACGTTAGAGGAATCGCTCTTGTAAAAAGTGAGCAACTCCATCTTCTTCATTAGTCAATGGTAATTGCTCGTCTGCGAAAGAAAGTAGAGCGGGATTAGCATTTTTCATGGCATATCCTCTACCTGCAAAGGAGAGCATTTCTTGGTCATTGTGTTCGTCACCAAAGGCAATCAGGTTCTGTCTGTCTATATTCATGACATTTAGAAGGTATTCAAGAGCAAATGCCTTGTGAACACCTTTTGGTGTACACTCGAGGATGTTCAAAGGGCCACCCCAAGTATTGATATTAAGCTGATGCTTGTAAAAGCTGGTCATCTCTTCAGCCAGTGCATATTTATCGTCTGCCCTAGTTTGTAATAAAATACAGTTTGGCCCCTTAGTCACTAAGTCAGACTTGAATTGATTTTCAGGGCGAAAGTTTTCAACACCAAACAATTTAGGATCGGCAATTTCTTTGTCCGGGGCTGTAATGTAAAACTTTTTACGGTATTCACCTGCGATAAAGTCTGCCTCGATGTCCTCTTTTCGTTTTACGATATCCAAGAGGTATTTTTTGTCCACAGTAAGGCATTTTTCATGTTTCCAAGCCTTACCAGGTAGGTGAGTGAGTGAACCGTTGAAGTTGATCATAGGAGTCTCAAGTTCAAGTTGGTCATAAAAATCTTTGGCCATACGATATGGGCGACCGGTTGCGATAACCACATGGTGGCCTTCCTTAGAAATTTTTTTAATGGTTTCTTTTGTAAAGTCAGAGAGTTTGCTTTCTCCATTAAGTAAAGTACCGTCTAAGTCAACGGCAATCATTTTTTTAGTCATAAAATCCTCCCGAATCTAGTTTCAGATAAGATGTTTCCTATTATATCAAAAAGCTGAAAGAAAAGCTGACTATAAGTAAAAACAAAAAGAATAATATCTGATAAGATTTTTATAATTCGGTAAAAATACCTTGAAAAGATGAATGATTGGTGTTATAATAGTCATATTGTTCGTAAAATGACAAAGGAGATTAAAAATGGACAAACTATTTAAACTAAAAGAGCACGGGACAGATGTCCGTACAGAGGTTCTTGCTGGTTTAACAACTTTCTTTGCAATGAGTTATATTCTCTTTGTAAACCCTCAAATGCTTTCACAAACAGGAATGCCTGTTCAGGGTGTATTCTTAGCAACAATCATCGGTTCTGTTGTGGGAACTTTGATGATGGCCTTCTATGCTAACTTGCCATATGCTCAAGCCCCAGGTATGGGACTTAACGCCTTCTTTACCTTTACAGTCGTATTTGGGATGGGTTATACTTGGAAAGAAGCTCTTGGGATGGTCTTCATCTGTGGAGTTATTTCACTGATTATTACATTGACCAATGTTCGTAAAATGATCATTGAGTCTATTCCTACAACACTTCGTTCAGCAATTTCAGCTGGTATTGGTGTTTTCCTTGCTTATGTTGGTATCAAGAATGCTGGCCTTTTGAAATTCTCAATTGACCCCGGTACTTATACTGTAGCAGGTGAAGGAGCAGATAAGGCTCAAGCGGCTCTTACTGCAAACTCAGCAGCTGTTCCAGGTTTGGTAGATTTCAATACTCCAGCTGTATTAGTAGCTCTTGCAGGTCTTGCTATTACGATCTTCTTTGTTGTTAAAGGTATCAAAGGTGGGATCATCCTTTCTATCTTAACAACGACAGTCCTTGCTATTGCGGTTGGTCTTGTTAATTTGTCAGGAATCGATTTTGCTAGCAACAATCTTTCAGCAGCAGTTAACGACCTAGGAACTTTGTTTGGTGCTGCTCTTGGATCAGAAGGTTTAGGATCTTTGATTTCAAACACGTCTCGCTTACCAGAAACCTTGATGGCCATTCTTGCCTTCTCATTGACAGATATTTTTGATACTATTGGTACTCTTATCGGTACAGGTGAAAAAGTTGGTATCATCGCTACAAGTGGTGAAAACAATGAATCAGCTAAATTAGATAAAGCTCTTTACTCTGACTTGGTGGCGACATCAGTTGGTGCCATTGCAGGTACTTCAAACGTTACAACTTATATTGAGTCAGCAGCAGGGATCGGTGCTGGTGGACGTACTGGATTGACAGCCTTAGTTGTTGCTATCTGTTTTGCCCTATCAAGCTTCTTTAGCCCACTTCTAGCGATTGTTCCTTCAGCTGCGACAGCACCAATTTTGATTATTGTCGGAATTATGATGCTCTCTAACTTGAAAAATATCCCTTGGGACGATATGTCAGAAGCAGTTCCAGCCTTCTTCACCTCTATCTTTATGGGATTCAGCTACTCAATCACACAAGGGATTGCCGTTGGTTTCTTGACTTATACTTTGACAAAGATTGTTAAAGGTCAAATCAAAGAAGTGCATGTCATGATTTGGATTTTGGATGCTTTGTTCATCTTGAACTACATTAGCATGGCTCTTAACTAATGATTAAACCTAAAAAAAGATGGAGGGAACTCCTCTTTTTTTATTAGTGGAGATATCACAAAAGAAAACTTTTTGGTATAATAGTAGCATGCACACAAAAAATGAAGATGAACTCATTGCTCTTGGACAAGAGCTCGGCTCTCTGCTAGAGAAAAATGATGTATTGATTTTGACTGGTGAATTAGGTGCTGGAAAAACCACATTAACAAAAGGTCTAGCTAAAGGACTAGGGATTCATCAAATGATCAAAAGTCCTACTTATACCATTGTTCGAGAATATGAAGGACGCCTACCCTTATATCACTTGGATGTTTACCGCATCGAAGGAGATGCAGATTCAATCGACCTTGATGAATTTCTTTTTGGTTCAGGTGTGACGGTTATTGAGTGGGGACACCTATTAGGTGAGGCTCTTCCAGCCGACTATCTGGAATTAGAAATTCTTAAAGATGGTGAGGGCCGTGAAGTTGTCTTTCATGCTCATGGTCAACGAGCGACAGAACTTTTGAAAGGATTGACGGATGGAGTATGATCTTTTAATCCGTGAAGCGGAAGCCCAGGATGCTTCAGCGGTCATTGCTCTCTTAGATCAAATTGGTCAAGAGTCCAGTTTTACCAGTCTGGATGAAAATGGAATTGCAATGAGTGAATCCGAAATGCAGCGTTTTATTGATAAGCAGGCCCAGTCGGATAATCAGATTACTTTACTAGCTTATTTGAATGAAGAATTGGCAGGAGTGATCAATATAACGGCTGATCAACGTCCGCGAGTTCGGCATATTGGGGATATCTTTTTGGGTAT
Organism: Streptococcus sp. Marseille-Q6470; assembly: GCF_946902905.1. Lineage (NCBI taxonomy): Bacteria > Bacillati > Bacillota > Bacilli > Lactobacillales > Streptococcaceae > Streptococcus > Streptococcus sp. Marseille-Q6470. The sequence continues at coordinate 1,354,686 of NZ_OX336385.1, forward strand.
CAAAAAAGCCTATTGGGGAAATGGTCTCGGTAGTATCTTGATGGAAGAAGCTATTGAGTGGGCCCAATCTAGCGGAAGTATTCGACGTTTACAATTGACAGTTCAAAAACGAAATCTGGCAGCTGTTCATCTATATAAAAAGCTGGGCTTCATCATTGAAGGCCAGCAGGAACGAGGCGCTTGTATAGAAGGAGGAGAGTTTCTTGATGTTTACCTGATGGGTCGACTGATAGACAAATAAATATATGGTAAAAAAAATAATCGGAATGTTTTTAGGCTTTGTTCTTGTGACAGTGCTTGGTGTGGGAGCTTATGCCTATACTATCTACCAACAAAGTACACAGACTTTAGCCAAAACTTATAAACAAATCGGAGAAGAAACCAAGGTTATCGAGGCAACTGAACCATTGACAATCCTATTGATGGGGGTAGATACGGGGAATGTCGAACGTACAGACCCATGGGCAGGAAATAGTGATTCAATGATCTTGGTAACAGTGAATCCTAAAACCAAGAAAGTCGTTATGATGAGTTTGGAACGTGATATTCTGACACAAATCCAACAACCAGATGGTAGTGTTAGAGAAGCTAAACTCAACGCTGCCTATGCTGATGGTGGGGCAGAGCTTGCCATTTCGACCATTCAAAAAATGATGAATATCCATATCGACCGCTATGTGATGGTCAATATGCACGGTCTTCAAAGAATGGTTGATGCTGTCGGAGGTATTACAGTAAACAACACTCTAGGTTTCCCAATCTCTATCCAAGACCAGGAACCATTTAACACGATTTCTATCGGGGTTGGAGAGCAAACATTAAATGGTGAAGAGGCTCTGGTGTATTCACGCATGCGCTATCAGGATCCAGAGGGAGACTACGGTCGTCAGAAACGTCAGCGCGAAGTCATTCAAAAGATTGTCGAAAAAATCCTTAGTTTGAATAGTGTCAGTCACTACCAAGAAATTCTGAAGGCTCTTAGCGACAATATGCAGACAAATATCGAGATTACGACTACAACAATTCCTCAGTTGATGGGCTATCAGGATTCCTTTAAGAATATTGAGTCTCAGCAATTGCGCGGAGAAGATGCAATGATTGACGGAATATCTTACCAAATCGTGACATCTGAGCATATGTTAGAGATGCAAAATCTTTTACGCCGTTCATTAGACAAACCAGAAGTTACCGAGTTGGAGACAAATGCAGTTTTGTATGAAAACATTTATGGTCGTTTGCCACAAACGACTGGTTCTGTTATAGAGCAAGGACAACAAGAACAATAAGAAATGAATATTGAAATCGTAGGAATTTTCCTGCGATTTTTTCAAAGAAATCCGAATAGATAGGTAGGAGGAAAAAATGAAAGCGGAAATAATAGCTGTTGGGACAGAGATTCTAACAGGTCAAATTGTCAATACCAATGCACAGTTTTTGTCTGAAAAGTTGGCTGAAATCGGTGTTGATGTCTACTTCCAAACGGCTGTAGGAGATAATGAGGCTCGTCTCTTATCCTTGTTGGAGATTGCTCAGAATCGTAGCAATCTGGTTATCCTAACAGGAGGATTGGGACCGACAGAGGATGATTTGACCAAACAAACCTTGGCCCATTTTCTAGGGCGTGATTTAACTTTTGATGCTCATGCGCAGGCTAAACTAGATGACTTTTTTGCTCATCGACCGGACTATGCCCGAACTCCAAATAATGAGCGCCAAGCTCAAATCGTTGAGGGTTCAATCCCGCTACCTAATGAAACAGGACTAGCAGTCGGAGGCATGATTGAGGTGGCTGGCGTGACCTATGTCGTCCTACCAGGGCCACCAAGCGAACTAAAACCCATGGTTTTGAATGAATTGTTGCCAAGATTGACAACTGGAGCTAAGTTATACTCACGCGTGCTACGTTTCTTTGGTATTGGCGAGAGCCAGCTGGTAACGATTCTGTCGGATTTGATTGAAGAACAAACAGATCCAACCTTGGCCCCTTATGCAAAAACGGGAGAAGTGACTTTGCGCTTGTCTACCAAGGCTACTAGTCAAGAGGAGGCAAGAAAAGCTTTGGATTGTCTTGAGGGTCAAATTCTTGCACGTCAGACTTTTGAAGGGATTGCTTTAAAGGATATCTGCTATGGATATGGCGAGGAAGCAAGTCTAGCCAGCGTAGTTATTGAGGGATTGAAAAAGCAGAAGAAAACCATCACAGCTGCAGAAAGCTTGACAGCAGGGCTTTTCCAATCAACTTTGGCGGACTTTTCGGGAGTGTCAGCTATCTTTAAAGGTGGCTTTGTCACTTATAGCATGGAAGAAAAGGCTAAGATGTTAGATATTCCACAAGCAGAGTTGGAAGAATATGGAGTCGTGTCAGCATTTACAGCGGAAAAAATGGCGGAGCAAGCACGATTTAAAACCCAGTCGGACTTTGGAGTTTCCTTGACAGGTGTGGCTGGTCCGGATAGTCTAGAAGGGCATCCTGCAGGTACAGTTTTTATCGGCTTGTCTCAAGCATCAGGCACAGAAGTTGTTCGTGTCAATATAGCTGGAAGAAGCCGAGCAGATGTTCGTAAAATTGCAGTTATGCATGCTTTTAACTTGGTTCGCAAAGCTTTATTAAGTGACTGACTTTTGATATAATAGAAGAAGGTTCTAAGAATTATAAAAATATAGGAGAACAAAATGGCGAAAAAACCAACAAAAAAATTAGATGAAATCGGCAAAAAATTTGGAGCTGATCGTGAAAAAGCCTTGAACGATGCCCTTAAATTGATTGAAAAAGACTTCGGTAAGGGTTCAATCATGCGTTTAGGTGAACGTGCCGAGCAAAAAGTACAAGTGATGAGTTCAGGTTCTTTGGCACTTGATATTGCGCTCGGTTCAGGTGGTTATCCAAAGGGACGTATCATCGAAATCTACGGTCCAGAGTCATCAGGTAAGACAACGGTTGCCCTTCACGCTGTAGCACAAGCACAAAAAGAAGGTGGAATTGCAGCCTTTATCGATGCGGAACACGCTCTTGATCCAGCCTATGCAGCAGCTCTTGGTGTGAATATTGACGAATTGCTCTTATCACAACCAGACTCAGGTGAGCAAGGTCTTGAAATTGCAGGGAAATTGATCGACTCAGGTGCAGTTGACCTAGTCGTTATCGACTCAGTTGCAGCCCTTGTACCTCGTGCGGAAATCGATGGAGATATCGGAGATAGCCACGTTGGTCTTCAAGCTCGTATGATGAGCCAAGCTATGCGTAAACTTGGTGCTTCTATCAACAAGACTAAGACAATTGCCATCTTCATCAACCAATTGCGTGAAAAAGTAGGAGTTATGTTTGGTAATCCAGAAACAACTCCTGGTGGACGTGCCCTTAAATTCTATGCTTCAGTTCGTTTAGACGTTCGTGGAAGCACACAGATCAAGGGAACTGGTGACCAAAAAGATACTAACGTCGGTAAAGAAACGAAGATCAAAGTTGTGAAAAACAAGGTTGCCCCACCGTTCAAGGAAGCTCTTGTTGAAATCATGTATGGAGAAGGTATTTCTAGAACTGGTGAACTCTTGAAGATTGCTAGTGATTTGGATATTATCCAAAAAGCAGGTGCTTGGTACTCATACAAAGGTGAAAAAATCGGACAAGGTTCTGAGAATGCTAAGAAATACTTGGCAGACCATCCAGAAATCTTTGATGAAATTGACCACCAAGTTCGTGTTCAATATGGTTTAATTGAAGAGGAAGAAGGCTCTAAAGCAAGTGCAGCAGCTGATGCAGATTCTAACCAAGAAGTAACACTTGATTTGGGCGACGCTCTTGAAATCGAAATTGAAGAATAAAAAGAAAAGTAGCAGTTTTACTGCTACTTTTTGTTTCATGATGACTAGTGGTCACTAAAGCGTCGGTATTCGATACGAAAGTCGAAGTAGTTCTCTTCTTGCAATTTTTGAAAGATGTTCCGATAGGCCTCTTCATCAAAGTGGTCGCCACGATAGAGAATTTCGAAGCTCATTCCCTCGTATTCCAAGAAGGCGTTGGCAGTTTTAAAGCCATTTTGTAAGTAAAAGTCCATGCGGGATTTTCTTTGTTCGAGATTGTCACAGTCTTCGTCTAATCGCTCCACTTCAAGAATCATAGTACGCTGGTAAAAATCAATGAGTTTTTCAATGATTTCTCTCCCGTACCCATGACTGCGGAGATGGGGCATAATGGCAAAGAAGCTAATGTAGAAAGCTTTTTGATTAGAAATGGCAAAAGCGAAGCCGACAAATTCTTCTTCGTTATAAAAGGCGAAAAAGTGGGCGTCATCTCTATCCTGGTAACTTAAAAATTCCTCCAAAGAGACACGTTCTTCTTCAGGGAAGGCCTCCTTGTTTAATTGTTCCACTTTCTCAAGGTCTGGGAATACATCTGTAATTAACTGACTTGTTAAGTTCATACATACCCTCCTTTTCTGTCACGATTATACCAGATTGTTTACATATAGGCAACGCTTTCTTAAGGAAACTCCCTTGTTCCTCTACTAGAAAGCTGATATAATAGCCATATGAATAAAAAATCAACGGTGGACTTGATTCATGGTCCTATCCTTCCTTCACTGATTAGTTTTGCATTACCGATTTTACTGTCCAACATCTTTCAGCAACTATACAATACAGCTGATATTTTGATTGTTGGGCGTTTTTTAGGGCAAGATTCCTTGGCGGCAGTCGGAGCTACGACAGCTATTTTTGATTTGATTATCGGCTTTGCCCTCGGTGTTGGAAATGGGATGGGAGTCGTTATTGCTCGTCTTTATGGTGCTCGTAATTTTGCAAAGATTAAGGAAGCTGTCGCAGCGACTTGGATTTTAGGTGCAATTCTGAGTGGTCTTGTGATGCTGATGGGTTTCTTCGGTCTTTATCCGCTCTTACAATATCTCGAAACACCTGCAGAAATCCTCCCCCAATCCTATGAATACATCTCAATGATTGTTAGCTGCGTGGGAGTTAGCTTTGCCTATAATCTCTTTGCAGGATTACTACGATCAATTGGTGATAGCCTTGCGGCGCTTGCCTTTCTTATCTTTTCAGCCATTGTTAATGTCATTCTAGATTTATATTTTATTACACAATTGCAGTTAGGGGTTCAGTCTGCAGGTCTTGCAACCATCATCTCGCAAGGTTTGTCTGCTATTCTCTGTTATTTCTATATCCGCAAGAGTGTTCCAGAGCTCCTTCCAGGCTTGAAGCACTTCAAATGGAACAAGGCTCTCTATATTGATCTCTTGGAGCAGGGACTAGCCATGGGGCTGATGGGTTCAATCGTTTCTATCGGAAGTGTGATCTTGCAATCCTCTGTTAACAGTTTTGGAGCAGTTATTATCAGTGCCCAAACGGCAGCACGTAGAATCATGGCCTTTGCCTTATTGCCAATGACGGCTATTTCATCTTCGATGACGACTTTTATCTCTCAAAACTTTGGGGCAAAACGTCCCGAACGCATTGTCCAAGGTCTTCGCTTAGGGAGCTACTTGAGCATGTCTTGGGCAACCTTTGCTTGTGTATTCCTATTTTTTGCAAGTCCTAGCCTCGTTTCTTTCTTAGCGAGTTCATCAGATGGTTACTTGATTGAAAATGGGGCCTTGTATCTACGCATTAGTTCTGTTTTCTATCCCTTTTTGAGTCTTTTATTGATTTATAGAAATAGTTTGCAGGGACTCGGTCAAAAACTCTTGCCCCTCCTATCTAGTTTTATCGAGTTTATCGGGAAAATTGTTTTTGTAGCTTGGATTATTCCTTGGGCGGGTTATACAGGTGTTATCCTATGTGAACCGCTACTCTGGCTTGTGATGACTGTTCAACTTTACTTCTCCCTCTCTCAACACCCTTGGATAAAAGAAGGTAAGAAAATCGTAGCAGCCGGCGGGAAATCCTAGCTTGCTTTACAAAAGAAAATCCATTTCCTCTAGTGAAAATCTACTAGACTTGTGTTATAATAAGAAAGATTAAAATGTGAAAAAAGGAGATTCCTAATGGGACGTAAATGGGCCAATATCGTAGCCAAGAAAACGGCTAAAGATGGAGCTAACTCTAAAGTATATGCAAAATTTGGTGTAGAAATCTATGTAGCAGCTAAAAAAGGTGAACCAGATCCAGAACTAAATACTGCTTTGAAATTTGTTATCGATCGTGCCAAACAAGCGCAAGTGCCAAAACACGTGATTGATAAGGCTATTGATAAGGCGAAAGGAAACACGGACGAAACCTTTACAGAAGGTCGTTACGAAGGATTTGGACCAAATGGTTCTATGTTGATTGTTGATACCTTGACTTCAAACGTTAACCGTACAGCTGCCAATGTCCGTGCGGCTTTTGGTAAAAACGGCGGAAACATGGGAGCTTCAGGTTCTGTGTCTTACCTCTTTGACAACAAGGGTGTTATCGTATTTGCAGGTGACGATGCGGATGCTATCTTTGAACTCTTGCTTGAAGCAGATGTCGATGTAGATGATGTAGAAGCAGAAGAAGGAACAATCACTGTCTACACAGCTCCAACTGACCTTCACAAGGCTATCGTTGCTTTGCGTGAGTCTGGTATCGAAGAATTCCAAGTGACAGAACTTGAGATGATTCCTCAATCAGAAGTTGAGTTGTCAGGTGATGACCTTGAAACATTTGAAAAACTCTACAGCGTTCTTGAAGACGACGAAGACGTACAAAAAATCTACACCAACGTTGATGGATTCTAATAAAAAAACGAACAGCTTTAATAGCTGTTCGTTTTTTAGTTATTTTAGACTTTTACTCCATCGTCAGTTTGATCTTTACTATCCAATCCTAGGGCAAATTTACGGATGAGAAGAAACTGGCCGTTTTCCTGCTTTGCGAAAGTGAGTACCACTGTCTTGGTGTTTGAACCAAGGGAAAGATAGGTGATTTTTTTAATCTCGTAGCCACCTGAGGTTGACTCGATTTCAGAATCCGGTAGTCCATGCTTGCTGATAATATCTTTGTAGTTGGTGCCACCTTTTCCTCTATTTGTGGTGTCGCCTTCTATCAAAGCGTCAAATTGTTCCTGGGTCCAAGCGAAGGAATCGGTATCTTCCGTATCCTCTTGATCATTATCCTCATCTGATCTATAATCTGGCAAATTTCCAAATTCCTCATCTTCTGTTATAGAGGCTAGACTTCTGTATGGGTGACGAAAGTTTTTAGCTAAATCAGTAAAGACACCAGAAGGTAATACTTGCGTCATTAAAACAAGAAAGATGGATAAAACACCTAGGGTCGTTCCGATGATAGCCAATATTTTACGATTTTTGAGATTAAGGCCGATACCAAAAACTCCTAAGGCTATAGCAACAATAGCGAAGAAAAACGCTAGTATGCTAATGATTGGTAGCCAAGAACCAAGAAGTGCCAGGGCTCCAAAGATAATAGCCAAGATTCCTAAGATTTTCTCTTCTTTTTGTTTCATTTGTGATGTTCTCATTTCTAATTAGGGTGTATTATAATACGTGTGAGATAGTGTTTATTATAGTGTTTATTATAGATAAAATAAGAGCTGATGTCAATTTTTACTTAAATAGTTCTCAAGGAAACTTTTTCTTGACATCTTTTCTAAAAATGATAAAATAGTTCTCATGAAAACTTAATTGTTCCCAAGAGAACTATTTTACATTAGAAGGGAGAAAGCATGGATAAACCGATGTTGGTCTTTAAACGTTTTGGGCACCAGATACACCTCATGGTGCAAAAGGAAGCCAAACGTTGTGGTATTGAATTTATGGGTGGACCGCAAGGGCAGGTCCTTCGTTTTTTAGATCACCGTGAACATGAACAAGAACTGACGCTCATCAAGGATATTGAACAAGAGCTCAATATTACCAAGTCAGTTGCTAGTAATTTAGTCAAGCGCATGGTGCAAAATGGTTTGGTGGAATTGGAGGCGAGCCCAAGTGATAAACGGGCGAAATTTGTTCATTTGACCGAAAAATCACGTTCTCAAATGCAGCAAATCAAATCTTTCTTTGATCGAATTGATAGGAGTTTACTCGATGGCGTATCCGAGGAAAAACTAGCTATTTTTGAGGAAGTCATGGGTCAACTACAAGCCAATATAGAAAAAATAGGAGGAGCAGATGAAGAAACTCGCTAAGCGTATCACAGGAAAAGAGTGGGGCATGATTCTCTTGACAATTCTTTTTACCTGTTTCTCGGTCTATCTCGAATTAGAAGTGCCGACTTACATTTCAGAAATTACTGCATTAATAGGAACACCAGGAACGCAGTTGGATGCACTTTGGTCACCAGCTATTAAGATGATGGGTTTGTCGCTTTTGGCTTTTCTATCATCCGTAATAGTTGGCTTCTTCGCTTCTCGAGTCGCAGCATCTTACACAACTCACCTGCGAAGCGATATTTTTAATCGTATCTTGGATTACTCTCAGACAGAGATTAAACGTTTCTCTATTCCCAGTCTTTTGACTAGGACGACTAATGATATCACGCAGATTCAGATGCTCTTTACCATGGGACTTCAGGTGGTCACTCGTGGGCCTATCATGGCTATCTGGGCTATTGGGAAAATCCTTGGCAAGTCAGAATACTGGCTCTGGGCAGTAGTAGTAGCCGTCATTGTCAATGTTTTAATGACAACCGTTCTCATGACTCTAGCCTTTCCAAAACAATCTGTCATTCAAAAATTGACAGATAAACTCAATAGCATCACTCGTGAAAGTTTGACAGGGATTCGAGTGGTTCGTGCCTACAATGCAGAGAATTACCAAGATAAGAAATTTGAAGCAGCTAACGACGAAGTAACTCGTCTTAATCTCTTTGTCAACCGTTTGATGGCCATTATGAATCCCATTATGATGGCGATTTCGAGTGGCTTGAGTTTAGCGATTTACTGGATTGGTGCTTATATTATCAACGATGCTAGTCTGACTGAACGTTTACCTCTCTTTAGTGATATGGTGGTCTTCATGTCATATGCCATGCAGGTCGTGATGGGCTTCTTGCTCATGGGAGCTCTCTTTATCGTCCTTCCTCGTACCTTGGTTTCTGCAGGGCGTATCAATCAAGTACTGGATCTTCATTCCTCTATTGAGAATCCTAGTGACCCACAGACGGCAAATTCTTCTGTGAAAGGTCAAGTGGAATACCGCGACGTGACTTTCCGCTACTCTAAAAACTCAGAAGCAATTGTGGAACATGTCAGCTTCAAGGCAGAAGCGGGGCAAACCATTGCCTTTATCGGCTCAACTGGTTCTGGTAAATCAACGCTTGTGAACCTCTTGCCTCGTTTTTATGATGTTTCAGATGGGGAAATCCTAGTCGACGGTGTCAATGTGCAAGATTATGACTTGGAAGACTTGCGAAATAAAGTCGGTTATATTCCTCAAAAAGCAGTCCTCTTCTCTGGAGATGTTAAGGGCAATCTCGACTTTGGTAAGAGCCAAGAAAGTCCTCTAAGCGAGACAGATATGTGGGAAGCTCTAGAGTTGGCTCAATCTAAAAACTTTATCGAGGATAAGGAAGCGGGTCTTGACTCAGAAGTGGCTCAAGGTGGTACTAACTTCTCAGGAGGTCAAAGACAACGTTTGGCCATTGCACGCGCCTTGGCTCGTAAGCCAGAGATTCTCATTTTTGATGATTCGTTCTCAGCCTTGGACTACAAGACAGACCGTATCTTGCGCCAAGAATTAGCTGAAAAAACACAATCCATGACCAAGTTGATCGTTGCCCAACGCATCTCAACCATCATGGATGCAGACCTAATCTTAGTCTTGGATCAGGGTAAAGTCGTGGGACAAGGCACCCACAAGGAACTTCTTGCAAGCAATGAAGTTTACCAAGAAATTGCCTATTCACAACTATCGAAGGAGGAATTGGAACATGGAAAATAAGAAAACGTCCTTATGGAAACAGTGTAGACCTTTTCTAGCAGGTCTCCAACTTCCTCTACTAGTCGCAGTTGTGGCTGCTGTATGTTCAAGTATTATCACGGTGTATGGACCAACTAAAATCAAAGAAATCACCAACTTAATCTCAGATGGGTTGATGACTGGAATTGACCTAGAGGCTGTGTCAAGTATTGCTAGCTTTTTGGTTATCCTCTATGTGATTGGTATTATCCTTAACTATACACAAGCCTACATTTTTTCAACTAGTATCCAACATTTCTCAAAACGTTTGCGGACAGCTATTGCTGAGAAAATCAATCGTTTGCCTCTTGCTTATTTCGACCGTCATTCTCAAGGGGACACCCTTTCTCGTGTGACTAATGACGTGGATACAGCAGCTCAATCTCTCAACCAAAGTCTTGGGACAGTTCTTTCAGCTAGCTTTTTACTGATTGCTGTTTTGATTACCATGTTTGGGATGAACTGGATTTTGGCCATGGTAACCGTTGTTTCAACCTTTGTTGGATTTGCGGCGGTTTCAGTGATTATGGCTAAATCTCAAGGTTACTTTAAAGCTCAACAAAACAACCTAGCGGCTGTAAATGGCTATGTGGAAGAAATGTACACTGGCCACAATGTGGTGAGCAGCTATAATGCTGTGGAACCAACAAAAGAAACATTCGCAGGCTTGAATCAGAATCTACATGATAGTATCTGGAAATCTCAGTTTATTTCTGGAATCATGATGCCAGCCATGATCTTTGTTGGAAACTTTAGCTATGTTCTAGTCATTATCGTCGGTGCCGCCTTAGCTCTTGAAGGCCATATCAGTATCGGGATTATTGTAGCCTTCATGGTTTATGTTCGTACCTTCTCACAACCCTTGTCACAGATTGCTCAAGGGGTTACGAGCTTACAACAGGCTAGTGCAGCCATGACTCGTGTCTTTGAGTTTCTAGGCGAAGCTGAGATGGAAGACGAATCTCATAAGGGAAGACAATTGACCAGCATGAAGGGCCAAGTGGTCTTTGATCGAGTTTCATTTGGCTATACACCTGAGCGGACTATCATCCACGACTTTTCGGCGACGGCTCGTGCAGGGCAGAAGGTTGCCATTGTTGGGCCGACTGGAGCTGGGAAGACGACTATTGTTAACCTCTTGATGAAATTCTATGAGATTGATAAGGGAAGTATTCGCATTGACGGTGTAGATACCAAGGATATGACGCGTTCAGAAGTTCATGACGCCTTTTCAATGGTCTTGCAGGATACCTGGCTCTTTGAGGGAACCATTCGAGAAAATCTCATCTATAATCAAACTGGTATTAGTGATGAACGTGTGATTGAGGCTGCCAAAGCAGTAGGAATCCACCACTTTATCACAACCTTACCAGATGGATACGATACCGTCTTGGATGATACAGTGACCTTGTCAGTAGGACAAAAACAACTCTTGACCATTGCTCGTGCCCTGCTCAAGGATGCTCCACTCTTGATTCTGGACGAAGCGACATCCTCAGTAGACACACGTACAGAGGAGTTGATTCAAAAGGCTATGGACCGTTTGATGGAAGGACGCACATCCTTTGTCATCGCCCATCGCTTGTCAACGATCCGTAATGCTGACTTGATCCTGGTCATGAAAGATGGTAATATCATTGAACAAGGCAATCATGAAGAACTCATGGCTCAAGGTGGTTTCTATGCAGACCTCTACAATAGTCAATTTACAGAAGACCAAGCAGAAGAATAAATCAAAAGAAGGCTTGACGGCCTTCTTTTTCTGCACTATACTAGAATAGGAGAGGCTAGCAGGCTTATTCTGTCAGGCTTCTTGTGTAAAATCTAGAAACAACGAGAAATATATGAAAAACTATCAAGAGTGGTACAATCAGAGGAAATCAAGCCTCCTTGGACATCCACAACTTTTGAAACTGATGCGAGTCTTTAATCGCATGATGACAGTTCTGATGCCCTTAGCATACTTGACCTTGTTGGGGACAAGTTTTATAAGTAAGGGAATAGGGAACGACCTTTATGCTTATATCTTAGTGCCAGCTTCTGGCTTTATCCTATTGACGCTTGTTCGTAAGTGGATCAATCAACCACGTCCCTATGAAACTTGGGGAATTGTCCCACTACTTGAAAAGGACAGTTCTGGTAATTCAATGCCCAGTCGCCATGTCTTTTCAGCGACCATCATTTCCATGGCTTGCTTGCACGCAAATTTGTCTGCGGGGTTGATTTTGTTGGTCTTGTCAGCTCTTCTCGGTCTGGTCCGAGTCTTGGGTGGCGTTCATTATCCCAAGGATGTTCTAGTAGGTTATGCCTGTGGACTCCTCTGGGGAATTCTTTTCTTTATGTTGTAAAAATCAAAGCAAGTGGGTTTGGCCTCGTAACCACTTACGGGTCAAAAATGACCACTTGCTTTTTTGCCCTTGTAAAGTCTTATGGGCTTTGGTATAGTAGATGCAGAAAGGAGATAGGATGAAGTTACGAATCGAGATTGATAGTGAATTAACTGAGACAGAGATTGTCATCAAGGCTGCAGCCCTGACAGATGAAATAGCTGATTTGCAACGACTCTTGCAAGAAACCAAGGCTCCTAGGTTGATTTTTTATAAGGGGACGGGGGAGTATTACTTAGACTTGTCAGAAATTCTCTTTTTTGAGACGGAAGGCAACAAAATCTATGCTCATACCCAGAAAGAAGCCTATGAAGTGAGACTCAAGCTTTATGAGTTAGAGGCTATCCTGCCTCGCTATTTCAGTCGGGTATCCAAGTCAACCATTGCCAATCTTCGGCAGGTCTACTCAGTGGACAAATCCTTCTCAGGTACAGGGACTATTTCCTTTTATCAGACCCACAAGGAGGTTCACGTGTCACGGCACTACCAATCCCTCCTAAAAGAAAATCTAAGAAACATGAGGTAAGAAGATGAAAAAGAAAGTATTTGGTATTGTGTTGCTAGTATTGGCAGCCTTAGTATTGTTGCAGGGGAATTTTGGGATTCCTTCACTTGCAGGGGAAATTTGGCCCTTGATTGGTATTGGATTTTTTGCCTACCAATCAGTTGATGCCTTGCTTCGCCGCCATTATACAGTAGCAGTATTGATGGGTTTACTAGCAGTATGGATTACAAATCATGTCTATGCTATTCTACCGATTTCAAATCAGTCTTTATTTTGGGCTGGTATTCTCATCGTGCTTGGGGTTAGTATGCTGACTCATACCAACAGAACTTGGAATGGGAAAAAATGGTGGCATGATGATGAAAAGACCATTCTTACAGACAAGGAAGTTGCTTTTGGAAGTGGGACTTTCTACAAGCAAGACCAAGAATTGGTAGAAGACGAGTTTGAAGTCGGATTTGGGAATGCCAAAATCTATTATGATAATGCAGAGATGTTAGGAGATAGCGCAACCTTGAAGATAGAAGTCGGATTTGGGAATGCAGTTATCTATGTGCCCCAACACTGGAGAGTGGATCTTAAGGTGGAGACTTTCTGTGGTGCAGCCAAGGCAGAAGCTCCTCTAGCACCAACCAGCAAAACCTTGATTATCCGTGGAGACGTAGCTTTTGGGAAACTTGGTGTCATCTACGTTAAATAAAAAAAGTCTTCCAATTCCCTTGCCAAAAATAAGAAAGTGTGATAACATAGTACGGTATGTGGTGCTAGCACATCCGCTATATTAGATCTAATAGGAGGAAAACACAATGGCTAAAGTATGTTACTTTACAGGTCGTAAGACTGTATCAGGAAACAACCGTTCACACGCGATGAACCAAACTAAACGTGCCGTAAAACCAAACCTTCAAAAAGTTACTGTTCTTATCGATGGTAAACCTAAAAAAGTTTGGGCTTCAGCTCGTGCTTTGAAATCAGGAAAAGTAGAACGCGTTTAATAAACATGAAAAGACCTAAGTGGTCTTTTTCTTTTGCTCGAAAGCTGAAATCATTTGAAAAATCAAGCAAATATCCGATGATACATCATTCTGCTTTTACAGTTGGGCTGAAATATGATAAAATAGAGTATCAACTATTTGAGGTAAAAAAAATGACTGTAAAAATTAATACAAAAGATGGTCAAGTCGAACTGACAGATGATGTAATCGCTACTGTCGTAGGTGGTGCAGCAACTGAAATTTTTGGTGTAGTCGGTATGGCTAGTAAAAATGCCCTCAAAGATAATTTCCAAGCCCTTCTTGGTAAGGAAAATTATTCAAAAGGTGTAGTCGTTAAAGCAGCTGAAGACGGTAGTATTGCAGTTGATGTATATACTGTATTGAGCTACGGTACAAAAATCAGTGAAGTTTCAAAAAACATCCAAGAACGTGTTCGCTTTAGCCTAGAGAACCAACTTGGAATCACTGCTCAAACTGTGAATGTCTACATTCAAAATATCAAAGTTGTAGGAGAATAATCGTGTCAAATATTACTACAAGCTTATTTCAAGAAATGGTACAGGCTGCTTCAACTCGTTTGAACAAGCAAGCCGAATATGTCAATTCATTGAACGTCTTCCCAGTTCCAGACGGAGATACAGGAACAAACATGGGAATGACGATCGAAAATGGTGCTAAAGAAGTAGCAGACAAACCAGCTTCAACTGTTGGTGAGGCTGCAAGTATCTTGGCTAAAGGTCTTTTGATGGGTGCGCGTGGGAACTCAGGAGTTATTACTTCTCAGCTTTTCCGTGGATTTTCACAAGCTATCAAAACAAAAGAAGAGCTAACAGGAAAAGATCTAGCTCTTGCTTTCCAATCAGGTGTTGAGGTTGCCTACAAGGCTGTTATGAAGCCTGTTGAAGGAACAATCTTGACTGTATCACGTGGAGCTGCTATCGGTGCTAAGAAAAAAGCAGAGCAGACAGATGACGCAGTTGAAGTTATGCGTGCAGCCTTGGAAGGAGCTAAAGCAGCCCTTGCTAAAACTCCAGAAATGCTTCCAGTATTGAAGGAAGTTGGAGTTGTGGACTCAGGTGGTCAAGGTTTGGTCTTCATCTATGAAGGATTCCTTTCAGCTCTTACTGGTGAATACAGTGCATCTGAAGACTTTGTTGCTACTCCAGCCAATATGGGTGAGATGATCAATGCAGAACACCACAAATCTGTAGCCGGACATGTAGCAACTGAAGACATTACCTTTGGTTACTGTACTGAAATCATGGTTGCCCTTAAACAAGGCCCAACTTATGCTAAAGAGTTTGACTACGAAGAATTCCGTAACTACTTGAACGAACTTGGGGATTCTCTACTTGTTGTCAATGACGACGAAATCGTTAAAGTTCACGTCCATACAGAAGATCCAGGACTTGTTATGCAAGAAGGTCTCAAATATGGTAGCTTGGTCAAGGTTAAAGTCGACAACATGCGTAACCAACACGAAGCGCAGGTAGAAAAAGAAGAAGCTCAAGTCAGCAAGCCAGTTGAAGAAAAAGAATATGCCCTTATCGCAGTAGTAGCTGGACAAGGTTTGGCAGACATCTTCCGTGCACAAGGTGTGGACTATGTCATCGAGGGCGGACAAACCATGAACCCTTCGACAGAAGACTTTGTCAAGGCTGTTGAGAAAGTTAATGCCCGTAACATCATCTTCTTGCCAAACAACAAAAACATCTTCATGGCAGCTCAATCTGCAGCTGAAGTATTGGAACAACCAGCTGTTGTAGTAGAAGCTCGTACAATTCCTCAAGGATTGACTAGCCTTCTAGCATTTGACCCAAGCAAGTCTATCGAAGAAAACCAAGAACGCATGACTGCGGCTCTTGGGGACGTTGTCAGCGGTAGCGTAACAACAGCTGTTCGTGACACGACTATCGATGGTCTAGAAATTCATGAAAATGACAATCTTGGTATGGTGGATGGTAAGATTCTCGTATCAAACCCTGATATGCACCAAACCCTGACTGAAACCTTGAAACATATGTTGGACGAAGACAGTGAAATCGTAACCTTCTATGTTGGAGAAGACGGAAGCGAAGAATTGGCAAATGAAATTGCTCAAGAAATCGCAGAAGAATTCGAAGATGTCGAAGTAGAAATTCACCAAGGTCAACAACCGGTTTATCCATATCTTTTCAGTGTGGAATAAAGATTAAATAATAGAAAAAAAGAAAGTTGAGGAATCAACTTTCTTTTTTTGTGACATTTGTCATATTTCCTCATGACAGAAGCTTCTAGTGATTCTACCTTCAAAGAATTATACTAGATGTATCAAATGGAGGAAGAAAAAAATGAAACATAAAGTAATTGTCGCAATGAGTTTAGTAGCAGCAGGAGTCATGACTTATCTCATGTTCTCAGGATTGGATGAAGGCTTCTATCATTTTCCTTGGGAACTATTTGCAGGATTTGGCATGATCTCTTGGTTGATCCGAGAAGGTTTGAAATTGGTCTCAGATGTGAAAAAGGAGTTTGAAAAATGAAAAAAGCGATTCTCTATCTTTTTATTGGACTATCACTAGTGGTATGGTTGGTAGAAATGTTTACAGGTTGGTTTGATCAAGCCTTCCTTCATCAAGTTATCCGTGGTGCCTGGGGATTAGGATTTATGATTTTTATCGCCTTTCCGATGGGAAAGGAGTTGTTGAAAGGAGAATATCATGAACATGATTAAGGTAGAAAGCCTAAATAAAAACATCAAGGGCAAGGCTATTTTGAAGGATATTTCTTTTGAGGTAGCTGAAGGTGAATGCGTCGCCTTGATTGGGCCCAATGGTGCTGGAAAGACCACACTCTTGGACTGTTTGCTTGGAGATAAACTGGTCACCAGCGGTCAAGTATCCATCCAAGGTTTGCCAGTGACGAGCTCTCAGTTAGACTATATTAGAGGTTACCTCCCTCAAGAAAATGTCATCGTTCAGAAATTAAAGGTCAAAGAGTTGATTGCTTTTTTTCAAAGCATTTATCCAAATCCCTTGAACAATCAGGAGATCGATCAACTATTGCAGTTTGACCAGCAACAAAAAGAGCAATTGGCAGAAAAATTGTCAGGTGGGCAAAAGCGTCTCTTTTCATTTGTCTTGACATTGATTGGCCGACCAAAACTTGTCTTTTTGGATGAGCCAACTGCGGCCATGGATACCTCAACTCGTCAACGTTTTTGGGAAATTGTCCAGGAGCTAAAAGCGCAGGGAGTCACCATTCTCTATTCATCCCATTATATCGAAGAAGTAGAGCATACAGCTGACCGGATTTTGGTCTTAAATAAGGGAGAGTTGATTCGTGATACGACGCCTCTAGCCATGCGCAGTGAGGAGATTGAAAAGCACTTCATCCTACCTCTGGCTTACAAGAAAGTCATTGAGCAGTCTAACTTGGTTGAAAACTGGTCACAAAAACAAGATGCTTTGCAAGTAGTCACACGTGAAGCGGATGCTTTTTGGCAACTGTTAGTGCAAGCAGGGTGTAGGATTCAAGAAATTGAAGTCAATAATCGTAGCTTGTTGGATACAATCTTTGAAGAAACACAAAAGGGAGATGACTAAGATGAAACGATGGATTGCACTAAACAAGATAGAATTTCTATTGACCAAACGTCAATTAGTCTATTATCTATTATCCGTAGGGATGCCGACGGCCTTCTATTTATTCTTTTCAGGCATGTACCAGGACACACCAGATGGGCCAGCAAATTTTATGCGCGACTACCTCATCTCTATGACAGCTTTTTCTATGATGTCAACAGCTATGTTTTCATTCCCAGCTGTTTTACATACCGATAAAATCAACAACTGGCAGAAAACATTGCGCCATACTCCAGTAAATATGGTAGAATATTATCTATCAAAGATAACAAGTATGATGGTTGATTATTTGGTCTCAATCCTGGTTGTTTTCTCAGTTGGGCACTTGGTCAGAGGTGTGGATATGCCTCTAGGAAACTGGATTGGGGCTGCGTTCTTACTGATTGCGGGAAGTATTGCCTTTGTAGCGCTTGGCTTGACCTTGACACTCTTGCCTTCTAGTCAGCTGATGTCTGTCGTGGGCAATCTTCTCTATCTAGGCTTGGCTGTTTTAGGCGGACTCTGGATGCCCATCTCTTTATTTCCAGACTGGATGCAAGCAATCGGGAAGTGCCTACCAACCTATCAGTTGATGGAGTTGCTCAAGACCTTCTTAAACGAGGGTGGCATCAATCTATCAGCCACAGTTTATCTACTTGTTTTTTCAGCAGTTTTATTTGGTTTGACCATTTACCTTCAAGGTCATAAGGAGAATGCTTAATGCTTGAAAGACTGAAAAGCATACACTATATGTTTTGGGCCAGTTTGATTTTTATGGTTTTCCCTATCCTCTCTGCAGTAGTTGGGGAAATTCCTAGCTGGCATTTACTAGTTGATATTCTATTTGTGGTGGCTTATTTAGGCGTTTTAACCACCAAGAGTCAGCGCTTATCCTGGCTCTTTTGGTTCATCATGTTAGCTTATGTGGCTGGAAATACCGTCTTCATTTATGGCAACTATGTCTGGTTCTTCTTTTTCCTTGCCAATCTCTTGATTTATCATTTTAGAGTTCGTAGCCTACGTTCACTTCATGTCTGGACTTTTCTCCTTGCTCAAGTTCTTGTTGTTGGTCAACTCATGATGTTTCAGTCAGTCGAAACTGAGGTTGTAGCCTTTGAGCTTGGGATTCTTACTTTTGTGGATTTGATGACATTGGGCTTGGTTCGGATTCGCATTGTGGAGGATTTGAAAGAAGCTCAGGCTAAGCAAAATGCTCAGATAAATCTATTGCTTGCTGAAAATGAACGTAGTCGTATCGGTCAGGATTTGCATGATAGTCTGGGACATACTTTTGCTATGCTGAGTGTCAAGACAGATTTAGCCTTGCAGTTATTTCAGATGGAGGCTTATCCACAGGTGGAGAAGGAATTAAAAGAAATTCACCAGATAAGTAAGGATTCGATGAATGAAGTGCGAACTATCGTGGAAAATCTAAAATCACGGACCCTAGCTTCAGAACTTGAAACTGTCAAGAAGATGCTTGAGATTGCTGGGATTGAGGTTGAGGTTGATAATCAGTTGGACAAGGCTAGCCTGACCCAGGATGTGGAGTCGACAGCCGCTATGATTTTGTTAGAACTTGCGACCAATATCATCAAGCATGCCAGCGCTGAAAAAGCCTATCTAAAACTGGAACGTACAGATCAGGAATTGGTCCTGACAGTTAGAGATGACGGGAAAGGATTTGCAACTGTAAAAGGAAATGAACTCCATACAGTCCGAGATCGTGCTGCAGCCTTCTCAGGGCAAGTAGAGCTGGTCAGTTTGAAACAACCAACAGAGGTGCGCGTGCATCTGCCTTATAAGGAGAGAAAGTAGATGAAAGTATTAGTCGCAGAAGATCAAAGTATGCTTAGAGATGCCATGTGTCAGCTCTTAAGCTTTCAGCCAGATGTGGAGACTGTTCTGCAGGCGAAAAATGGAGCCGAAGCTATCGAGGTTTTGGAGAAAGAAGCAGTAGATATTGCCATCCTTGACGTCGAAATGCCAGTCAAGACTGGACTCGAAGCACTCGAGTGGATCAAACAAGAAGTGCCTGAAACCAAGGTGGTTATCGTTACGACCTTTAAACGCCCAGGTTATTTTGAACGTGCGGTCAAAGCAGGAGTCGATGCCTATGTCTTGAAAGAACGAAGCATCGCTGAGCTCATGCAAACCCTACATACGGTGTTAGAGGGACGTAAGGAATATTCCCCAGAGCTCATGGAAGTCATGATGACCCATCCCAATCCCTTGACCGAGCAAGAAGTCGCTGTTCTACATGGAGTTGCCCAGGGCCTGTCCAACCAAGAAATTGCGGACAAGCTCTACCTCTCAAACGGGACTGTCCGTAATTACATGACCAATATCCTCTCCAAACTAGGCGCAAACAACCGAACCGAAGCAGCCAAAACTGCCGAAGAAGAAGGTTGGTTGTGAGGGGGAAGAAAGAAAAAATCTCTTAGAAATGAATCTAAGAGATTTTTTAATGTTTATTTCACCAACTTCTTCATCTCATCAATACGTGCGACTGTCGCATCGTATTTCGCTTGGTAGTCGGCTTGTTTGTCGCGTTCTTTTTGGACGACTTCTGGTTTGGCATTGGCTACGAAGCGTTCGTTAGAGAGCTTCTTACCGACCATATCCAGTTCTTTTTGCCATTTAGCCAGTTCCTTGTCGAGGCGAGCCAATTCTTCTTCTACATTGAGAAGGTCAGCGAGTGGCAAGTAGATTTCTGCTCCTGTGATGACACTTGACATAGCGAGTTCAGGTGCAGGAATAGTTGATGCGATTTCCAAGTGTTCTGGATTTGTGAAGCGTTTGATGTAGTTGACATTGCTGTTAAAGAAGGCTTCTAAGTCGCTATCGCTTGTCTTAACAAGAATGGTGATAGGCTTGCTTGGAGCAACGTTTACTTCCGCACGCGCATTACGAACAGCGCGGATCAAGTCTTTGAGGCTTTCGACACCAGTGTGAGCCGCAAGGTCTTCAAAGGCTGGGTTGACAGTTGGGTATGCTGCTGTAACGATAGAACCTTCTGAGATTTGTCCAAAGATTTCCTCTGTCACGAATGGCATGATTGGGTGAAGGAGACGAAGGATCTTGTCCAAAGTGTAAAGGAGAACAGAACGTGTGATGACTTTCTCTTCTTCGTTATCGCTATAAAGGACTTCCTTGGTCAACTCAACGTACCAGTCCGCAAACTCATCCCAGATGAAGTTGTATAGGATGTGTCCAGCTACACCAAATTCAAACTTATCAAAGTTTTCAGTGACTTTTCCGATGGTTTCATTGAGGTTGTGGAGAATCCAGCGGTCAGTAACATTTCCAGCTTCCTTGTTAACAACTTTTTCCACATTAGCAGTTGCTTGCTCAAGGGTCAAGCCTTCATTGTTCATGAGGATGTAGCGAGAGATGTTCCAGATCTTGTTAATGAAGTTCCATGAAGCATCCATTTTCTCATAAGAGAAGCGCACGTCTTGACCTGGTGCAGAACCGTTTGAAAGGAACCAACGAAGGGCATCGGCACCGTATTTCTCAATGACATCCATTGGGTCGATACCGTTACCGAGTGACTTAGACATTTTGCGTCCTTGTTCGTCACGAATGAGACCGTGGATAAGGACGTTTTGGAATGGTTGACGGCCAGTGAATTCCAAGGATTGGAAGATCATACGAGACACCCAGAAGAAGATGATGTCGTAACCAGTAACCAAGGTTGAAGTTGGGAAGTAACGTTTGAAGTCTTCTGAGTCGACATCCGGCCAGCCCATAGTTGAGAATGGCCAAAGGGCAGAACTGAACCAAGTGTCTAAGACATCTTCGTCCTGAGTCCATCCGTCACCTTCAGGAGCTTCTTCACCGACGTACATTTCACCCTCGGCATTGTACCAAGCAGGGATTTGGTGACCCCACCAGAGCTGACGTGAGATTACCCAGTCGTGGACATTTTCCATCCATTGGAGGAAGGTATCGTTGAAACGAGGTGGGTAGAATTCTACCTTATCGTCTGTATCTTGATTGGCAATAGCATTTTTAGCCAATTGGTCCATCTTGACGAACCATTGAGTAGACAAGCGTGGCTCAACTACAACACCTGTACGTTCTGAGTGACCAACACTGTGGACACGTTTTTCGATTTTGACGAGGGCACCGATTTCTTCCAACTTGGCAACGACTGCCTTACGAGCTTCAAAACGGTCCATGCCTGCAAATTCGAAGGCCAAGTCATTCATGGTTCCGTCATCGTTCATGACATTGACTTGTGGTAAGTTGTGGCGTTGACCAACCAAAAAGTCGTTTGGATCGTGGGCAGGTGTGATTTTCACGACACCTGTACCAAACTCAGGATCCGCGTGTTCGTCCGCAACGATTGGGATCAATTTATTCGCGATAGGAAGAACGACGTTTTTACCGATCAAGTCCTTGTAGCGTGGGTCTTCTGGATTGACCGCAACAGCAACGTCCCCAAACATGGTCTCAGGACGAGTAGTCGCCACTTCAAGGGCACGTGAACCATCTTCTAACATGTAGTTCATGTGGTAGAAGGCACCCTCGACGTCCTTATGAATCACCTCGATATCAGAAAGGGCTGTACGAGCTGCTGGGTCCCAGTTGATGATAAACTCACCACGGTAGATCCAGCCTTTCTTGTAAAGGTCCACAAAGACCTTACGAACCGCTTTTGATAAACCTTCGTCAAGGGTGAAACGCTCACGAGAGTAGTCTACAGAGAGCCCCATCTTGCCCCATTGTTCTTTGATAGTCGTCGCATATTCATCTTTCCATTCCCAGACTTTCTCAAGGAATTTTTCACGACCGAGGTCATAACGACTGATGCCCTCACCACGCAAGCGCTCCTCAACCTTAGCCTGAGTCGCAATCCCTGCGTGGTCCATCCCTGGAAGCCAAAGTGTATCAAAACCTTGCATGCGTTTTTGACGGATGATGATATCTTGCAAAGTTGTATCCCAAGCGTGACCAAGGTGGAGTTTCCCAGTCACGTTTGGTGGTGGAATGACGATCGAATAAGGCTTAGCCTTTTTATCTCCTGAAGGCTTGAAAACATCTTCATCAAGCCATTTTTGGTAACGACCAGCCTCAACCTCGGCTGGATTGTATTTAGGTGAAAGTTCTTTAGACATGTGTGTTCTCCTTTACTGTTTCCAAGATAAGTATTTTGATATCTTTAAAATATTACGTATCATAAGATTCAATGATAATTTTTAATTATCTTACCATCCCAACTCAACTCAATTTTGTTCTGAACATAGGAATCGTCACAAAATTTAAGATGTTTCTTTTCATAATCACCACAATTTACCATACAACAACTTACATTATCTAAATCTAGAACTTTTTCATAATAGTTCTCTGGGAATGCAAAGCATCTATGTTCTATGTTTAATGAATCTGAATTAGTGATTTGGCTAATAAATTTTGTTGTCTTTGTTGAAATATAAGTCCATCCTACCACTTGGTTATCAATTTCATTATTGTTTTCATGCTCAATTTTATTATTGTTTTCACGTTCAATATTATAGAACTCATCTTTTATAAAATTAGACAACTCATACACTAGACTTTCATTCAGTTCGGGAGAAATTTTTATTGAAAATAAGGGCTCAAGGATTTGTCCAATATATTCACCATATCTTTTAAAACTATCATCGTACTCTGGATTGGTAAACATTTTTCCATCTATAGGGAGAAGTTGAATATCATCCTTTACTCTATATACAAAAACTGCCATTTTTTCATATGTATCTTCCGCATCAACTTCGTAAAAAACTGAATTAAAATCTGGAGAGACATAAAGAACAGGTTGTTCTCCTCCCCCTTTATTTAATCGCATTAATGCTTGATGTTTATTAATAAATCTCCACTCAATTGGATTAAAATCCTCTTTAAGATTATCACCATCATATAACTTTATCGCTCGATACACATAGGAATCTTTTTTTACAATGAATCTTGGATTAGATCTTAAGAAAGAGCCATATTTATCTAAATATATTATTTCTTTTACTATTTCTGTTAATTGTTCTAATTTAGCATCAGTTTCTTTCTTTAGAAGATATTGCAATTCACTTTGTAACTGTTTTATTTTATTAGAATCTTTTAAAAACATACAACTCTGAACATATCTAACGATTTCATTATTTGACTTAAATTTTGGGAAACAGAATTTATTTGTATCAGAATCAGATTGTAAATTGTTGTATAGTGTAGCACCCCCAAAAATTTTTCTAGAGATCAATAAAGATAGCGTTTGGGGTTTAACGATCTGATCCCAAAAATCTTTTTGAAAAGAAAATTCTTCTAGATCAATCCCGTTAATAAACTCTCGATGTTTCCTTCTAAGGTTACACAGGTATGATTTTTTTGATTTATTACTATTTTTTTTTGACATGATAAATTTTCCTACTCCCCCCACTCACTCTTCAGCAAGCCATATATGAGACTGTCACAACGACTGCCTTGGGCATCTTTGCGGTCTCGAATGCGAGCTTCAAGAGTGAAACCAAGCTTTTCTGCGACTCGTTGACTTTGGACATTGTAGCCAAAGCAGACCAGTTCAATCTTGTGAAGGCCTAAATCTTTAAAACCTAGGTCAATCAAGGCTCGCGCTGCTTCTGGTACATAACCACGACCCCAATAGTCTGGGTGCAAGGTATAGCCAATCTCCAGCACATCGTCTTCGTGGCGGTGGTTGAAATCAACAGAGCCGATGATGGTATCGGTTCCTTTGACCACAATGCCGTAACCAGCTGGGAGATTGTCCTTTTGATTGCGCTCGGGAAGGATATGCTCTAGATAGTAAATCTCATCATCCAAGGTCTTGACGGGTGGAAATCCTGCTGGATAAGAGACTTCTGGGAGACTAGCGTAGGCATAGATTTCCTCCGCATCCGCCACTGTACGGACTCGTAAGACCAGACGCTCCGTCTCGATTCGTTCAGGTAACTCAGCTCTTGTCATCTTTTTTCCTCGCTTTCTTGATAAAGCTTCCCATGGGGTCAACTCTATCATCTAGATAACGGTAAACACGCTGATGGCCGTCCCCCATAAAGTAAGTCGGTGCAAAGCAGTCATTTTTAAAATGGCCTTTATCGTCCAAGAGTTCCGGATCAACCAGTCGTTCAAGGATCTTAGCAAAGATATGGCAGATGCCATCTTCCTCGATGATCCGATCCACCTGACAGTCCAATACGACGGGGCAAGCCTCTAAAATAGGTGCTTGTGTCAGTTTAGAAGGTTGAAAATCTAAGCCGAGTTTGGCAATCTTTTCACGGTGACTAATAAAACCAGCCTGCTCCATCTCGATCATGAGGTTTTCATCAGGAATGTTCACGGTGAATTGTTGATAATACTTAATCTGATCTGCTACATTTTCCTCAGCACCAACTCCAATAACTAACCAATCTCCCAGACTATAAGAGGAACTGCAGGTCGTGATATTGTGCCCAAAGTTCTGGTCCTGATAGCCCAAGATGAAGATAGGAAAACCGTAGTAGAGTTTGCTGGTTTTGAAAGATTGTTTCATGACAACCTCCTTTTGCTAGGCCGCAACAAAAAAATCGCCCCTGTCATTAATTTGACAGGGACGAATGTGTTTATCCGCGGTACCACCCAATTTCGGGCAGAGCCCGCAACTTTGTTTATTTCATTTTCATCCATTAGCAACCAGTTTTGACACATTTGTGGACTTCTCAGCACCGCCACTTTCTGTAAAATGTGGGATTCAAAACACCTCTAATGGCTTTATTTTAACAAGTTTTTCACGGAAATGCAAGGGACAAGAAAGATTACTTGAACTTGATGCCGTTTTCTTTTAATTTCTTGATTGTAGCTGGACCGATTCCTTTCAAAGCAAGGAGTTCTTTTTCTGTCCAGTTTTTGAAGTCAGCAGCAGACTTGATTCCTTCATCGTAGAAAGTTTTAGCACGGTCAAGTGGAAGTCCGCCTAAGTTAGCTGCGAAATCTTCAACAGAAGTTGTAACCTTTTGGGCTTGCTCTTTAGTTGCTTCTACAGCTTTTTCTACTTGCTTAGAGACAGCTTTTCCAGCCTCGCTTGCTGCTTTTTCAGCATGCTTCACAACTTTTTTTGTTTCTTCGACAACCTTGTTTACTGCGTTTGAAAGTGCGCCTGAGCGACGAAGACTGTTTCTTAATTGTTTTTTACGTTGTAGTTTTTTTGACATGATAAGATCCTTTCAATAAAAAACCCCTGTGACTGAACAAGGATAAATCTTTATGTTTTATTGTACCAACTTTCTCCGTGAAATGCAAGGCTTGTTAGTTTAGAAAGATAGGAGTTCTATAGGGAATTCCGACTTAGAATAAGAGAATATGATAGAAGAAAAGCGAAAAATATGGTATAATGAAACGATAGATTTTTGAATAGGAATACAATCATGTTTGGATTTTTAAAAAAAGATAAAGTAACAGAAACACCAGCAGTGGTGCCAGCACATATCGGAGTTATCATGGATGGGAATGGTCGTTGGGCTAAAAAACGGATGCAGCCACGTGTCTTTGGGCATAAGGCTGGGATGGATGCTCTGAGAACGGTAGCCATTGCTGCTAGTGATATGGGTGTCAAGGCTATGACTGTTTATGCCTTCTCTACTGAAAATTGGACACGTCCAGACCAGGAAGTCAAGTTTATCATGAACTTGCCTGTTGAATTTTATGATAAGTATGTCCCCGAATTGCACCAAAAGAACATGAAGATCCAAATGATTGGGGAAACCGATCGCTTGCCAAAACAAACTTTTGAATCTTTGAAAAAAGCGGAAGAGTTGACCAAGTTAAACACAGGTTTGATTCTCAACTTTGCCCTTAATTACGGTGGACGAGCTGAGATTACACAAGCGGTCAAGTTGATTGCACAGGATGTTTTGGATGCTAAGGTGAATCCAGGCGATATTACAGAAGAGTTGATTGGGGAATACCTCTTTACAGGGCATTTGCCTAAGGTCTTGCGCGACCCGGACTTAATCATTCGAACGAGTGGAGAGCTTCGCTTGAGCAATTTCTTGCCTTGGCAAGCAGCTTATAGTGAACTTTATTTCACAGATGTTTTGTGGCCTGACTTTGATGAGGAAGCTTTGAAAGAAGCTATTGCAGAGTATAATCGCCGCAATCGTCGATTTGGAGGAGTATAGGAACATTATGAAAAAGGACTTATTAAAGAGGACCATATTTGCCGCTCTGGCATTAGCAATCTTTATCCCACTCTTGGTGATTGGTGGGCTTTGGTTACAGATTGCTATGGGACTTCTAGCTATGCTAGGGGTGAACGAGTTGCTTCAGATGAAAGGGTTAAACACCATGACTCCTGAGGGGTTGCTGACCTTGTTAGCGACTTTCGCACTGACAATCCCCCTAGAAAACTACTTGACATTTTTACCTGTAGATGGGAATGTTGTCGCATATGGTGTTGTGATTTTTACCATGTTAGGTTGCACTGTTTTTAGCAAGAATTATACCATTGAAGATGCTGTATACCCGATTGCTATGAGTTTCTATGTTGGTTTTGGATTCAATGCTTTAGTGGATGCTCGAATCGCAGGTTTGGATAAAGCTCTCTTGGCCCTCTGTATCGTATGGGCAACTGATAGTGGTGCTTACTTGGTCGGAATGAATTTCGGTAAGAGAAGATTGGCTCCGAGAGTCTCTCCGAACAAATCAATCGAGGGAGCCTTTGGTGGAATTTTAGCTGCCATGCTTGTCACTCTTATCTTTATGTTAGTGGATAGTACGGTTGCCCTTCCTTATGGCATTTACAAAATGATGCTCTTTGCCATTTTCTTTAGTATTGCAGGTCAATTGGGTGACTTGATTGAGAGTGCCATGAAACGCCATTTTGGAGTCAAGGATTCAGGCTTCTTTATCCCAGGCCATGGTGGAGTACTGGATCGCTTTGATTCTATGTTGGCTGTTTTCCCTATTATGCACCTCTTTGGCTTATTTTAAGGAAAGGTGAATAGATATTAAATGTTAGGATTATTAACCTTTATCCTTGTTTTTGGAATTATCGTGGTGGTTCACGAGTTCGGACATTTTTACTTTGCTAAGAAGTCTGGCATTTTCGTTCGTGAATTTGCCATCGGAATGGGTCCAAAAATCTTTGCCCATATCGGGAAAGATGGGACAGCTTACACGATTCGTCTCCTACCGCTTGGTGGGTATGTCCGCATGGCAGGTTGGGGCGAGGATACCACAGAGATTAAGACAGGAACTCCTGTTAGTTTAACTTTGGCTGAAGATGGCAAGGTGAAGCGCATCAATCTTTCTGGTAAGAAGGTCGACCAAACGGCTCTTCCGATGCAGGTAACCCAATATGACTTTGAGGATAAACTCTTTATCACAGGTCTGGTTTTGGAAGAGGAGAAGACCTTCTCTGTAGACCATGATGCAACTATCGTGGAAGCTGACGGAACGGAAGTTCGTATCGCTCCGCTAGATGTTCAGTATCAAAATGCGACTGTCTGGGGCAAGTTGATTACCAACTTTGCAGGTCCTATGAATAACTTTATTCTAGGAGTTATCGTCTTTTGGATTTTGATTTTCATGCAGGGTGGCGTTCGTGATACGCAAAGCAATAACTTTAGTATCATCCCTGATAGCGCGATTGCTAAGGCCGGTGTTGAAAATACTGCCCAAATCACTAAAGTCGGTTCACACGAAATTAGTAACTGGCAAGATTTGATTCAGGCTGTTGAAGCAGAGACCAAGGACAAAACAGCACCTGTATTGGATGTAACAGTCTCTGAAAATGGAACTGAGAAGCAAGTCAGTGTGACCCCTGAGGAAAACCAAGGTCGCTATATTCTAGGTGTTCAACCGAGACTCAAATCAGATATCTGGTCTATGTTTGTAGGTGGATTTACTAGTGCGGCTGACTCAGCCTTGCGCATTCTCAATGCATTGAAGAGCTTGATTTTCCAGCCTGATTTGAATAAATTGGGTGGACCTGTTGCTATCTTTAAGGCAAGTAGTGATGCTGCTAAAAATGGTCTTGAGAATGTTTTGTTCTTCTTGGCTATGATTTCCATCAATATCGGTATTTTCAACTTGATTCCTATCCCGGCACTAGACGGTGGTAAAATCGTGCTCAACATCATCGAAGCCATTCGCCGTAAACCGCTGAAACAAGAAATTGAAACCTATGTTACTCTAGTTGGAGTTGTGATTATGGTTGTCTTGATGATCGCCGTGACTTGGAACGACATCATGCGTACCTTCTTTTAAGAATTAGAGGAAAAATATGAAACAAAGTAAAATGCTTATTCCAACGCTTCGCGAAATGCCAAGCGATGCTCAAGTTATCAGCCACGCCCTTATGTTGCGTGCTGGTTATGTTCGCCAAGTATCAGCAGGTGTTTATTCTTACCTACCACTTGCTAACCGTGTAATCGAAAAAGCCAAGAACATCATGCGTCAAGAATTTGACAAGATTGGTGCAGTTGAGATGTTGGCTCCAGCCCTTCTCAGTGCGGACCTTTGGCGTGAATCTGGTCGTTATGAGACTTACGGTGAAGACTTGTACAAATTAAAAAATCGTGAGAAGTCAGACTTTATCTTGGGTCCAACTCATGAAGAAACCTTTACAGCTATTGTCCGTGATTCTGTTAAGTCTTACAAGCAATTACCACTGAATCTCTACCAAATCCAGCCTAAGTATCGTGATGAAAAACGTCCACGTAATGGACTTCTTCGGACCCGTGAGTTCATCATGAAAGACGGCTATAGCTTCCACGCTAACTACGATAGCTTGGATGTTACTTATGATGAGTACAAGGCAGCCTACGAGCGTATCTTCACTCGTAGTGGCTTGGACTTTAAAGCCATCATCGGTGACGGTGGAGCAATGGGTGGTAAGGACAGTCAAGAGTTTATGGCCATCACACCTGCTCGTACAGACCTTGATCGTTGGGTGGTATTGGATAAATCTGTCGCATCATTTGACGAGATTCCGTCTGAAGTGCAAGAAGAAATCAAGGCTGAATTGCTGAAATGGATGGTTTCTGGTGAAGATACAATCGCCTACTCAAGTGAGTCAAGCTATGCAGCTAACTTGGAAATGGCAACTAACGCATACAAACCAAGCAACCGCGTTGTGACTGAAGATCAAGTAGCTCGCGTGGAAACACCAGGTGTCAAATCAATTGATGAAGTTGCTGCTTTCTTGAATGTCTCTGAAGAGCAAACAATCAAGACCTTGGTTTATATCGCAGACGAGGAGCCAGTTGTTGCCCTACTCGTTGGCAATGACCAACTCAATGAAGTCAAATTGAAAAACTACCTTGGAGCAGACTTCTTGGAACCTGCAACTGAGGCAGAAGTGAAAGAATTGTTGGGAGCGGACTTTGGTTCACTTGGCCCAGTCAATCTTCCAGAAAATGTCAAGATTATCGCAGACCGCAAGGTGCAAGATAGTCGCAATGCTGTTGTAGGTGCTAACGAAGATGGTTACCATTTGACTGGTGTCAACCCAGGCCGTGATTTCACTGCTGAGTATGTGGATATTCGTGAAGTTCGTGAAGGTGAAATTTCTCCTGACGGACAAGGCGTTCTCAACTTTGCACGTGGTATCGAGATTGGTCACATTTTCAAACTTGGGACTCGCTACTCAGCAAGTATGGGAGCAGATGTCTTGGATGAAAATGGTCGTGCGATTCCAATTATCATGGGATGTTATGGTATCGGTGTCAGCCGTCTCCTTTCAGCAGTCATGGAACAACACGCTCGCCTCTTTGTCAATAAAACTCCAAAAGGTGAATACCGTTATGCTTGGGGAATCAACTTCCCTAAAGAATTGGCGCCATTTGATGTGCACTTGATTCCAGTTAATGTCAAGGATGAAGAAAGTCTTGCATTGACAAATCGTATCGAAGAAGCTTTGGTAAATAAAGGCTACGAAGTCTTGACGGATGACCGTAACGAACGTGTCGGTGTTAAATTTAGCGATAGCGACTTGATTGGTCTTCCAATCCGTATCACTGTAGGTAAAAAAGCAGCTGATGGCATCGTAGAAGTCAAGATCAAGGCGACAGGAGATACAATCGAAGTTCACACAGATAACTTGCTTGAAACCCTTGAAATCCTAACAAATAAATAAAATCTATAATCAGAAGAAAAACAAGACAAAAATGTAACTAGTTTTTGCCTTGTTTTTTCTTTATAATGAGAGAAAGTAAACATTAAAATCGTAAAAAGAGGTAGTGCTATGCTAAAATTTCCAAAGGATTTTGTCTGGGGTTCCTCAACTTCTGGGCCACAGACAGAGGGGCGAGTGCCTGGTGACGGAAAGGGAGATAATCTCTGGGATTATTGGTACCAAGTAGAACCAAATCGCTACTACAATGGGATTGGACCAGACAAAACATCGACCTTTTATGAAAATTGGGAAAAAGATATCGAACTATTGTTAGAATCAGGTCATACAGCCTTTCGGACTTCAATCCAGTGGTCTCGTATTTTCCCACAGGGTCGTGGTGAAGTCAATCCTCAAGGTGTGGCTTTCTACCGTCAGGTCTTTGAAGCTATTAAGGCCAAGGGAATCCGTCTCTTAGTCAATCTTTATCACTTTGATCTGCCTTTTGCCCTTCAAGAAGATGGCGATGGTTGGGAAAATAAGGCGACCATCAAGGCTTATGAAGACTATGCGCGTTTCTGTTTTGAAACTTATGGAGGCTTGGTAGACCAATGGATTACCTTCAATGAGCCTATCGTTCCTGTAGAGTTTGGCTATTTCTATGATGCCCATTATCCTCATAAGGTAGATGCCAAAGCAGCGGTTCAGGTAGCCTATAACACTCAACTGGCCAGCACTCTTGCAGTGAAGACTTGTCACGAAATTCTGCCAAATTCTAAGATTGGGATTGTCCTCAACTTGACACCAGCTTATCCACGTAGTCAACATCCTGCGGATGTGAAAGCTGCTCGTATAGCAGATCTCTTTCAAGCGCAATCTTTCTTAGATCCATCAGTCTTGGGAACTTATCCAGAAGAACTAGTGGAAATTTTAGCTGAGCATAATTTGCTGCCAGATTCTACAGCTGAGGAGTTGGAACTTATTCGTGAGTACACAGTAGATTTTCTTGGAGTCAACTACTACCAGCCTTTGCGTGTCATGGCGCCGCGTTTTGCTAAGCATCCTGACAGCCCGCTTTTGCCAGAGCATTTCTATGAACCTTACGTCATGCCCGGTCGTAAGATCAATCCGCACCGTGGTTGGGAAATCTACGAGCAAGGAATTTATGACATTGCCCAAAACATCAAGGAAAACTATGGCAATATTGAGTGGATGTTGACAGAGAATGGGATGGGCGTTGAAGGTGAAGATAAATTCCGCGAAAATGGAATGATTCAGGATGATTACCGTATTGACTTTGTCAAAGGTCACCTTCGTGAGCTTCATCGTGCCATCGAAGACGGTGCCAACTGTAAAGGCTACTTGATCTGGACCTTCATCGATTGCTGGTCATGGCTCAATAGCTATAAAAACCGTTATGGTTTAGTCGAGCTTGACCTTGAAACGCAAGAACGACGATTGAAAAAATCAGGCCACTGGTTCAAAGAACTCAGTGACAATAATGGATTTTAAGCAACTTTTTATATAGATTCAAAAAACCATTGGAAATAAAGCTCTCTGAGAGAGTTTCCAATGGTTTTTCTTGTTCTTAGAATAGTCCGATAAAAAGTAGTAGAGCTGATAAAGCAATAAAGGCTAGGGTTGCTAGACCACGTTGGCCTGGGCTGTATATTTTTCGTTCTCCTCGGACTGGGAAGACGATAGCCAGTAATGCACCCCCGACAGCACCCCCGACATGCCCAGCAAGGCTGATACCAGGCATTAAAATACTACCCACTAGGTTGATGACTAAGAGGGAGAGGTAGGATTGACCAAGTTGTTGGAGATAGGGATTGCGTGAAGCATATCGGAGAACAACAATAGAGGCAAACATACCGTAGAGGGCAGTTGAAGCACCTGCAGTAATAGCATTGGGACTAAAAACTAGGACAAAGAGATTTCCCATCATACCTGATAGAAGGTAGATAAAGAAAAACTGTTTGGAGCCAAAGATTTGCTCCATCTGGCGTCCCAAAAAGTAGAGGGATAGCATATTGACTAAAAAGTGCTGCAAGCCAATGTGGACAAAGGTTGCGGAGAATAAGCGCCAGATTTGTTCAGGCATGGCCTTGATAGCAGGGGGATACACAGCTCCGAATTTATACAAGGTGGCTGCGCTGGTATAGTTGAAACCACTGGTTAGAAACATGAGTACAAAAACCAGGGTTGTCACGAGTAGAAAGAAGCTCGTGACAGGATACCGACGATCAAAAATTTCTTTCATAGATGAGTACCTCCTCAACAGGAATATCGTAGTGCTCAGGTTGAAAATTCTGAATCTGACATGGATAAATCGTACTAATAGTATGACCTGGGAAACGCTCTAAGTAGCGGTCGTAATAGCCACCTCCATAGCCAACCCGATAGCCAGAAGTGTTGAAAGCCAAACCAGGAACATGAATCAGGTCAATCTGAGAGGGTTCAAGGATTGTGAAGTCTCCTTGAGGTTCAAGAAGTCCAAAAGAATTTCTTTCGAGTTTCTCTGGTTCATATAGAACAAAGTCCATTTTTCCATGTGGATAGGTTTTGGGAATGAGGAGTGTCTTCCCATCTTTTTGAGCCTGTTCAATGAGTCTAGCTGTCTGAAATTCATGAGGGAAAGACAGGTAAGTGGCGATGGTTTTTGCTTCCTTGTAGAAGGGATGTAGAAGTAGTTGCTCATTCAACCAAGCGTCCATGACTTCCTTTTCTTCGGCTGATAGAGATTTGAGTTCTTGCAAGACCTGCTTGCGTAGGGCTTTTTTCATTGTTTACTCCGCAGCTTTCTTTGCTAAAAAGCTTGATACAGCCTCGACTCCAATTGCCAGAGCTTCTTCCTTATTAGGACTCATCTTTGGATGGTGAAGAGCATAGGGACTATCAATTCCAAGCCAGAACATGACACCGGGAACCTTGGAGAGAAGATAACCAAAGTCTTCTCCTGTCATGGCAGGTTCGATGTCGATTAGTTCAATTCCCTCTTTTTCATCAAAGAAGGTCATCAATTCTCGAGCTAATTCAGGGTTGTTTTCGACAGGTAGGTAACCTCCCTGCTTGAGTTCAACTTCCACATCCATATCAAAAGCAGCTGCGACACCTTCAGCGATGGCTTTGACACGTTTTTGAACTAAGAGGCTCATGCTATGTGTGAGAGCTCGAATGGTTCCATGCAAGAAAGCTGTATCAGCGATGACATTATTGGTTGTTCCAGCTTGAAAGACACCGAAAGTGACGACAGCTCCCTCGATAGGATCAACATTACGGCTAACGACTGACTGAACTTGAGTGACAAAATAGCTAGCTGCAACCAGAGCGTCGTTTGCTTGATGTGGAAAGGCTGCGTGACCACCTTTACCCTTGAAGCGAATCTTGACTTCGCAAGTTCCTGCAAAGAGTGTATGGGTATTGGTCGCAATCTGTCCAACTTTTAGGTCTGGACGAACATGAAGCCCATAGAATTGGTCAGGCAACCAGTCGTCAAAGGCCCCGTCTTCATACATGAGCATGCCACCTGCTTCGTTTTCCTCGGCAGGTTGGAAGAGAAAGAGAAGGTTATTTTTTGGTTGTTTTTCTAAGGCACGCTCCAAGCTTCCGAGAGCAATTGTCATGTGGAAATCATGTCCGCAGGCATGCATTCTTCCTTGGTGTTGAGAGGCAAAGGCAAGACCTGTTTGTTCAACGATTGGGAGTCCATCGATATCTGTCCGCCAACCGATGGTACGTTCTGGCTGACTTCCCTGTAAATACACTAGAATACCTGTTTGCCAAGTACGAATCTGAACAAAATCCTTACCATCTGTTAATTTCTCAATGACATTGAGCAAATAAGCTTGAGTCTTGACTTCTTCTAAACCGATCTCAGGAATTTGGTGAAGATCGCGTCGAGTTTGAATCAAATCTAACATATCTAATTTCCTTCTATTGATACGATAAAGAGGCTGGAAAAGTTTCCGCCTCTGTTACTATTTACAAGGTGCGAAGCGCATCTTCTAGCGCTGTTTTTTGTTGGGTTTGGCTATCGATTTCTTTGATAACACGAGCTGGAACACCTGCCACCACAACATTTTCTGGAACATCTTGAGTGACGATGGCACCTGCTGCAACAACAGATCCGCTACCGATTTGAACACCTTCGATAACCACAGCGTTAGCACCGATAAGTACATTATCACCGACACGGACAGGCTCTGCACTAGCTGGTTCGATAACACCTGCAAGAACAGCACCAGCACCTACGTGACTATTTTTACCGACAATAGCACGTCCGCCTAGAATAGCACCCATGTCAATCATAGTGCCAGCACCGATTTCAGCACCAATATTGATCACAGCTCCCATCATGATAACAGCGTTGTCGCCAATCTCAACCTGGTCACGGATGATAGCCCCTGGTTCGATACGAGCATTGATGTCGCGTTTATCAAGGAGAGGTACAGCTGAGTTGCGAGCGTCTTGCTCAACAACATAATCTTTATTTTCTGTTAGTCCTTCAAGAAGAGGTGCGATATACTTCCAGTCTCCAAAGAGAACATTTCCAAGCTTGGTAACAGAAGCAGGGATAGATCCAGTAAGTTGCCCCTCAAAGGTCACTTTTACACTTGTCTTTTTCTCAGCATTTGCGATAAATTGGATAATTTCTTGTGCATTCATTTTTGTAGCAGTCATAGATGTCTCCTCACTCTTTGTAATGCTTACTATTCTACCAAAAAAGGCTTTAAAATTGAAGCCTTAAGTGTTAAAAGAAGATTCTTTTAGTTTGTCCTTTGATTCTTCGATGGATAAGAAGATCATGGGAATAATAATCAAAATCATAGCTAATAGCAGGTAGCCGTCCAAGACAAGACCTAGAAATAGAACGCTTAGAATAGCAGAGGATAGCGGTTCACTTGCACTGACCACTGACACCACCAATGGGGATACGAGTGATACAGCCTTCATAGATAGGAAAAAGGCAAAAGCTGTTCCCAAAAAGGCAATGGTCAAACAAATCAAGATGCTCACCCAATCCAGCTGAAAACTAATTCTATAAACAGGATAGAGAAAATTACTAAAGAGTCCAGCCAGCATCATTCCCCAACCAACAGTAGGAACAAAACCATATTTTCGAGCAAATGTCTGGGGTAAGACGACATTAAACATGACGCCCAGCGCACTGAGAAGTCCAGTTAATAAAGCGATAG
The DNA here is from genome assembly GCF_946902905.1 of Streptococcus sp. Marseille-Q6470. Lineage (NCBI taxonomy): Bacteria > Bacillati > Bacillota > Bacilli > Lactobacillales > Streptococcaceae > Streptococcus > Streptococcus sp. Marseille-Q6470. Next base: position 1,390,350 of record NZ_OX336385.1, read on the forward strand.
GAGTGATGGATAACTTAGAAAGATCGCCTTTGGTAGCCATCAAAAAGACCCCAAGCATAGCAGTTAAAACATAGAAGATTGCTTTTTTAGAAGCTTTTTTCTTGTAGATGATGCGGTTGTATATGAGAATGAAGACAGGGCTGATAAATTGTAGGATGGTTGCAGTTGTCGCATTAGAGTATTCTACACAGAGATAGAAGAAATACTGAACAGAGAAAATTCCTAAGATGGCATAAGCCAGAAAAGGCAGGTAGTTTTTGCGCTTTCTCCAGATATCGAATAGCTGTGAGCGAAACTTAAAGCTAGACAAGATGAGCACGAAACCACCTGCAAGGCTTAGTCGCATGGAAGTAATCCAACCGGATGATACTTGATAATGCGTAAAGAAGAATTCTCCTAAAATGCCACAAATGCCCCATATTAGTCCAGATAGGAGGGAGTAGATGGTCCCCTTAAAAATATTCTTTTGATACTGATTCATATAGAAAGGTTAACGTTGTAGTCTATTTGAAGATGAGTCGTTGCTATCACTTGTAGTATTATTGTTATTATTACCGTTATTACTGTTGTTGCTATTATTATTGTTGTTGCTATTATTATTGTTGTTATTATTTCGATTATTGTTATTATTGCTATTGTTGTTTGAGTTATTATTGTTGGAATTAGATGATTTTGGTAGACTTCCCAAAATCGTATTCCAAGCTTTTTGGTAATCAGAGTCACTTCCACCGATGGCAAATTTGTAGGTAGTAGTTGGAGCACCAGCTTGGTTCGCCCAATAACTGGTTACAGTTTCTCCAGTTACTTCAATCTCTTTACCGTTGATAGTGACCTTACCAGGTTTCTGCCCAGTCGACTTAAGGACTTGAGAAGAAGTGACACTTGAATCAAGGGTAAAGCGTTCAGAACCCCAAGCGGAAGGAGAAGCTTGTTGAATAGCGTTTACGAGGTGAGCCATATACTTAGCATTACGATAGTATGCGCCTTTGGCTAACGAACTGTTATCATCGTGACCAACCCAGCCACCAAGGGTCAACCGTGGAGTTGAAAGCATGAGCCACATATCGGCTTCTTCATTTGTTGTACCAGTTTTCCCAATCCAATCAGCACTTGCTAGACTGGGATTTATGCCATAAAGATCACTTTGGAAGCTTGTCGTGACTCGGGATGAAAGTACATCTCTCAGTAGGCTCTGCATAATGGTTGCGGTCGCTTTAGAGTAGACCTGCACAGGTTCGTCTTTATGCTCGTAGATAACCTCACCGTTGGTTTTTTCGATTTTCGAAATCATGTATTTTTTATGGTAGACACCATTATTAGCTAAGGTCTGATATCCGTTAGTATGCTGAGCTACAGTGACTTCAATTCCTCCTCCCATAGGAAGACTTTCAATACCGTATTCTGGGATTTCATAACCCATTTTTTCCATGTAGGAGCGGACATCGACTCCTTTTTCACGAAGCATACGATAAGTCCAGTAGGCTGGGATATTCCAGGAATAATTTAGAGCTTCCTTAAGGTTTACCATAGCTGTCCCTGGACTGTTGACGTGCATGATTGGAGTTCCGTTGGCAAAGTTAGTTGGATAGTTTGATAGGATGCTAGCACTTCCCATTAATCCTTGGTCAATAGCAATACCATAGGCTAAGATAGGTTTGGTAGTCGAAGCTGGAGATCGTTTTGTATCAAAGGCGTGGTTATTTTGATTGCTTTGGTAATCGCGACCACCTACAAATCCTAAGATAGCTCCCGTTTGGTTATCCATCAAGACATTCCCGACTTCAGGTTGACCACTACTATCATTTAAAAGGTAGCCATAATTTGCTACAGCATTTTGCATAGCTGTATAGATAGCTTTGTCGATTGTAGTTGTGATACGGTAACCACCATTTTGAATTTCTTTTTCAGCTAATTCACGATAGGATTTCTGGATAGATTCGTTCTTGAGTTCTTGAGCGGAAACATTATCTTTTTTCACCAAGTAATCATACATGAGATTCGTTGCTTCATCAAGTGCAGTAAAGTAGAGATAACCTTTAGAAGTTAGGTTTACACTTTCTGCTGGCAAGAAATCTTGCTTAATGTCGTATGCTTTATAGGTTTCGTAGTCTTCTTGGCTGAGGACTCCTGTTCTGTACATATTGTAAAGAACATCTTTGGAACGCTTGATACCCAGTTCCATATCCTCTTCGCTCTTCATCTCTCCAGTAGATTCATAAGGTGAGTAGGAGATAGGACTTTGTGGCAAGCCTGCTAAGAATGCTGCTTGTGGAATCGTTAGCTGATTGGCATCAACACCGAAAATACCCTTAGCTGCTTGTTGAGCTCCTGCGATATTTTGCCCCTTATTGTTACGACCAAATGGAGCGACGTTGAGATAGGTGGTCAAGATTTCGTCCTTACTCATTGCTCTCTCTAAGGCCAAGGCATCTACGATTTCAGTAGCTTTACGAGTTAGTGTAGGAGCATCCCCAACCACTTGTTGCTTGATGAGCTGCTGGGTTAGTGTCGATCCACCACTAGAAGAACCAAGTCCGATAAAATTTCCTAGACTGGCACGAATAACTGCTTTAGGAACGACCCCATTATGTTCGGCGAAATGTTCATCCTCGGTCGCAACGATAGCTTGTTTGAGATTTTCTGAAATAGCATCTGATGCGACAGATGTCCGAAGAAGGTCACTTTCGATAGCACCAATCATAGTTCCGTCAGCATAGCGAATCTCAGAGATGGATGAAATATCGTTCACTTGTTTGAGCAAATCTTCTGTTTGAGGAACGGTCACTTTGTCAAATAGAGATACAGCATAACCGAAAACAACCCCAGTTCCTAAAAGTCCACCAAGGAAGGCGATGATGAATAGGGTATTAAAGGTTGCCTTGATTCCTAGTAAGATATTAGCAAAGATAGTCCAAATATTCGTTTTGGTTTGCTTTTTCTTTTTAGACTTTTTAGGGCCACCTTTACCTAAATGTATATTTTTTAGTTTTGATTTTAGGGACTGAAGGAAAGCCAGTCCTTTTTCTTTCATAGATAATAATGTATTTTTCATTTCTTTCCTCACTCCTTATTATTATACCATAAAAGCAATGATTGCAAGAAATTAGTCTTGGACTAGCTTTAGAGCTGTTTAGGCAATAAAAAAACCAGGTATACTCAACCTGGTTTTAAGGGTTTATTTTTCTCCTGAAAGTTCTTTACCGAGATCAATCAAGTAGTCTTTCAAGTGGTCTTTAACTTGAGGATGTTTAAGGGCGTATTCGATGGAAGTTTTCATAAAGCCAAACTTGTCTCCAACGTCATAACGTGAACCTTTAAATTCGCGAGCGAATACACGTTGAGTTTTGTTAAGTGTATCGATAGCATCTGTTAGCTGGATTTCATTTCCGGCACCAGGTTTTTGATTTTCAAGAATACCAAAAATCTCAGGTGTGAGTAGGTAACGACCGATGATGGCAAGATCACTTGGAGCATCCTCAGGCGCTGGTTTTTCAACGAAAGTTTCAACACTGTAAAGTCCGTCTTTTCCTTCTCCTTGAGGAGCAATAACACCATAAGCAGAGACTTCTTCGTGTGGTACAGGCATTACAGCGATGGTAGAAGCATGAGTCTCTTCATAATCATTCATGAGCTGCTTGGTCAATGGGACAGCATTGTCATCAGTGATATCCATGAGGTCATCTCCGAGCATCACCACAAATGGTTCGTTTCCGACGAAAGCTTTGGCTTGTAAAACAGCATCTCCGAGTCCGCGTGGGTGTGTTTGACGGATGAAGTGAAGGCGCATGCCAGTCGTTTCATCCACTAATCTTAAGAGATCTGTTTTCCCTTTTTCCTTGAGGTTGTATTCTAGTTCAAAGTTTGAGTCAAAGTGGTCTTCAATCGAACGTTTTGACTTCCCTGTTACGACAAGAATATCCTCAATTCCAGACTTAAGAGCTTCTTCAACGATGAATTGAATGGTTGGTTTATCCACAATTGGCAACATTTCTTTGGCCAAGGCTTTGGTTGCTGGAAGGAAACGAGTTCCAAGCCCCGCGGCAGGGATAACAGCTTTTCTAACTTTTTGCTTCATGAGCTTCCTTTCTAACGGTGATTATGACCACTCGTTCTCTGCCTTGAACTCGTTACTCATGAGTTCAGAAACAGCATCTTTAATATTAACATTTTCATAAATAACTTGGTAGATAGCCTGAGTAATAGGCATATAAACTCCAAGCTCTTGCGCCAATTCGTAAGCGGCTTTGGTTGTTGAAATTCCTTCGATGACCATTCCCATGTTGGCTTCGATATCTGCCAAGGCTTCACCACGCCCAAGAGCATCACCTGCTCGCCAGTTGCGTGAGTGGACAGAAGTTCCGGTGACGATTAAATCCCCAACTCCAGAAAGACCACTGTAAGTTAATGGATTTGCTCCAAGCTTGACTCCTAGACGAGTGATTTCCGCAAGCCCGCGCGTGATAATAGCAGCCTTGGCATTGTCTCCAAATCCAAGTCCATGAAGGGCACCTGCACCAACAGCAATGATATTTTTAAGAGCACCAGCAGTTTCCACTCCAATCACATCTGTATTGGTATAAAGACGGAAGTAGTGGTTGCTAAAGAGTTTTTGGACATATTGAGCAGTTTGTAAATCTTTCGAAGCAGCAGTGATCAAGGTGATGTCGCGGACGATCGTTTCTTCCGCATGACTAGGACCAGATACAACCACAATTTCACTGCGTAACTCTTCAGGAATTTCTTCTTCAAGAATGGTTGAAAGACGTTTGTGACTATTTGGTTCAAGACCTTTCGAAGCATGCATGATGACGACTTTATGGTCAAGAACAGCAGCCACTTGTTGAGCTACCAGTCTGGTCACCTTAGTTGGGACTACGAACAAAACAGCGTCAACACCTTTCAAAACTTCTGCCAAATCATGATAGGCAACAATCTTTTCGTCTAATACAGTATCCTTAAAATAGCGTTTGTTGGTATGTTGTGTATTGATTTCGTCAATTTGGTCAGGAATATTTCCCCAGATACGTACTTCATGTCCATTGTCATTTAAAACTTGTGACAGAGCAGTACCCCAAGAACCAGGCCCTAAAACAGCGATGGTTTGTTTGTTCATTTTTCCCTCCTTCTGAGAAAGCACTTTCCTATATTCTACCATAAAAAGCCCTATCTTGCATCTATATTATTTATGAAGAGTTAATTGAATGGTAAATTATATATATTGGAGAATTTTTAGAATTTATTTGTAAAATAGTTTAGTGTTTAAAGGGCGAAACGATAAAAAACACGAAAAGAGAAACAATATTTTTTCTAAAAATGGTATAATAGGAGCATCACGAAAATTGGAGAGACAGCATGAGTTTTTACAATCATAAAGAAATCGAGCCTAAGTGGCAAAAGTACTGGGCTGACCATCACACTTTTAAGACAGGAACAGATGCTTCAAAACCTAAGTTTTATGCGCTTGACATGTTCCCTTACCCATCTGGAGCGGGTCTTCACGTAGGACACCCAGAAGGCTACACAGCGACGGATATCCTCAGCCGTTTCAAACGTGCCCAAGGTTACAATGTCCTTCACCCAATGGGATGGGATGCTTTTGGTTTGCCTGCTGAGCAATACGCTATGGATACAGGGAATGACCCAGCGGAATTCACAGCAGAAAACATTGCCAACTTCAAACGCCAAATCAATGCGCTTGGATTCTCTTACGACTGGGATCGTGAAGTCAACACAACAGATCCAAACTATTACAAGTGGACACAATGGATCTTCACCAAGCTTTACGAAAAAGGCTTGGCTTATGAAGCTGAAGTGCCAGTAAACTGGGTTGAAGAATTGGGAACAGCCATTGCCAACGAAGAAGTTCTTCCAGATGGAACCTCTGAGCGTGGTGGCTATCCAGTTGTCCGCAAACCAATGCGCCAATGGATGCTTAAAATTACTGCCTATGCAGAGCGCTTGCTCAATGACTTGGATGACCTGGACTGGCCAGAGTCTATCAAGGACATGCAACGCAACTGGATTGGTAAATCAACTGGTGCCAATGTCACTTTCAAAGTGAAAGGAACAGACAAGGAATTCACCGTCTTTACGACACGACCAGACACCCTTTTCGGTGCGACCTTCACTGTTTTGGCACCTGAGCATGAACTAGTAGATGCCATCACAAGTCCTGAACAAGCTGAGGCTGTTGCTGCCTACAAACACCAAGCTAGCCTCAAGTCAGACTTGGCTCGTACCGACCTTGCCAAGGAAAAAACTGGGGTTTGGACTGGAGCTTATGCTATCAACCCTGTTAACGGTAAAGAAATCCCAATTTGGATTGCGGACTACGTTTTGTCTAGCTATGGAACAGGTGCTGTTATGGCCGTGCCTGCCCACGACCAACGTGACTGGGAATTTGCCAAACAATTTGGCCTTCCAATCGTAGAAGTACTGGAAGGTGGAAACGTTGAAGAAGAAGCTTACACAGAAGATGGTCTTCACATCAACTCAGACTTCTTGAACGGACTAAACAAAGAAGAAGCCATTGCTAAAATTGTTGCTTGGTTGGAAGAAAAAGGCTGTGGTCAAGAGAAGGTTACCTACCGTCTTCGTGACTGGCTCTTTAGCCGTCAACGTTACTGGGGTGAACCAATCCCAATCATTCATTGGGAAGATGGGACTTCAACGGTTGTTCCTGAAAATGAATTGCCACTTGTCTTGCCTGTAACCAAGGATATCCGTCCTTCAGGTACTGGGGAGAGTCCACTAGCTAACTTGACTGACTGGCTTGAAGTGACTCGTGAAGATGGCGTGAAAGGTCGTCGCGAGACCAACACGATGCCACAATGGGCAGGTTCAAGCTGGTACTACCTTCGCTATATTGATCCACATAACACTGAGAAATTGGCCGATGAGGACCTCCTCAAACAATGGTTGCCAGTGGATATCTACGTGGGTGGTGCAGAACACGCCGTTCTTCACTTGCTTTACGCTCGCTTCTGGCATAAATTCCTCTATGATCTCGGTGTCGTTCCAACCAAAGAGCCATTCCAAAAACTCTTTAACCAAGGAATGATCTTGGGAACAAGTTACCGTGACCATCGTGGGGCTCTTGTGGCAACTGATAAGGTTGAAAAACGTGACGGTTCCTTCTTCCATGTGGAAACAGGAGAAGAATTGGAGCAAGCGCCAGCCAAGATGTCTAAATCCCTCAAGAACGTGGTTAACCCAGACGATGTGGTGGAACAATACGGTGCCGATACCCTTCGTGTCTATGAAATGTTCATGGGACCACTTGATGCTTCTATCGCTTGGTCAGAAGAAGGTCTGGAAGGAAGTCGTAAGTTCCTTGATCGTGTTTACCGTTTGATCACAAGTAAAGAAATCGTTGCAGAAAACAATGGCACTCTTGATAAGGTTTATAACGAAACCGTTAAAGCTGTCACAGAGCAAATTGAGTCTATGAAATTCAACACAGCCATTGCCCAACTCATGGTCTTTGTCAATGCGGCGAACAAGGAAGAAAAACTCTATGTGGACTATGCTAAAGGCTTTATCCAATTGATTGCCCCATTTGCCCCTCACTTGGCAGAAGAACTCTGGCAAACTGTTGCAGCAACTGGTGAGTCCATCTCTTACGTCACTTGGCCAACATGGGACGAAAGCAAATTGGTCGAAAACGAAATCGAAATCGTCGTCCAAATCAAAGGTAAAGTCCGTGCGAAACTCATGGTAGCCAAAGACCTGTCACGCGAAGAATTGCAAGAAATCGCTCTGGCTGACGAAAAAGTCAAAGCAGAAATTGACGGTAAGGAAATCGTGAAAGTGATCGCAGTACCAAATAAGCTTGTCAACATTGTTGTGAAATAAAAATGAATCCTTCAGAGCTAAGTTCTGGAGGATTTTTGTATTGCTATATGCTATAATATTTCCAACTAAGATAAAAACACAGTTCTGGTTGGTAGTCCAGACGTAGGCAAGCCTATCAGTAACCTTCCTCCTTGGTTGTCCATTCTTAGGGATAGATTTAAGGAGGTGCTGTCGTGGAAACAATTTCAATTGGATTGACAGTTTATTTTGAAGATGGATTTTGGCATGGTTTGTTCGAACAAGTGTATCGAGAAACTTATCAAGTTTGTCGTGTGACATTTGGTCAGGAGCCAAAAGATGATGAAATTCTAGAGATCTTACAGACTCAGTTTACTCAATTATCTTTTAGTCCAGAAGCTACAGTTAAGCAGCATGTAAAAATCAAGAATCCTAAACGATTACAGCGAGCTGTGAAGAAACAAGTAAAGCAGAAAGTTTCTTCCAAGTCGAAAGAATTATTGCAGTTGCAGTATGAGGAAAGGAAAAAGATTTCAAAACATCAATCTAGTGTCCAAAAACAATTGCTCAAACAAGAGAAATTCGAACGCAAACAGCAAAAACGTAGAGAGAAGCACAAGGGGCATTAACTCACTCGTTTCCATATTTGATCAATCCTCCATAATCTGGAGGATTTTTTGTAGATTACCTGTGAGATGTGATATACTATTCACATCTTTAAACTTATAAGAGTGAGATAAGGAGAAAACTATGCCAGTAAATGAATACGGTCAGATGATTGGTGAACCTGTAGATGATACACCTGGAGTTTTGCCTTCACTTGTACGGATAGAAGGGCGATATACGATTATAGAAGCTCTATCGGTGGAAAAGCATGCAGAGGATTTATTAGCTGTATATGGCCCAGATAGTCCTCGTGAGATGTGGACCTACCTTTTTCAACCACCAGTAGAAAATTTCGAAGAATTAATAGTTGCTTTAAAGCAGATGCTTGAGCGAAAGGATCGCTTTTACTACGCGATTATCGATAAAGCAACTGGTAAAGCTTTAGGGACTTTTTCTCTGATGCGCATTGACCAAACCAATCGCGTCATTGAAGTGGGTGCTGTGACCTTTTCTCCGGCCCTCAAGCACACAAGAATGGGGACAGAAGCCCAGTTTTTATTAGCCCGTTATGTTTTTGAAGAGCTCAATTATCGACGTTATGAGTGGAAGTGTGATGCTCTTAATCTTCCATCTAGAAAAGCAGCAGAACGTTTGGGCTTTATCTATGAGGGAACCTTCCGCCAAGCTGTTATCTATAAAGGTCGCACCAGAGATACGGATTGGTTGTCCATGATCGATAAGGACTGGCCAAGGGTTAAAGCACGTTTTGAAGCGTGGTTGCATCCTGAAAATTTTGATAAAAATGGCCATCAGTTGAAATCTCTTAGAGAATGTTAGAAAGGTTTGCTATGATTAAGATTACAAAAGAAACATCTGTTTCAATCGATGACGTTTTGCATCTCTATCAGGCAGTTGGTTGGACAAACTATACAAATCAACCCCAAATGTTGTCCCAGTCTCTGACTCATTCACTAGCCATTTATCTTGCTCGTGATGGTGAGAAAATCGTTGGTTTAGTGCGTTTGGTTGGAGACGGATTTTCATCCGTTTTTGTCCAGGATTTGATTGTTTTGCCTAGCTATCAGCGCCAAGGGATTGGAAGTTCTATGATGAAAGAAGCCTTAGCTGACTATAAGGGTGCCTACCAAGTACAACTAGCGACTGAACAGACAGAAAAAACATTGGGGTTTTACCGTTCTCTGGGGTTTGAAACCTTATCTACTTATGATTGTACAGGAATGATTTGGGTAGATCGAAAAAAATAAAATAATTCTTTTATCTTAAGATAACTTTAAGTCTTCTCTTGTATCATATAATCGTTAAGTAAAGACCTCCTAACTTTATTTAATAAAAATCCTAAACTTTTCTTTTTCATAATAATCTCCCTAAAGAAGCCACCAAATTCGGTGGCTTTTTTGTTTGTAGGCTGGATTTTTGCTATAATAGGAACATGAGTAGAATTTTAGATAATGAAATCATGGGTGATGAGGAGTTGGTAGAACGTACCCTCCGTCCCCAATATTTACGTGAATATATCGGACAAGATAAGGTCAAGGATCAGCTTCAAATCTTTATCGAAGCAGCAAAAATGCGTGATGAGGCGCTGGACCATGTTCTTTTGTTTGGCCCTCCAGGTCTCGGGAAAACAACCATGGCTTTTGTCATTGCCAATGAACTGGGAGTCAATCTCAAACAAACGTCAGGTCCTGTTATCGAAAAAGCTGGTGATCTGGTAGCGATTTTGAATGACTTGGAGCCAGGAGATGTGCTCTTTATCGACGAGATTCATCGCTTGCCCATGTCAGTAGAAGAGGTACTTTACAGTGCTATGGAAGATTTCTACATCGACATCATGATTGGTGCAGGGGAAGCTAGCCGTAGTGTCCATCTAGACTTGCCACCTTTTACCTTGATTGGTGCGACGACACGAGCAGGGATGCTCTCAAATCCTCTTCGTGCCCGTTTTGGAATCACTGGTCACATGGAATACTATACCCATGACGACTTGACAGAGATTGTCGAGCGGACGGCAGATATTTTTGAGATGGAAATTACTCATGAAGCAGCTTCGGAGTTAGCTTTACGTAGTCGTGGGACTCCTCGTATCGCCAATCGTCTTCTCAAGCGCGTGCGCGACTTTGCGCAGATTATGGGCGATGGCTTGATTGATGATGTGATTACTGATAAGGCTTTAACTATGCTGGATGTAGACCATGAAGGTTTGGACTATGTAGACCAGAAAATTCTTCGCACTATGATTGAGATGTACGGTGGTGGTCCTGTCGGTCTAGGAACTCTTTCGGTTAATATCGCGGAAGAGCGTGAGACGGTAGAGGATATGTACGAACCTTACCTGATCCAGAAAGGCTTTATCATGCGAACTCGTTCAGGACGGGTCGCGACAGCTAAGGCTTATGAACATTTAGGGTATGAATACATTGAAAAATAAGTCTGAAATCTTAGACTCTTTCAGAGAAAATCCTGATATTATGGCTATTCTGACCATCATCCGTGACTTAGAGTTGAAAGATTCCTGGTTGGCGGCTGGCTCGGTCCGAAATTTTATCTGGAATCTCTTGTCAGATAAGCCAGCCTTTGACCGTGAAACGGATGTGGATGTGATTTTCTTTGACCCAGATGTGAGTTACGAAGAAACGCTGGCTATAGAAAACAAGTTGAGAGAGGACTTTCCCCAGTATCAGTGGGAGCTGAAAAATCAAGTCTTTATGCATCAGCATAGTCCCCATACGCCTCCGTATAGAAATTCCTGCGATGCCATGAGTAAATATCCTGAACGTTGTACGGCAGTAGGACTTCGCTTGCATGCTGACGCAACTTTAGAGCTCTTTGCTCCTTATGGTTTAGAGGATATTTTGAATTTTCAGGTTTCTCCAACTCCCCATTTTTTAGAAAATGACGACCGGATGAAGCTTTATCAACAGCGTTTATCTAAGAAAAACTGGCAAGTAAAATGGAAAAATCTCACATTTAAAAATACTTAAGGAAACTTTAAGATAGGAGCTGTATACTTATCTCATAAGTTAAGAAGAACTTAACTTATACTCCTAAAACTTTTTCATAATAATCTCCCTATAAAAAAATTAAGTCGCCCAATCAGGCGGCTTTTTTTGTTGCGAACTCGATGTGAGAATGGTTGCTAATCAAGGACAAACACCGGCGAAATGTTGACAAAGGGGAAAGATTTCTCTAGTATAAGAAGTGAGCTAGAGATTTTCTGAGATTAGAGTAAATGGAAGTCCATGGTTTGAGAAAGAGATGTTGAACAATGACTGAAAGAATGAAAAACAATAGGAAACTAGTTAATCTAGGATTGTATAAAAACAAAATAGTCTATTATGACTTAAAAGAAAAGAGACTTTACTTTTCAATTCTCGAAAGAACATCTAAGAATCACCATTACTACACTCTTGGACTCACTTTGCTATCTCTCCCCATTATTCGATTGCTGAATGGTTTAACCGTTTTTGATATCCCTACTATCAAATACTCTAGCTTCATTCTATGTACTTGTCTTTCCTTGCTCATAGGGAAATTTGTAGTGGACTACTCTAACAAAGACTTGGACTTATATCCTGCATTATTTACAGATATTGAGTACTCAGAGTTCTTAGAAATAGCAAAGAAAAATGGAACTCTTGCTTTCGTATTTAATAGTATTAGTAGCGTCAGTTTGATAGGCTCCTTGATAGTTTACCTGGTCTATGCAAAGTTTTTAGGATTGCTGATTTATTCTGTTTTCTTGTTCATTCTTTACATCTGTGTGGTCAATAATGTCCATAGGAGGAATAAAGTGATTAAAAAACTAATTTGGTTAACGAATATCTAGTGAAGAACTTTCATATTTTCCATATGATTTGGTTGCGGAAGACGCGAAAGTATAGGATGAGATTGTATAAATTCATAGGATAAAAAGTATGATTAAAAAGTAAATTGGAGAAAGATAATTCGAGAAAAAGAGAGCGAAAACCGCTCTCTTTTTATGATATAATAGCCCTATGAGATTAGATAAATTTTTAGTAGCCTGTGCTATCGGGAGTCGGACTGAGGTCAAAAATCTTCTCAAGGCTGGGCGCGTGACGGTCAATGGCAAGAAAGAAAAATCTGCCAAGCTACAAATCAATGAAGATACGGACGAGATCTGTTTTGACGGTAAAAAATTAGAGTACGAAGAGTTTGTCTACTATATGATGAACAAACCTCAAGGAGTTATCTCAGCGACTGAAGATCCTAAACACAAGACTGTTTTGGATTTGTTGGATGACTTGGCTCGTTCAAAGGAAGTTTTCCCAGTGGGACGTTTGGACATCGATACGCATGGACTCTTGCTCTTGACCAATGATGGCAAGCTGGCTCATGCTCTTCTTTCACCAAAACGCCATGTGGATAAGACTTATCTGGCGCAAGTCAATGGAATCATGACGGATGAAGACATTGAGACATTTGCCAAGGGCATTCCGCTCAAGGACTTTACCTGTCAGTCTGCCAAGCTGGAGCTTGTATCGATTGATACGGAAAAGGAAGAAAGCCTGGTCCGAGTGACTATTGCAGAAGGGAAATTCCACCAGGTCAAACGGATGGTGGCCTACTGTGGTAAGGAAGTGGTGGATTTGCAACGTTTAACCATGGGAACTTTGACCTTGGATGAGGATTTGAAACGTGGAGAATGGCGTCGCCTAAGCAAGGAAGAACTAGAAGGCTTGCTTGAGAGCATCAACTAGTGACAGCTAAAAGATGAAACATTAGGAAAATGCGAGGAAAATAACCTTGCCTTTTTCAGTTTTTGGTTGCTTCCTTTTTGAAAAGCGTTATAATAGACTGTAGAGTAAAAAGGAGGATTTTATGAACGCGATTCAAGAATCATTTACAGATAAATTATTTGCTAACTATGAAGCAAATGTAAAATACCAAGCTATCGAAAATGCTGCTAGCCATAACGGTATTTTTGCAGCCCTAGAGCGTCGTCAAAGCCATGTCGACAACACACCAGTTTTCTCACTTGATTTGACAAAGGATAAGGTTACTAACCAGAAAGCTTCTGGTAGATGCTGGATGTTTGCGGCTCTCAACACTTTCCGTCACAAACTCATCTCTCAATACAAACTTGAAAACTTTGAATTGTCACAAGCACATACCTTCTTCTGGGACAAGTATGAAAAATCTAACTGGTTCTTGGAGCAAGTGATTGCGACTGCGGACCAAGAATTGACGAGCCGTAAGGTTAGCTTCCTACTTCAAACTCCACAACAAGATGGTGGACAATGGGATATGGTTGTAGCTCTCTTTGAAAAATACGGTGTCGTTCCTAAGTCTGTTTATCCAGAGTCTGTTTCATCTAGCAGCAGTCGTGAGCTCAATGCAATCCTTAATAAATTGCTTCGTCAAGATGCTCAAATCTTGCGTGACCTCTTGGCTTCTGGCGAAGACCAAGCGACTGTTCAAGCTAAGAAAGAAGACCTCTTGCAAGAGATTTTTAACTTCCTTGCTATGTCACTAGGACTTCCACCACGTCAGTTTGACTTTGCTTATCGCGATAAGGATAACAACTACCAAAGCGAAAAAGGCATCACACCACAAGAGTTTTACAAGAAATATGTCGACCTTCCACTAGAAGACTATGTTTCTGTGATCAATGCTCCAACTGCTGATAAACCTTACGGTAAATCTTACACAGTTGAGATGTTGGGAAATGTTGTTGGTAGCCGTGCAGTTCGTTACATTAACGTACCGATGGAGCGCTTGAAAGAATTAGCGATTGCTCAAATGCAAACAGGTGAAACTGTTTGGTTTGGTTCAGATGTCGGTCAGCTCAGCAACCGTAAAGCAGGAATCCTTGCGACAGATGTTTATGACTTTGAATCAAGCATGGACATTAAACTCACTCAAGACAAGGCTGGACGTTTGGATTACAGCGAAAGCTTGATGACTCACGCCATGGTCTTGACAGGTGTTGATTTGGACGAAAACGGTAAATCAGTCAAGTGGAAAGTTGAAAACTCATGGGGAGACAAGGTCGGAACAGATGGTTACTTTGTTGCTTCAGATGCTTGGATGGACGAATATACTTACCAAATCGTTGTCCGTAAAGAATTACTGACAGCAGAAGAACGAGCTGCTTATGAAGCAGAACCAATCGTCCTTGCACCATGGGATCCAATGGGTGCCTTGGCAGAATAAATGAGATATAAAAAGAATGTTTCTATAATTTTTAGGGTTGGTGGAAATTTTCCACCAACCCTATTTTAGTGTATACAAAAAGGCCAACATCCATTATATTAAAAGCGCCTAAACCTAAAACAAAAGAATGATGACCATATGAACAATATACTAGAAGCTACACTACAAATCAAAGATAAAAACATTATTTGGGATAATAATGTTCAAGAGAAGATATTAAAAAATAGAAAATCTTTATTTTATTCAGCTACATATACGCATAAACCAGAATTTTGTGCCGTTTGTGGGTGCGTTAGCCAAAATAACAATATAGTTAAAAACGGGACGAAAACTTCTCGTATCACTCTCTGTTCTGTTTCAGGCCTTCCAGCCTACTTAAATCTACGAAATCAGAGATTTCTCTGTAGAGAATGTGGTTCTTCATTTACTGCAGATACTAGTCGAATTGTAGAAAAATACTGTCATATCTCGAAACGATTAAAAAATGAAATTAAGGCAAAAATAAGTGAAACAGTATCTGAAACATATATTGCCAAAGAAACAAATGTTTCAATTCATACCGTTAGACGTATCATAGATGATACAGCACGATTATTAACGATTAAACCATTACATGATTTACCCGAGCATTTGTGTTTTGATGAATTTAAATCTGTTAAATCTTCCGATAGTAATATGAGCTTCATTATTTGTGATAGCACTACACACAAGTTGGTCGATGTTGTACGAGATAGAAAATCTTACAGTTTGAAACAATATTTTTATCGTTTTGAGCCTAAGACTAGATTAAAGGTGAAAACTATCTCCATCGATATGTACTTGCCATACATTCAATTAATAAAAGAAATGTTTCTTAACGCAAAAATTATCATTGATCCTTTTCACATTGTACAAGCCTTGAATAGAGAACTAAATCGAACTCGGGTACGTATCATGAATCAGCATCGTTATAAAAATCCTAAATTATATCGAAAGTTAAAACATTATTGGAAGTTAATTTTAAAGAACCCTAATGAACTTCAGAACTATAAATATAATCGTTATAAGCTTTTTGAAAGCTTCATAACAAGTAAAGGAATCGTAGATTATATCTTAGAAAACAATCCATCTCTAAAAAATGATTATGAGGTTGTACATTCACCTCGTGAATGTATACAGGATAGAGATTATATAGAATTCAAGGAAACGATTGAAGCAGCTACGCAATTAGACCTATCTCCTGGTTTAAAAAGAGTATTAAAGACTCTTATGACTTACTTGCCATATATTCAAAATACTTGTGAGTATCCAACTAGAACAAATGGCCCTATTGAAGGAATAAACAATAAAATAAAAGTGCTTAAAAGAAATGCCTACGGCTTTAGAAACTATTACTATTTTAGAAATAGGATTATTTTAATAACAAAAATGTTTGGCCCAAAACAAAAAGGAATTAAGCAACAATTAGTTGCTTAATCCCTTCCTAAATTTCTTCATCAACACTATTTGACAAAGAGCCCTTTTTTAGTGCTCAAAATAGCACTCAATTTTAAATGGATTTGGTGTTCAAAAAATATAATCAAATGCAACAAACTAATTTCATTTTTAATAGGCACAATTAATTTTAGAAGATAGTACGAAAAAATATTGACTGTTTTCTTTAGAATGTGTAAAATTTAGATAGATTATTTAAAGTGAGGTTTTTTTATCTTGTCTATATTAAAGAAGAAATTTAATAAGTTTAGTGTTCTATTGAATCTGGTATTAATAGCTATTATAGCTATTGGAGTGCTATTTTTCTTACCTAAGGAACATAAATCAGAAGTCAAATCGTCAATTAATATCGAAAGTATTGAAAAAGTGAATGAAGTTGTATTTTTGAATGCGGGAATTAATGAAATTATTTCTGAAACAAAAACAACTCAAGTTTTTGGGTTTGATGTGCCGTTCTCTAAAAAAGCAGCATTAGTAATTTTAAATTATAACGCTAAATTTGGAATTAAAAGTAGTGTAAAGGTTGAACAAATAAGCGAAAAAGAATATAAGGTTATTGTTCCAAAATTGGAAGTAATTGGTGTTGAACTTTCAAAAGATGATCCTTATGATTTATATGATAGTCATGGAGAGTTATTAAGTGGGACTACAGAAGATGTTGATACTGGGAAATTGGTCACAAACCAACTTTCTAGTGATAAACAAGCAGAGTATTTAGATAAATTTAAGAGTGAAATTAAAGAATCTGCAATCAATTATTATAAAACAATATTTTCTTCAATGGATTCTGAAGTAAAAGTAACTATAGAATTTACAGAATAATTTTTGAAATACAAAACCCTGACCATCTCTGGTCAGGGTTTTGTGTGGTTCTATAATTTTTAGGGTTGATGGAAATTTTCCACCAACCCTATTTTAGTGTATACAAAAAGGCCAACATCCATTATATTAAAAGCGCCTAAACCTAAAACAAAAGGATGATGACCATATGAACAATATACTAGAAGCTATACTACAAATCAAAGATGCACACAATGAAGGTGTTACATTCCATTTCTTAGAGAATATTAAAGAAGTATTGCGTGATGAGAGTGGGAAAGTAACTGGTGTAAAGGTTATTACAATGGAACTTGGTGAATCAGATGAAAGTGGAAGAAGATTAACGCATGAAGTGGCAGGTAGTGAACATATTATTCCATGTGATCTTGTCGTTGCAGCAATTGAACAAAAGTAGACTTTAGTGTTCTAGATGAAAGGTAAAAATTTGACTTTCGGTCAACATCAGAATACAATAGAAATAAATAATAACAGGTGATGCATATTTAGGTCCTCAATCTATCGCAACCGCAATTAAAGACGGGCGAGAAGTTGCGACAGAAGTACATGAATCGTTTAAAGAAAACATATAAATAACTTGTGGTGCCTTTCGTTTTTTACTGGGAAAATTAAGGAACTATAGTTATAAATACTTAAAGATATTAATATATTAGGAGGAGAAATAATGAACAAGAAACTATTATCAGGCTTATGTGCAGCAGTACTCTTATCAGGTTTAGTAGGATGCGGACCTAAGGAGTCAAAACAAAATACCACAACAAGTACTTCTACAATAGAAACAAAAAATACCACAACAAACAACTCTGAAGTAACTGAGAAGAACTTCAAAGACTTCCCAGAGACAGATGAAAAGTACTTCACATATGATGAATGGCAAGAAGGTTATGTTATCTATAGTTGTACATCTGACGATAAGGTTGTTCGTGTACCAAAGGAAATTAAAGGAAAACCTGTTATCGCAATTGGAGAACGTGGTCTAGCAAACCTAAAGAACTGTGAGGCAATCGTTCTACCAGATACAGTACGTTATCTATCGAAAGCTGCATTTGCGATTGATGGTGCTCTAAAGTATGTATACTTAGGTAAGTCAATAGAAACAGTAGAAGATGATATCTTCAATGGATGTAGTTCTCTTGAAGAAGTAACTTTCCCAGAAGGCACAAAGAGTATTGGAACATTAGTATTCTGGGGCACAAAGTCAATTAAATCCATTACAATTCCAGCAAGTGTAACAGAAATTACAGACATATTCTATTTTGTAGATAACTGTAACCCAGATGTAGAAATTCATACACCTAAGGGATCAAAAGCAGAAGAAGTAGCTAAAACAATGGGACTTAAAGTAGTAAATGACTAAAGGGGAATAGTATGAACAAGAAACTACTATCAGGCTTAGGGACTGACCCCAAAAAGTGAGAATTTAATAAAAACACCCTAGGGCTACCGTCTTCGGTATTCAACCGGAGACAGGTAGTCCAATTTTTGTTGGATTCTTTTTTCATTAGGTTCTTCATCAACACTATTTGACAAAGAGCCAAAAGAATCAGGTGATAAACCTGATTCTTTTTTGTTTGTATATTCTCACCGAGATTACATGATACCGAAGTAACGAGCTGCGATACCAACTGCAAAGAGTGCAAGGATGATTGTGATTGGAGATACTTTTTTCTTAAGCAACCACATGCAAAGGAAAGTAAGGAGAAGTCCCATCAATCCTGGAATCAATGAGTTCAACTGACCTTGAAGCGTTTGTGGTTGAACGCTATCCAAGCTCATACCACTAAGTGCTTGACCAAGAATACCCTTCAATTCTCCACCTGTAACAGCACCTTCTGGGAAGTTGATGTAGGCACCTTCTGATAATTGTTTACCTGGAAGGTTGATAGTGAAGTTGATGGATACCCAACGTTGTACAAGAACGGCAAGGATGAACATACCAAGGATAGAAGCTCCTTTAGTGATGTCTTTCAAGATACCACCTGACATGTCTTTAGTGATTTCAGATCCAGCCTTGTAACCAAACTCTTGTGTGTACCATAGGAAAGACATACGGATTGCATTCCATCCAAAGAAGAAGAGAAGCGGTCCAACGATGTTACCAGTTGCAGCAAGTGAAGCACCAAGGGCACCAAGGATCGGACGAACTGTAAACCAGAAGACTGGGTCACCGATACCAGCAAGAGGTCCCATCATACCAATCTTAACACCTTGGATAGCAGCGTCATCGATTTCAGTACCGTTAGCGCGTTCTTCTTCAAGTGCAAGAGTAACCCCCATGATTGGAGCAGCTACGTATGGGTGAGTGTTGAAGAATTCAAGGTGACGCTCAAGAGCAGCAGCTTGGTCTTCTTTTTTAGTGTAAAGTTTCTTGATAGCTGGGATCAAAGAGTAAGCCCAACCCAAGTTTTGCATACGTTCGTAGTTCCAAGAACCTTGAAGGAATTGTGAACGCCACCAAACTTTTTGGCGATCTGATTTTGATAATTGAATTTTTTCAGCCATGATTGTTCCCCTTTCTAGTAGTCTTCTAGGATATCACCGATTGGATCGTTAGAAGTTGCAGCTCCTCCGCCACCGTTTCCACCTTGTTTAGAAAGGTTGAGGTAGATGAAGGCAAGGGCAACACCGATGACACCAAGGGCAATCAAAGTCAATTGAGAGATTGCTGCAAGAGCAAAACCGATAGCGAAGAATGGCCATACTTCACGAGTAGCCATCATGTTGATAACCAAAGCGTAACCAACGGCAACGACCATGGCACCACCGACAGCCATACCACCGTTCAACCAGTCTGGCATTAAACCAAGAGCGTCTTGAACAGCAGAAGCTGGGATAGCGATAAGGAAGGCTGCAGGAACAGCGATACGAAGACCTTGAAGAATAAGGGCAAAGTAGTGAGCGCGTTCAACAGCTGCAATGTTTCCTTCTTTAGCAGCAGCATCTGCAGTGTGAACCAAACCAACTGAGATTGTACGAACAATCATAGTCAAGAAAAGTCCAGCTACGGCAAGAGGGATTGCAGTTGCAGTTGCGACTGCGATACCTTCAGTAGTAAAGTTACCACCTTTAATCATGATAATTGCAGCAGCAACAGAAGCAAGAGCAGCGTCAGGAGCTACGGCTGCTCCGATGTTAGCCCAACCAAGGGCAATCATTTGAAGTGATCCACCAAGCATAACCCCTGCTTCGAGGTTACCAGTTACAAGACCGATGAGGGTACATGCTACGATTGGTTGATGGAATTGGAATTGGTCGAGGATACCTTCAAGACCTGCGAAGAAGGCAACAACTACAACCAAGATAGCAGAAATGATTGAAATATCTGACATGGTTTTATTCCTTTTCTATTTAATGTTAATTATTGAACGTTAGCTTTGCTAATCAAGTCAAACAAATCTTTTTTAGTGTCGTTTGGTACTTTACGTACGTCAAATTCAACACCAAGGTCACGCATTTTTTCAAATGTAGCAACGTCGTCTTTGTCCATTGACAATACGTTGTTGATCATTGTTTTACCAGTTGAGTGAGCCATTGATCCAACGTTAAGAGTCTTGATTGGTACACCGCCTTCGATAGCACGAAGGGCATCTTGAGGTGTTTCAAACAAGATAAGGGCGTGTGTGTTACCAAAACGAGGGTCTTTTGAAACCTCAATCAATTTTTTGATTGGCACAACGTTAGCTTTTACTCCGTTAGGAGCAGCTTGTTTAATCAACTCTTTACGCAATTCGTCGTTTGCAACGTTATCTGAAGCAACGATGATACGGTCTGCTTTTGAATCTGGTGTCCAAGCAGTTGCGACTTGTCCGTGAAGAAGACGTGTGTCAAGACGAGCAAGATTGATTTTCAATTTACCGTCTCCGATAACTGTTCCTTCTGGGATAGCAGCTTGGGCTACAGGAGCAGCTGCAGCAGGTGCAACTTCTTCAGCTGGGTTTAGCTCTTCTGGAAGAGCCTTGATGCCATCTTTTGCTTCTTTAATGATGTTCGCAGCGACTTTATCCACTCCAGCATTAGCATCCATGAGGCGCTCTGTGTAGGTTTGGATCAACATCGGCAAGTTAAGTCCAGTGATGATGGCAAATTTACGCTCAGGATTTTCTCCCATTACGCGGCTAGCTTGGTTAAATGGAGAACCACTCCAAAGGTCAGCCAAGACTAGAACCTCATCTTCTGCGTCAAATGCAGCCACAGCATTGTTGAATTTGGCGTATAAATCGTCTGGACCTTCGTTTGGCATAAAGGTTACAACTTGAACCTTTTCTTGTTCACCAAAGATCATAGATCCTGACTGATGAATACCTGCGGCAAATTCACCGTGGCTCGCAATAATGATTCCGATACTCATTATTGTCATTCCTCCTTATAAAATGTTTGACTTGTAGTTTAAGAAAACTTTAAGACTAACTAAGTATAAACCGTTTTCATAAAAAATCAACTACTTATAATAAATCCTAAAAAGCAGCGTAACAAACCTGTCATTCCAAACATTGATATATCAATATCTTTAGATAAGATTTTGAAGGTAAGTATGGGAAATTTAATATAAAAAAGTCATAGTACAGAAATCGACGAAGCAAATCGGTATCTTATTTCTAGCCCTATACTTCAACCGTTGGATGCTTAAAGAATGTGGATAGTAAAATGACGTTTTGTCAATAGTGTTCTTGAGCGTAAAAAAAAAAAGAACTTTAAGTTCAATAAATTGCTATATCAAAATTTTATTGCTAAAAAACGAGGTGGGGTCTTTTGTCCCTACCTCGTTTTGGAATTTATTATCTATCTTAATGAGTAAAGTCTAGAACCATGCGACCTTGGATGGTACCAGCAGCCATTTCATCAAAGACAGCAATGGCATCTTCGACAGGCCGTTTTTGAACAACTGGAACAACGAGACCTTCAGCACCAAATTGGAAAGCTTCTTCCAAATCTTTACGTGTACCAACAAGGGAACCGATGACCTGAATACCGTCAAGAACTGTTTTGACGATGCTAAGGTCCATCATTTCAGATGGGAGACCGACAGCTACTACACGACCGCCTGCACGAACAGAGTCAACTGCTTGGTTGAAGGCAACTTTTGATACAGCTGTTACGACAGCTGAGTGAGCACCACCGTTTGTTTTTTCCTTGATAAGGCCTGGAACATCTTCGACTTCAAGACCATTAATCACGATATCAGCACCGACTTCTTTAGCTAGAGCAAGTTTATCGTTGTTAATATCTACTGCGATAACGTGAGCGTTGAATACTTTTTTAGCGTATTGAACAGCTAAGTTACCAAGTCCTCCAGCACCATAGAGTACAACCCATTGGCCTGGCTCAACTTTTGCCTCTTTGATAGCCTTGTAGGTAGTAACACCGGCACAAGTGATTGAAGAAGCTTGGGCTGGATCGAGACCTTCTGGAACCTTAACGGCATAATCTGCAGTTACGATACATTGTTCTGCCATACCACCATCAACTGAGTAGCCAGCATTTTTTACTGTACGGCAAAGGGTTTCGCGTCCGGTTGTACAATATTCACATATGCCACAGCCTTCAAAGAACCAAGCTACGCTGACACGGTCACCAACTTTTAGACTCTTAACATCAGGAGCGATTTCTTTTACGATACCAATCCCTTCGTGACCGAGAACACGTCCTGGAACTTTTCCAAAGTCACCATGGGCAACGTGGAGGTCTGTATGGCAAACACCACAGTACTCAACTTCAACAAGTGCTTCGCCATTTTCGAGCGGACGGAGCACTTTTTCTTCAATAGCAACACCAGTGCTTTCTGGATTTACAACAACAGCTTTCATAGCTATCCTCCTTGGTTAGTAGTTGAGGTGCAGAGGAAAAGGGGCTTGCCTTAAATCGTGATTCAAGTGAAGTCAAATTTGAACTGCCCTCTTTTTTTGTTTATATGTGAATTATATCACTATATTTAATATAATGCAAGGAGATTTATGCAAAAATATATGAAATCGCTTAACCGGTTGATGATACTGTGAAATTTGCACAATAATATCTAACGTATTCATGTAAAATTTCATATAAAGAGGAACTTATTTGGTCTCAAATATAGGGAGTGAGCTTACAAACAGATTTTCTAAGATTCATCTCTAGGAGTTTTTGGTATAATAGAGAGTAATTTATTTTCTAGTATAAGAAGTTAGAGTGAGAGGTATGTATGTCCCCTTCAATTCAGTTATTAAAAGACCGCTATTTAAAAAATATCAAAGATAATCCAGATCTCTACATCGGTATTGAGTTGGAGTTTCCTATCGTCCATACGAAAGGCCAACCTACAGATATTGAAGTCAGCAAGGACTTGATGCATTTTTTGGTCGATGCTCTCAGTCTGGAAGTCGAAAAGGTAGACCAGGAGGGCAATCCGATTCAACTTGTAGAACCGTTGAGTCAAGATCGGATTTTGTTTGAAGTTTCTTATACAACCTTGGAATTTGCCTTTGGTAGGGCTCAGACTATCCAAGAGGTTGAAGGACGTTTTCAGGCCTATATGAAGGTAATCCAAGAAAAGCTAGGTGAAAAGGAACATGCTATCCAAGGTTGGGGGATTCACCCAAACTGGAATCAAAATGACAATCGACCTGTGGCTTATCCACGCTATCAGATGCTGATGGATTATCTGAGTATGGGGAGTCACCAAGAAAGTGCGCATTTACATGA